>NZ_JAXLWP010000035.1:0-69044 GCF_046328425.1 Kouleothrix sp.
ACGGGCTGGTGTACACCAACGCCAATCCGCCCCCCGGCGCATCGCAGGCGGCTGTGCTGGCAGGCACGCACTACACCGCCAGCTTCGACATCGGCGGCCACGAGTGGCAGCTGGTGGTGCGGCCAGCGCCGGCCTACGCCGGCACCAGGCGCACCTGGCTGCCGTGGATCGCGCTGATCGCCGGGCTGGGGCTCACCGCACTGGGCACGATCTCCCTGGCGGAGCGCCAGCAGTCCAGCATGGCGCTCGAGCGCAGCGAGCAGCGCTTTCGCGCGCTGATCGAAAAGAGCGCCAATGTGATCGCGCTGCTCAGCGCCGACGGGCACATCATCTACAACAGCCCGAACTACGAGCAGGCGCTGGGCTACCCACCAGGCTCGCGCCTGAACAGCAACGGCTTCGAGCTGGTTCACCCCGAGGATCTCGCGGGCACCATGGCGCTGTTCAGCGACGTAGCCCGGCAGCCAGGCGCCACGCGCAGCATCGAGCTGCGCGCGCTCCACAAAGACGGCTCGTGGCAATGGCTGGCCTGCAGCGCCACAAACCTGCTCGACGAACCGGCCGTCGGCGCGATCATCGCGAACTTCAACAATATCACCAAGCGCAAGCAGACTGAGCTGGCCCTGGCCGCCAGCGAGGCCAGGTTCCGATCGTACATCGAGCACGCCCCGATCGCCATATTCGTGGCCGATCGCAACGGGCGCTACACCGAGAGCAACCACGCCGCCGAGCTGCTGCTCGGCTACGGTGCCGAGGAGCTGCGGCAGATCGGCATCGCCGACGTGCTCCCCGACGAGGGCCGCGCCGCCGGCCTGCAGGCCTTCGCCACCGTCGTGGCGCGCGGCGCCGCCGAGGGCGAGTTCCAGTTCAAGCACCGCAACGGGCGGCTGGTGTGGGTGTCGCTGCGGGCGATCAAAATCGATAGCGACCACCTGCTGGCGTTCTGCCTCGATATCTCCGAGCACAAGCTGATCGAGCAGACGCTGCAGGAGAAGCTCGAGCTCGAAGAGCAGATCGCCAAGATCGCCGTCACCGCCCCCGGCGGCCTGTGCGCGCTGCGCCAGCGCCCCGACGGCACGATGTACATGTCGTATGCCAGCCCGGTCTGGGAGGCGATCTACGGCCTGCGATTCGAGGAGGTGAGCTCGGATGGATCGCGCATGTTCGAGGTGATCCACCCCGAAGATCGCGCGCACGTCCAGCACACGCTCGCCGAGTCGGCGCGCACCCTCGAGCCCTGGAGCGTCGAGTTCCGGCTGCAGCATCCCCAGCGCGGCGAAGTTTGGGTCGAGGGCAAATCCAACCCGCTGCGCGAGGCCGACGGCAGCACCCTCTGGCATGGCTTTATCACCGACACCACCGCCCACAAGCAGGCCCAGGCGCGCGACGCCGCGCACCGCGCCATGCTCGAGAAGGTGATCCAGCTCAGCAAGATCATCACGCCGATGGCCGGCCTCCAGCGCTGCCTGCTCCAGATCTACAGCAGCATCAGGCAGGGCCTGGGCTTCGACCGCGTCGGGCTGTTCTTGCACGACAAAGACACCGGCCAGGTGCTCGGCACGATCGGCACCACGCGCGAGGGCGCGCTCGAAGATATCAGCTGGATCGTGCAGCCCGACACCGCCAAGCCCTGGCAGCAGGTGCTCAACGGCCCGCAGGGCCTGTGCGTCTCCGAGGACTACACGCAGGACTACCAGCTGCCGCCCGAGCACCGGATGTATGGCGTAAAGCACCACCTGGTGCTAGCCGGCTGGGTTGGCAATCGCCCGGTGGCGCTGATCGCCGTCGACAACCTGATCAGCGGGCGGCCGATCAGCACCGAGAATGTCGAGGCGCTGATGCTGCTGGCCGGCTACGCCGCGCTGGCGATCGAGAACGCCCGCTGGAACGCCCAGCTCGAGCAGCTGGTGGCCGAGCGCACCACCGACCTCAGCCGCGCCAACCTGCAGCTCACCAAAGCGCTCAGCGCGAAAGACGAGTTTCTAGCGACCATGAGCCACGAGCTGCGCACGCCGCTCAACAGCATTCTGGCGCTGTCCGAGCTGCTGGGCGAGCAGGTACGCGGCGCGCTCAACGAGCGCCAGCTGAGCTGGGTGCACGCGATCGAGTCGAGCGGCAGGCACCTGCTCGCGCTGATCAACGATATCCTCGACCTTTCGAAGATCGAGGCGGGCCGGCTGGATATGCAGTTCGAGACGGTGCTGCTCGACGATATATGCCAGTCGAGCCTGCTGTTCATCAAGGAGCTGGCCTCGAAGAAGAACCTGCGCGTCGCCTTCAGCTGCAACGATACATCGGCCCAGCTCGAGGCCGACCCGCGCCGGCTCAAGCAGATCCTGGTGAACCTGCTCTCGAATGCGGTGAAGTTCACGGCGCCGGGCGGCTCGGTCGAGCTGCGCGTCAGCGCCGACGCCGAGGCGCAGGTGATCCGCTTCGCGGTGATGGACACCGGCATTGGCATCGCGCCCGCCGATATCGGCAGGCTGTTTCTGCCCTTCACCCAGCTCGACAGCGGGCTGGCGCGCCAGTTTGAGGGCACCGGGCTGGGCCTGGCGCTGGTGCACCGCCTGAGCGAGCGCCACGGCGGCAGCGTGAACGTGGCTAGCGCCGGCGTGCCGGGCCAGGGCAGCACCTTCACCGTGGCGATTCCTTGGCGCCGGCCGGCCGGCGGCGAGGCGCCGGCCAGCAGCGCAGGTGCCCCGCACGCCGACGACCCGGCGGCCGCGCTGCCGCACGCCTCGCGCGAGCTCGCGGCGCGAACCGTGCTGCTGGCCGAAGACAACGAGATCAGCGTCACGGCGCTGGGCGACTATATCGAGTTCCTGGGCTACCGGCTGCTGACGGCGCGCAATGGCGCCGAGGCGCTGCAGCGCGCGAGCGAGGCCCGGCCGGACGTGATTCTGATGGATATTCAGATGCCGGTGCTCGACGGCCTCGAGGCCATCCGCCGGCTGCGCGCGCAGCCACAGTTCGCGGCAACGCCGATCGTCGCGCTCACCGCGCTGGTGATGCCCGGCGACCGCGAGCGCTGCCTCGAGGCTGGGGCGAGCGCGTATATCAGCAAGCCGGTGAGCCTGAAGGAGCTTGGGGCCACCCTGAAGCAGCTGCTCGGCACGCAGCCCTAGCCGCAATCTCTTTCAAATACAGGGCTTACGCGGTCGCCTGCGATATCGGCTGGTTCTGCCTGCGGCAGTGCTGAGATGTTGGCGGCAAAGCGCCAACATCTCAGCACCATCCATGAACAAGTACCGCTCTGCCAGCAGTGGCCGCAGCTGGCCAAAAGGGAAGTTTTCGGGGGCGGAAAAGCCGCCCCCGAACCCCACCACGTAGCTCGTGTCAAATGTGGCTACCTGAAAAGCAGCGCTGCTAGGCGTACGGCCGGTAGTACGCCTTCACCAGCTCGGCGCCGCTCGGCTGGAAATCGTACTCCGGCGCGCGCCGAAAGCCCTTCTGCTCGTACAGCCGCATCGCCACGCGCATGCTATCCGAGGTATACAGCCCCAGCGCCGCCGCGCCGGATTGCTGCGCGCGCAGCAGGCAGGCATCCACCAGCGCGCCGCCAATGCCCCGGCCGCGCGCCGAGGGCGCAACCGCCAGCAGCCGAAGCTCGGGCCAGCGCATGCGCCCGCCCGACCGATCGGCCGTGTCGCCAGCCGGCGGAAACAGCAGCACGCTGCCCAGCAGCTCCCCATCCTGCTCGGCCACAATGCGCTCGGCCGGGCCGCCAGCATCCAGCGCCGCCGCCAGCGCCTGCCGCAGCGGCTCCCACGCCCCAGCCGGCATCGCCGTGGCATACTGGCCATACGCCGCGAACGTCAGCGCGCGGATCGCGTCGCGCTCGCTCGGCAGGGCGTCGCGAACCTGAAAAAGAGGCATCGCCATATCTACGCCTGTGTGTCGCGCCCGTGCGGCGCATCCCAGTCGGCCAGCGGCCCCTTCGGGACAATCCGCGACGGGTTAAGCTTCTCGTGGGTCATGTAGTAGTGCCGCTTGATGTGGTCGAAGTTCACCGTGTCGCCGAAGCCGGGGCGCGCATACAGGTCGCGCGCGTAGCCCCACAGGTTCGGGTAATCGACCAGCCGGCGCAGGTTGCACTTGAAGTGGCCGTAGTACACCGCGTCGAAGCGCACCAGCGTCGGGAACAATCGGATATCGGCTTCGGTGAGCTGATCGCCCACCAGGAAGCGCTGCCGCGCCAGCCGCTCCTCCAGCCAGTCGAGCCTGGCGAACAGCGCATCGACCGCGCGCTCGTAGGCGGCCTGGCTGGTGGCAAAGCCGGCTTTGTACACACCGTTGTTCACGTCGTCGTAGATCAGCGCGCTGACCGCGTCGATCTCGGCGCGCAGCGGCGCAGGGTAGAGCTCGGGCGCGCCGGCGCGCTGGAATGCGCCAAACTGCGTCTCGAGATCGATCGTGATGTCGGGGAAGTTGTTCGTCACCAGGCGTCCGCGCACGCGATCCCAGACGCACGGCACGGTGTAGCGGCCGGTGTAGTGCGGGTCGGTGATCAGGTATGCCTCGGAGAGAAACGCAAAGCCGTTGACCGAGTCGCGGCTGTGGCCATCGCCATCGCGAAACGCCCAGCCACGCTCGTCGCGGATCGGGTCGACGACCGAGAGCGAGATTGTGTCTTCGAGGCCGAGCAGCCGCCGGACAATGATCGTGCGGTGCGCCCACGGGCAGGCCAGCGAGACGTACAGGTGGTAGCGGCCCGGCTCGGCCCGAAAGCCCGTCGATCCGTCGGCGCTGATGCGATCGCGGATGGTGTAGGCCTGGCGCACAAACGCGCCATCGGCGCTGGTTTCGGCCGGAAGCTGCGCGGTAACGGTCATTCGGTGCTCCTCGGAAGTAGCGCGCAGCGGCTGCCGGCGCGTGCCAGTGTCGGCACGCATTCTATATGCAGTTCGCGCACATGTCAAAGAAACACGATTTACTTTTTGAAGATTGGCTGGCCGAGATGCGCGGCGTGCCCGCACGACGTATATACGGCAGACAACGCCGGATCGGAGCTACCGAGGAGAGAATCATGCGCTTACGAAACGCCGCCGCCCTGTTCGCCGCGCTCGCGCTCGCGGGGTATCTGCTGGGGGTTGCGCTGGCCGTACCAGCGACCGCGATCGACATTGTGGATTTCGCGTTTCAGCCGGCCACGGCCAGCGGGGCCACCGGCGCGCAGGTCAGCTGGACAAACCAGGGCTCGGTTGCACACACCGTCACGTTCGACACGCTCAGCATCAGCTCGGGGACGATCGCGCCCGGCAAAAGCTTCAGCACAGCGCTGGCGCAGGCCGGCACATACACCTATCACTGCTCGTTCCACCCGGCGATGACCGGAACAATCACTATCACGGACGCTTCGCCAACCCTCACGCCGCGCTTGTGGCTCCCGCTGAGCCTGTACAGCCCGGCCTAAGAGCCTGATTGAAAGGGGTGCGCGCGGGCATAGCCCTTCGCACTTCCCTTTTCAGACAGCTTCGAAGCCCGAGGTACACGCGCGTTGGGCGTTAGGCACAGTGCTTCAGTACGCAGTTGATGCACGCGTCGAGGGTTGGGCAATCGCAGCGCAGCCCGCCGAGCAGCGCATGCCGAACTTGGTGGGCGTGGCGAATCAGGCGATCGACGTCGGCGAGCTTCTCGCGCGCCAGCGCCTGCCAGCGATCCGCGAGCGGCGCCTCGCTGTCGCGCTGCCCGAACAGCAGCGCGATCTCGCTCAGCGTGAACCCCAGGCGCTGCGCAACCTGAATAAACGCCAGCCGATCGAGGATGCCGATGTCATAGCGGCGGCGCCCGTTGGCGCGGCGCGGCGCTGGCAGCAGGCTGATGCTCTCGTAGTAGCGGATGGTCGTGGCGCGCACCCCCGCGCGCCGCGCGACCTCGCTGATTGTCAGCTCTTCCATCGAAATTCCCGCTTGACTTCCAGTCGACTTGAACATGTAGAGTATATCAGGCTTCATTGGAAATAGGTGAGCCAGAGGGGCAAATGCGTTTGTCCTACTTCTACCTAGGGCTTTCGCTTGCGTGCATTTTGCCTGCGGCAGCATCGTGCTCTTGACTGTTATGTGCGGTTTTCCGCGCGGAAAAACCGCGCACAGCTGAAGATAGAGTGCCGCTCTGCCGAAGGCTCAGGATGGGAATAGCAAAAGCCCTACTACCAAAGAAAGGTTTCGCACAATGAGCACCGAAACAGCCGTGGGCACGCCGATCGCCGTGACGGATGCCAGCTTCGCCGCCGACGTGCTGGCCTCTGCCCTGCCGGTAGCAGTCGACTTCTGGGCCGATTGGTGCCCGCCCTGCCGGGCGATCGAGCCGATCCTGAAGCAGCTGGCGGCCGAGTACGCCGGCAGAATAACGATCGCCAAGCTGAACGTCGACGAGCAGCCGCGCACCATGGTTCAGTTTGGCGTGCAGGGCGCGCCGACGCTGATCATCTTCAAGAACGGCCACGAGGTCGGGCGGCTGGTCGGCGCACGCACGAAGCGCGCCTACCAGGAGCACTTCGACAGGCTGCTGGGCTGAAGTGGCAAGCTGGCATCCCGTTCGATACTTTTTGATCATCGTGTCCAATTTCCGCGCTCCGCGCGGAAATTGGACACATCCACAAGGAAAGCACCGCGCTGCCGAAGGCAGAGCACGCCAACTGCGCAAGTCCTATGTGTGATGCCATGCCTGGACTCGCCGGCCAAGGCTTCACACCAAGAAAGCGCTCAAACCGAGCTGGTATCACCCGGGCGCGGGCCGCGTATCACCCTGGCGGGGTGATGGCGGCGTGGCGCGCCTCTGCTACCCTGGGCTCAACGGCCACGAACGGACACGGCCGAAGCAAAGGAGTAGCGAGATGGCGACCAGTATGACGGAAAGCGTACCTGCGGCGCGGCGCACGCGCGTATGGCGGCACGGGGCGCGCAAGATACTGCTGTGGATTGCCGCAGGCGCGCTGGCGCTCACAAGCACGCTGCTGGTGGCTGGCGCGGCGGCCAAGAGCCGCATCCGGGCCCAATACCCACCGACCGGCCAGCTCGTAGACATCGGCGGCTACCGGCTGCACCTGAGCTGCCAGGGCAGCGGTGGCCCGACCGTGATCCTCGAAGCCGGCGGCGGCTCGATCGGCCTCGACTGGTCGCTGGTGCAGCCGGCGATCGCGCAGCAGGCGCGCGTGTGCGTCTACGATCGCGCCGGCCTGGGCTGGAGCGACGCTAGCCCGCAGCCGCGCACTGCGGCGGCCATGGCTGGCGAGCTGCACAGCCTGCTCGAGCGCGCCGGCGTCGCCGGGCCATATGTGCTGGTCGGCCACTCGCTCGGCGGGCCGATCATCCGGCAGTACGCCCTGGCGCACCCCAGCGACGTCGCCGGCATGGTGCTGGTGGACTCGGCCACCGAGCAGCAGAGCGCGCGCTTTCCCACGCCGATCAACGCCGCGATGGCGGGCGCGCCGCGCCTGCTGCGCCTGATGAGCCTGGCCGGCGATGCCGGGCTGCTGGCGCTGCTCCCGGCGATCGTTCCGGTGTCGGGGCAGCTGCCCGCCGACGCAGCGGCGGCGGCCCACGCGCTCACCATAGCTAGCGGCAAAACGTTCCGCACGTTTCTTGCTGAAATGCAGGCCAGCGACGCCGACCCAACCGCGCGGACGGACAGCCTGGGCGACATCCCGCTGGTGGTCGTGCGCCATGGCCGTGCGGTTGCGCCGATCAAGGGCGACGTAACGCCCGAAGTAGCGCGCGAATATGAGCAGGTCTGGGCGCAGATGCAGGCCGAGCTGGCCGCGCTCTCGCCGCGCGGGCGCGTGGTTGTGGCCGCCGAGAGCGGGCACGCCATCCATGCCGACCAGCCCGACGTGGTGATCGCGGCGATCCGCGAAGTGCTGGCCGCAGCCCGCTGAGCGCGCGTCGCTCCCGCGTACCAGCGCCGCGGTGCGACGCGTGTCGCACGGCGGCGCTGCACTGGCCGAATGCGAGCAGGCCGTGCGTTGACAGCTGCTCGGCATTGATACTACCATGGGGCTGCGTTTGCGCGCTTTGGCGCCCGATCTTGCTGCAAGGCCAGGCTTATGGATAGCGAACCAGCACACTCGCCGCCGAGCCAGGCGGATAACGCCAACCGCCTCTTCGCCGGGCTCTTCGCCGGCAGCTACGCGCTGGTGCTCGCCGACCTGGCGATCGCCGGCCGCCTGAGCCAGGGCTGGGCGACCATAGCGCTCGGCGGGCTGGTGGTGCTGCTCGGCACGCTGGCCTTCCCGGCAGTCGAGCGCGGCCGCCGCAGCTGGCTGAGCTGGGGCTACTTCGCGGTGCAGATCGCGCTTGGCGCTGCGGTATTCAGCGGCAGCATAGTCGGCGGCACCTTTCTGCTGCTGGTGATCGTCGGCCAGAGCGTGCGCGCGCTGCCGGCCTGGGGCACGCTGCTGATCGGCGCGCCGCTGCCGCTGCTGCATCTGGGCATGGCCTGGCCGGATGTGCTGCGCGAAAGCGCCACCTTTCTCGTCGCCATGCTCTTTATAATCAGGGCCGAGCGCGCCCGCGCCGCGCTTGGGCGCGCCAACCAGGCGCTGCGCGCCTACGCCTCACAGCGCGAGGAGCTAGCCACGGCGCACGAGCGTAACCGCATCGCGCGCGAGATCCACGATGGGCTCGGCCACTACCTCACCACCATCCACATGCAGATCCAGGCCGCGCGCGGCGTTTCGGCCACCGACAGCGCGCGCGCCGATCAGATCCTTGCGAAGGCGCAGCAGCTCGCCCACGAGGCGCTCGGCGATGTGCGTCGCTCGGTGGCTGCGCTGCGCGCCGAGCGCCAGCAGCCGCTGCCCGCCGCCCTGGCCGAGCTGGTCGATTCCTCGGGCGGCGACGGGCCGGCGGCAACCCTGGCCGTGCTGGGCGACGCGCGGCCACTGGAGCCGCGCGAAGAGCAGGCGCTGTACCGCGCCGCGCAAGAGGGGCTGACCAACGCGCGCAAGCACGCCCAGGCGGCCCACGTCGCGCTCACGCTCGATTTTAGCGACGCCGCGGTGGTGCGCCTGACAGTGGCCGACGATGGCCGCGGCGCCAGCGCCACCGATGGCGGCTTCGGGCTGATCGGGCTGCGCGAGCGCGTGCAGCTGGCCGGCGGGTCGCTGACGCTGCAAACCAAGCCCGGCGCCGGGCTCGCGCTGATCGTGGAGGTGCCGGGATGAGCACGCTAATCCGCATTCTGCTGGCCGACGACCAGGCGCTCTTCCGCGAAAGCCTCGCGCTGCTGCTCGCCACTCAGCCCGACATGCTGGTGGCCGGCGAGGCGGCCGATGGCGAGGCCGCCGTCGCGCTCGTGGCCACAGTGCGGCCGCAGGTTGTGCTGATGGATCTGCGCATGCCGATCCTCGACGGCGTCGCGGCCACCCGGCGCGTGCGCGCCACGCATCCGGACGTGCAGGTGATCGTGCTGACGACCTTCGACGACGACGCCGATGTGTTTGCGGCGCTGCGCGCGGGGGCGATCGGCTACCTGCTGAAGGATGTGTCAGGCGAGACGCTGTACGCGGCGGTGCGTGCGGCGGCGCGCGGCCAGTCGCTGCTGCCCCCGCCGATCGCCACCAAGGTCGTCGCCGAGCTGGCGCGCCTGGGCGGGCAACCAGCCGCGCCCCAGCCGCACCCGCTCTCGGAGCGCGAGGTTGAGATCGTGCGCCTGCTCGCCCGTGGCGCCACCAACCGCGAGATCGCCACAGCGCTGGTGTTGGCCGAGGGCACGGTCAAGAATCACCTCACCAGCATCCTCGGCAAGCTGGGCGCGCGCGACCGCGCGCAGGCCGCCCTGATCGCCAAAGACCTGGGCATTGTCTAGAGCCAGTATTTTAGGCTCTTATACCAACTCCGTTTGATTACTTGTGTTTTCAGGCGCGCCCGCGTGCCGGGCGCCGCACAAGAAAAGAAATAGGGCGGCGAAGCCGCCCCCAAACCCCACCAATTCGGCCGGTCACCCCCGGATCGTGACTACGCGTCGTGACCTCTGGATCATCCCCCGGATGGCTCTTCCCGGTATGCTTGTTTCGTCGCGCCGGCGGCTGCAAGAAACCCCGGCGCACGGCAAGCAGCCTGTGCTATACCGGCCGGATGCGCGGCAAGCTCGCACATTCCGGCCAGAAAAGGACGCAAACTATGGCAATGAATAGCGGGCCGCGCGCCCAGGCACTGCGCCTAGGCCCAAGCGCGGCGAGCGTAGGCCGCTTTCTGTGGCACCTGCTGCAGATGATTATGGCCATGGAGCTTGGGATGGCGGCCTACCACGCGCTGCTCCACACGGCTCTGGCGGGCAGCGGCTACGCCGCGCTGACGGAGGCCCGCCCGCTGTTTGGCTACTGGATGATGGTCGTGTCGATGACGCTGCCTATGATTGCGCTGATGCGCTACGCCCACAAGAGCAGCTGGCGCGCGTGCGGCGAGATGTCGGTCGCTATGGCTATGCCATCAGCCGCGCTTACGCTGCTGCTGCTGGGCGGGTTGATCGATCTGCCAGCCCTCCAGGCGCTCGGCGACCCGCTCATGATCCTGGCGATGGCGGCCGATATGCTTTATCGCCGCGATGCCCACACGCATGGGCACGCGAGCCATGCCCCCAGCCGCTCGCGCTGCGAACACGATGGCGCAGCAGAGCGCGATTGAGCGCCGCAGGAGCGCAAAACCGCACACAGAAAAGTTTCAACGAAAGGAACATTCCATGGATAATACTTCTATCGGGCAGGCGGCGGGCAAGCCAGCGCGGCGCCACGGCCTGGCCGGCCGGCTCGCCAGGGCGCTCGCATACGGCGCCGCATTTATACTGCCGATCCTCCTGGCCGGCGCGGTCGGATGCGCTATGTCGCTGCGCATCAGCCGTGCGGGCGCGCCGCCGTCGCGGCGTGCGGCGGCTGTTCCGCAGGCGCCGCCGGCCTACGACCCGCACAAGCCGACCGTGGCGGTGGTGCTGGGCGACCTGAACGACACCAACGATGTGCTTGGCCCCTACACGCTGTTCGCCGAATCGGCCGCCTATAATGTCTACACGGTCGCGGCCACGCGCGAGCTGCGCAGCCTCACAGACGGCCTGGATATTGTGCCGCACTACTCGTTTGGCGAGCTCGAAGCCAGGCTCGGCCACGGCCCGGATATCGTCGTCGTGCCCGCGATGCCGGCCATCCTCGCGCCCGAGAACCAGCCGGTGCGCAGCTGGATCCGCACACAGGCGAGCCAGGCCAAGCTGCTGTTTTCGTGGTGCACCGGCGCCGAGGTGCTTGCGGCCAGCGGCGTTCTGGATGGCAAGGCGGCCACCGCCCACTGGGGCGATATCGATCGGCTCGAGCGCGCATACCCGGCGGTGCGCTGGCAGCGCGGCGTGCGCTACACCGAAGACGGCCGGATCATGACCTCGGCCGGCCTGACCTCGGGGATCGACGCTACGCTGCACCTGCTGGCCAGGCTGCACGGCACAGCGCTGGCCGAGCGCGTCGCGCGCGCCATCCACTATTCCTCGCTCGATCTTGTCGAGAGGCCGGCCATGCCGCAGTACCGCTTTGGGCCTGCCGACAGCATCGCGCTGCTCCACGCGGCCTTCGCCTGGCCGAAGCCGCAGGCGGGGGTGTGGCTCTACGATGGCGTCGGCGAAATCGACCTGGCGGCCGTGTTTGAAGTCTACGGGGCTACCTGGGCATATCAGGTCGATACCATGGCCGCCAGCCCAGCGATCACCTCGCAGCATGGCCTGCAGCTGGTTCCGCGCTGGCAAGCCCCGCAGCTGCCCGCAGTCGAGCGGCTGCTGCTGCCCGGCGGCGCGGGCGTGGCGCGCGTGGCGGCGGCGCTGAATGGCGAGCGGGGGCCTGGCAGCGCGCCGATCGTGATGCTGGCCGACCCGGCCGCGCCGCGCTTTGCCTACGAGAGCGCGCTGGAAGATATTGCGTCGCAGCGCGGTGGTGCGCTCGCCCGCTTTGCCGCCAAGCGCCTGGAGTACCGCGCCGGAACGCCGCACCTGAGTGGCGCCGGCTGGCCGGCCGGGCTGCTGGCTATGCCGCTGCTGATCGGCGGGGCCGGCGTCGCGGCGCTGGGCTGGCTGCTCCGGCGCGGGCCGAAGGCTGCCCGCCAGGGCCGGCGCGCCAGCTTTCAGGCCAATTTCGGATGAAGGCTGCGCCGAGGCTGGCGGCCGGGGCGGCGAACCCGCCCCGGCCGCCAGCATCGGCTACAGCGCCACCGGCTGGCCGCCCTGCTCGGCCGACTGGCGTAGCGCCAGGATAAGCGCCTGGTCGAGCCGGGCCTGCGCCGCCCCGTAGCTGGGCGGCGTCTGGCTGCGCACCGCCTCGACCAGGCTCATCAGGCAGCCCGCCACGCCAATCTCGTCGTCGTGCCACTGCGGGGTGCTGCCCGGCGCCTCGCGCACGAATGGGTTGTCCCAGCGCACGATCGGCAGGTCGGCATCGCCGGTGTGGGCGATCAGCGCCGCCAGCGCGCCGCCGTCGACGCGCTCCCAGCGGCGCTCGACGGTGATAAAGCGCGGCGCCTCGCCGCCCGGCGCCAGCAGCGACAGGCGCTCCTCGACATCCAGGCCAACGCCGACGGTGACGCCCATGCCTTTCTCGGCCAGGAAGCGGCTGCTGCGCCACCAGCGCAGCGGCGAATCGTAGCCGACGTTGGTCCAGTGAAATACGCCCAGCCGGCCGTCGTCGTAGCGTATGATCCCGTGCTCCTGGGTTTCGTCGCGCGCCTCGGCGTTATTCGCCAGGCGCGAGTAGTACGGCGCCAGCGGGTAGCGCTGCACCGCGCCCGCGACGCTCACAGGCCGCGCGTCGAAGCCAAGGTAGCTGCGCATGACGCTGACGCCGTGGTAGCCGTGGCCTGCGAAATCGTTGAACGACGTGTACACCCGGCCGAACAAGCCTGCGGCGATCAGCTTGAGCTTGAGCTGCTCGAGCGGCCGCCGGTGAAACTGCTCGGCGACCTCGACCGCCAGCCCGCGCTGGGCTGCGGCGGCGATAATCGCGTCGGCCTCGCCCAGGTCGTGGGCAATCGGCGTTTCCAGCAGCACGTGCAGCCCATGCTCGACGGCCATCAGGCCAACCTGGCCATTCGCGCCGTAGGCCACGCTCACAACCCCAAGCTGCGGCGCGGTCTCGCGTATCAGCCGGTCGAGGTCGGTGTAGGCCGGCACGCCCAGGCTCGCGCCAAGCCGGCGCGCCGACTCCTCGCTGCGGCCCCACACCGCCACCAGCGCCACGTCGGGCAGCGCTTTCAGCAGCGGGGCATACAGGCCATACGAGCGCCGCGCCGTGCCGATCAGCGCGACGCGGAGCGGTTCGTGGTGGGGCATCATGGTTCCTTTCTGGCGCGCCTATGGCGGTAGTGTGGCGCGCGGCAGAGCTTATTATACCTGTACGGCCTACGCGCTCGCCGCTACGCCGCCGGCGCGCGGCCGGCAAGGCCGTTTCGCGGCCCGTTCGGGCGCTGGAGCCACGCCCGGATCACTGCGCTGCTGCGCGAGGCAGTGGCGCGCGGCAAGGCCCAGCCGCTCGATTTGGAGTTCGCCGCCGACGCGATCCTCGAGGCAATGTCGCCGCCGCTCTAGCGCCACCAGCGCCATACCTGCGGCTACAGCGTCGAGCGCATTCTCGCGGGCATGCGCCGCATGTTTGTCGGTGGGCCGCGCGCCGGGGCGGCGAAGGAGTAGCCTTGCCAGCGGCCGGCAAGTGCGCCGCGCCCCGTCGCCCCGTTCGGCGGGCGCTACAACGGCCTGGCTTTTTTCTGCTATACTCTACCTGTTCGCTCCCACAATCTCGATACTATGCTGTCGCGAGCCTTGTATGCTCGCCTCGGAGGGTGCCTTGAACTTGCGCCACTGCATTGTTGCCGACGATGATGCGGCCGTCCGCGCCGTACTGTGTTCGGTAGTTTCGCGTACCTACGGCGACCCGAAGGTGCTGGGGGTCGAGAACGGCCAGGAGGCGCTGAGCGCCTACCAAGCCGGCGGCGCCGACCTGATCATCACCGATGTCGAGATGCCGGCGATCGACGGGATTGCGCTGGTGCGCGCGCTGCGCGCCCAAGACGCGCGCCTCCCCATCGTGGTGATGTCGGGCAATATCGAGGCGGGATCGCACGCGCTTGCGGCCGGCGCCAACTGGTTTCTGCCCAAGCCGTTCGCCATCCGCGAGCTGACCACCGTTCTCGGCAGGCTGCTCGCCGAAACCTGATCGCCGAAAGCCCGCGCTCAGCGGTAGCTCATCACGGCAAGGCCGGCCACGCAGAGCAGCGCGCCCGCCGCCATCGTCCAGCTGAGCCGCTCGCCGAAGACGATCGCCCCAATCGCGGCGAGCGCGATGGTGGCGAGCACGTTGACCACCAGCGCGCCGGTGGCCAGCGTCCAGCCGCTGCGGTACATCCACAGAAAGCCGGCCTCGATCAGCACGACGGCCAAGCCGATACCAATGACCGAGCCGCCAAGCTGCGCGCGGATGCCGCCGCGCAGCGGGAAGATCGTCAGCATCAGCACGCCGCAGATCGCCGCGCCGACGAGGTAGGCCACGCACAGCACCAGCGCCGGGCTGGCGTCGGGCAGAACCTGGCGCTGCGCAAGGTGGTAGATAATTGTTCCGACCACGGCGGTGAGCAGGGCGAGCAGGGCAGTCTGGTTCACGCGGGTACCTCCAGCGAACACTCGGGCAGCGCCTGGGCAAGCAGCGCTCGGTCGCGTCGCGCGAGGCGGGCGTGCTTCAGGCGGCTGCGGTATCGGGCGGGCGTGGGCCGCGCACCGATGCGATAAACACATCCTCCAAAGTTGGCATGATCCATTCCAGCGCACGAACTTCAAGCTGCTCGGCCGCGAGCAGATCGCCGATCGCGGCTTTATACGCCCGCGCGTCGGGCACCACGGCGTGGATGCGCGCGCCGTAGAGCGCTACCTCTTCGAGCGGCAGCTGGCCGCGCTGCTGCGCGTCCTTCAGTACCCGCAGCGCCTGCTCGGGGTTGGAAACATCGACCTCCAGCACTTGGCCGCGCATCTGCGTCTGCTTGAGCCGCTCGGGCGTATCGAGCGCGACGAGGCGCCCCTGGCTGATGAAACCGATCCGCTGGCATAGCTCGGCCTCGTCCATGTAGTGGGTCGTCACCAGCACCGTCACGCCCTCGGCCGCCATCGCGTAGATCAGCTGCCAGAACTCGCGCCGGCTGATCGGGTCGACGCCCGCGGTGGGCTCGTCGAGAAACACCACCTTCGGCCGGTGCACGATCGCGCAGCCGAGCGCCAGCCGCTGCTTCCAGCCGCCCGACAGCGTGCTCGTCAGCGCGTGCGCGCGGTCTTCCAGCCCGGCCATGCGGATGATCTCGGGGATGCGCGCGCGCAGCTGCGCCGCCGGCATGCCGTAGACCCCGCCGTAGAAGCGGATGTTCTGCCAGGCCGTCAGGTCAGTATACAACGTGAACTGCTGGGTCATGTAGCCCACCTGGGCGTGCATGGCCTTGGTCTGCGTCGCCGAGTCCAGCCCGAGCACCGCAGTGCGCCCGGAGGTCGGCTTGAGCAGCCCAAGCAGCATACGGATCGTCGTGGTCTTGCCGGCGCCGTTCGGGCCAAGCCAGCCGAACACCTCGCCCGCGCCAACGCTGAAGCTGACGTCGTCGACCGCGACGAAATCGCCAAAGCGCTTGGTCAGGCGCTCGACGACGATTGGCGGCTGGCTCTGTGTCGTTGGATTGATCATACACCCTCCCCCGGCGCGCTCTCGCCGCGCCCTGCTGGCACGGCGGATCGCCTGCCGATCTGCCGGCGGATCAGGCTGATAAACGCTTGCTCAAGGCCCACGTCGGCCCGGCGGATCTCGTCGTGCGCAATGCCCTCGGCGTCCAGCGCGGCCGCGACCTCGCCGCGCCGCCGCGCCGCGTCGTCGACGACAACATGGAGCTTCAGGCCGTAGGTCTGCACCTCGCGCACGCCATCGAGCCCGGCGCAGCGCGCCAGCGCGCGGGCCAGCGGCGCGGGCGAAAATTCCAGCAGCTGCCCTGGCACCATGGCCTTGATCGCGGCGGGCGAGCCGCTGGCGATCAGCCGGCCGCCGTAGATCAGGCCGACCTGCGTGCAGCGCTCGGCTTCGTCCATGTACGGCGTGCAGACAAAGATCGTCAGCCCCTGGGCCGCGCGCAGATCGCCCAGCAGGCTCCAGAACTCGCGGCGGCTCACCGGGTCGACGCCGAGGGTCGGCTCGTCGAGCACGACCACGCGGGGCGCGTGAACCAGGCTGCACGCCAGCGCCAGCTTCTTCTTCATGCCGCCCGAGAGCCGCCCGGCCAGCCGGCTGGTGAAATTGCTCAGCCCGGCGAACGCCAGCAGCTCGGCGATGCGCCTGCTCTGCAGCGCGGGGCTCAGGCCCTGGATGCCGGCGAAAAAGCGCATGTTCTCGATCACCGTCAGGTCGGGCGGCAGCACATTCTGCTGCGCGATATAGCCGACGCGCTCGCGGATCGCGTAGGCGTCGCGCAGCGAGTCGAAGCCCATGATGCTGCTCTCGCCGGCCGTCCGGCTCAGCAGCCCCAGGATGAGCCGCGCCGTGGTAGTCTTGCCGGCGCCGTCGGGGCCGATCAGCCCGTACGTCTCGCCTGGCGCAACCTGCAGCGACAGGCGATCGACCGCGGTGGCCGCGCCCCGGCCGCTGTTGAATTGTTTTGTCAGCCCACTGGCCGAGATCGCCAGCTCGCTCATGGCGGCACCCTCCGTATAACGCCACGCCCGGCGCTAATCTAAGCGCGGCTTGAAGCTGCGGGCGGCGGCCACAACCACCACCAGGCTATAGAGCAGCAGGATCGCGGCATCGCTCCAGACAAAGCGCAAGCCCACGCCCTTCAGAAAGATCGCGCGCGAGATCCGAATAAAGTAGGTCACCGGGAACAGGCCGCCCAGCGCGCGCAGCCCGGCCGGCATGGCGCTCGGCGGGTACATAAACCCGCTCATCAGAATGCCCACGAGCATGAAAATCAGGCCGTACTGCGTCGCCTCGGCCTGCGTCGACGCCCGCGCCGAGAGCAGCAGCCCTAGCCCCAGGCTCGAGATGATGAACACCAGCGCCAGGCCGAAGTACAGCCACAGGCTGCCGTGGAACGGCACGCCAAACCAGAACACGCCGATCGCGACGACGCTGAGCATCGCGACCAGGCACAGCGCCAGCAGCGGAACGATCTTGCTCAGCATCAGCTCGAGCGGGCGCGTGGGCGTGATCAGGATCTGCTCGATCGTGCCAAGCTCGCGCTCGCGCACCACGATCAGCGCCGCCTGGGTGATCGCCAGCGTCTGCACGATCAGGCCGACCAGCCCCGGCAAGATGAACCAGATGTCGATCAGCGCCGGGTTGTACAGCACCCGCGGCGCGGCGTTGATCGGCAGGCTGCCAGCCGTGCCGCCGCGCGCCAGACGGCTGGCGGTGAGCTGCAGCGCGTACTGCTGCGCCACCAGCGCGGCGGCGCCGTACCCCGACTGCACGCTGGCGGTGTCGGAGCCGTCGAGAACGATCTGCACGCTGGCGCCGCCGCGGTCGGCAGCTGCCGCGAAGCCCGGCGGGATCAGCAGCCCGACCTTCGCCTGCCCGCGGTCGATCGCCTCGACGATCTGCGCCTGGCTCTCGAGCTGCAGCGTTGGGTCGAAGAACTGCGAGTTGGCCAGCGCGGCGACAAACGCGCGGCTCCTGGCGTCGCGGCTCTGGTCGGCCACCGCCAGCGGCAGGTGGTACACCGTCAGGTGCGCCGCGTAGCCGTACAAGATCAGCTGTATGACCGGCAGGCCCAGGATGAACAGCAGCAGGCGGCGGTCGCGCAGAAGCTGGGTCGTCTCCTTGCGGATGAGCACGCTCAGGCGCTGCAAGCGCTTGCGCATCGCGGTTCTCCTTTCAGTCGAGGCTTTGCCGAAACAGGCGCGCGGCGACAAGCAGCGTGGCGCCGAACAGTGCCAGCAGCGCCAGCGCCTCGCGCCACAGGCTGGCGATCCCCGCGCCCTTCAGCGCCATGCCGCGCACGATCGGGATAAAATACGTGGTCGGGAAGATCAGGCCCAGCAGGTGCAGCGCGCGCGGCAGGGCGTAGGTGGGGAAAAACACCCCGCCGACGAACAGCCCGACCATCATGATCATCGAGTGCATCTGCTGGGCCTGGTTCTGTGTCTGCGCTGCGCTCGAGATCATCAACCCCAGGCCGAGGCCGCAGCCGGCACCGATCAGCGAGAGCGCCAGAAACAGCGGCAGGCTGCCGCGAAATGGCACGCCCAGCCCCAGCGTGCCGACCGCCACCAGCAGCAGCCCGCTGGCGAAAGTCACAAGCAGGCTCGGGATCGTCTTGGCGACCATCAGCTCGAACGGCCGCACCGGCGTCACCAGCAGCGCCTCGATCGTGCCGCGCTCGCGCTCGCGCACAATCGCCAGCGAAGTCAGCGCCTCGGCAAGCGCGTACAGCAGCATAGCGATAAACGCCGGCGCGATGAACCAGGTGTCCTTCAGGTCGGGGTTGTACAGTATCTGCAGGTGCGCCGCGAGCGGGCCGCCGCCCTGCGGCCGCAGCAAGCCGACGGCGTACTGCTGCGAGATCGCCGCCGCGGCGTTGACGGCCGACTGCGAGATGAACGAGGTCGAGCCATCGACCAGCAGCAGCACGCTGGCCTGGCCGCGCGCGAGCTGCGCCGCGAAATCCGGCGGGATGGCGATGCCCATGCTGGCCTGGCCGCTGTCGATCGCGCGCTGCAGGGCCGCCTGGCTCGCAACCGTCGCGACGATATCGAAGCTCTGGCTCTCGGTGAAGGCCGCCAGATACGCGCGGCTCGCGGAGCTGAGGCTCTGGTCGGCCACCACAAGCGGAATATGGCGGATATCGGTATGGATGGCGGCGGCGAACAGCAGCAGCTCGATCGCCGGGCCGAGCAGCAGGGCAATCAGCGTGCGGTGGTCGCGCGCCAGCTGAACGCACTCTTTTTGCACCAGCGCCCAAATACGCCCTAGCATCACAGCACCTCACTCGGCGATCACGCCGTCGGCCGGCATGCCTGGCTTGAGCGCGTGGTCGGGGTTGCCCAGCTCGACGCGCACGGCGAACACGGTGCCAGCGCGCGCGTCTTTTGTCTGCACGTTGCGCGGCGTAAACTGGGCCTCCTGGCCGATCAGCGTCACGGCGCCGCTGAAGACGCGGCCGGGGAAGCTGTCGACCGAGACGCGCACGCGCTGGCCCTGGCGCACGCGCCCGATGTCCGTCTCGGGAATGTAGAGCGTCAGCCGCACGCTGTCGAGCGCGCCAATCGTCATGATCGCCGCGCCGGGGCTGGCCTGCTCGCCCTCGTGCAGCGACCGGCTCAGCACAATGCCGGCGCGCGGCGCGCTCAGCGTCGCCTTGCCGATCTGCACCTCGACCTGGCGCTGGGCGGCGCGCGCCTGGGCGAGCTGCGCCTCGGCCGCCTGGATCTGCTCGGGGCGCGCGCCATGCTTCACCAGATCGCGCCGGGCCTCGGCCTGGGCGAGCTGCGCCTCGGCAGCCGCCAGCTGGGCCCTGGCGGCCTCGGCGGCGGCCTGGAGCTGGAGCGGGTTCTGGCGGATCTGCTGCGCCAGGTCGAGCATCCGCTGGGCGTTGGCGAGCGCCGTCTGGGCGGCTGCCAGCGCCTCGCGGGTTGGCCCATTCAGCAGCTTGGCGCGCGCCGCCGCGCTGCCTTGGGCCTGCGCCTCGGCGGCCTGGATGCCGGCGACCTCGGCCTGGCGCGCCTGCGCGGCGGCGGCCACTGCCTGCTGAGCGGCGCTCTCGGCCTGGTGCATTGCCGCCTCGGCGCGCACAAACTGCGCGTAGTAGCCGGTGCGCTGGGCGTCGCTGAGCTTGTTGGGCTTGCAGCCGGTGGCCGCGCAGACCTTCGGCTGAACCGGGTCGTCGCCGGTGTCTTGCGCGTAGTGCCAGTTGCTCGCGGCGGCGGCATACGCCGCCTGCGCCTGGGTCAGCGCGTCGGCGGCCTGCTGCGCCTGGGCCTCGGCGCGAGTTTTGGCCAGCGAGAGGGCATCGCGCGTGGCCTGCACATTGATCTGGGCCTGCGCCAGCGCCGCATCGGCGGCCGCGATATCTTCGGCGCGGCTGCCGGCGCGCACCTGGTCGAGCGCGCGCTGGGCCGCGTCGCGGGCCGCGCGCGCCTGCGCAACTTGGGTATCGAGCTCCTGCGGGTTGGCGAGGATCTTTTGCGCGCTGGCGTACGCCGCGGCCGCGCCATCGCGCTGGGCGCGCGCCAGGTCGGCCTGGGCTTCGGCGGCCAGCACGTCTTCCTCGCGCGGGCCGGCCTGCAGCTGCGCCAGATTAGCCTCGGCCACCGCCACCGCCGCGCGCGCCTGGTCGAGCTGCACCTCGAGCAGCGCGGTGTCGATCACCACCAGCGGCGCGCCGGCCGCAACCTCGTGACCCTCGTCCGCCAGCAGCGCCTTGATCCGCCCGCTCACCTCGCTGCTGATCGCCACATCCTCGGCCTCGATCGTGCCCGAGCCGCTCAGCGCCGCGCCGCCCGAGGCCGCGGCCCGCCCAATCCACCACCACAGCCCCCCGGCGGCCAGAGCCACCCCCAGCGCCAGCACGATGGCGCCGCGCACTCGCATATTCATTGGCGGCCTTCTTTCGTTTGTCTCGAACATCGCTATTCAGCCAGGCCAAGTCTAGCGAGCTGGCGGCGCCAGGCCCATCTCCAAATGGGCAGGCTTGCGAGGTAGCGCGGCGGGGGTGCGGGAACCGGGCGGGGTATGTTGGGGAACTTAGGGCGCGGTGCGGCGGCTAGAGCAGGCCGAGGGTGCGCGCGCGGGCAAGCGCCTGGGTGCGGCTATGCGCGCCAAGCTTGCCGTAGATATTCTTGAGGTGCATCTTGACAGTGCTCTCGGCGATGATCAGGGTTCGCGCGATCGCCTGGTTGGATTGGCCGGCGGCGATCAGCCGCAGCACCTCAAGCTCGCGCGCGCTCAGCGCCTCAGGCGGCGTGCTGGCAGGCGGCCCAAAGTGCGAAGCCTGCCCGGTGGCGATGCGTCGCCCGTCGCCTGGCCGCGCGCCGCCAAATGCGCCCAGCACCTTATCGATATAGGGAAGCGCGTCGCCAGCCAGCTGGCTGCCCTCGTCGCGCGGCCGGTGCGCCAGCCGCGCGCGGCACTCGACGAGCAGCTGCTGCATGGGCGCGCCCAGATCGACGAAAAGGCGGATGTGGCCCTCTGGTGCGGTCAGCGCCAGCGCGCGGTATAAACTCTCGCGCGCGCCGGCCGCATCGCCGGCCGCCTGGTACGCCAGCGCCAGCAGCGCGTGCGCCTCGATCGTCTGGCCGTACTGGCCGTGCGCTTCGGTGTCGTGCGGGAGCTTTTCCAGCAGCCCGGCAGCCTGGGCGGCCACGCTGCCGCCCTGCGCCACATACACCCGCGCCAGCGCCAGCTGCTGTATCAGCCACAGGTGCACGTAGGCCGGCGCATAGTCGAGCAGCAGCCCGCCATCGCGCGCCCACGCGCCCGCCCGCGCCAGGTCGCCCTGCGCCAGCCACAGCCGGACCTGCGATCTGGCGATCAGCGCGCGCTCGCCCACCTGCTTGAGCGGCCGGGCGAGCTGGATGGCCAGGGCCATCGCCGCGCGCGCGCCGTCGGCGTCGCCCTGCGCCTGAAGCGCGAGCGCCAGCGCCGCCAAGTTCAGCGCCTGCTGCTCGATGTTGCCGACGCGCTGGCTCTGGGCGATGCCATCACGCGCGAAGCGGGCCGCCGCGTCCAGGTCGTTCCACTCGTACGAAACTTCGCTGAGCCACAGCGTCGCCCAGCCGACAAACGGCGACAGCGCGCCGAGGCGCTCGGCGGGCGGCTCGATCATCTGCCAGCACGTCTGGGTCGCCAGGCGCAGCTTGCCCTGCATGATCCGGATGTAGGCGATCTGCAGCTCGGCGGCGGCGTACAGCAGGGTGTTGCCGGTGGCGCCGCTGAGCGTCAGCTGGTCCTCGGTCGACTGGAACAGCTGGTTCAGGTCGCCGCGCATCCAGTGCGACGTGCTCAGGCACATGGTCGCCGCGAGCCGCCAGAACACGCGCTCCTGCGGCAGTTGGGCCAGCGCCAGCCGCGCGCTGCCGATCGCGGTTGGGAAGTCGTCGCGCCCTGCCGCCACGATCGCCTTGACTGTCGCCAGCTCGGCGGGCGACGGGCGCGCCGCGTCGCCTGGCGGATCGGCCGCCGCGCTCGCCTGCTCGGCGGCGCGCAGGTATGCGTCGGCCTCGTCGATCTGCCCGATGACGACGAGCGCGGCCGCGTAGAACAGGCTGAGGCGCGGCCGCGCGCTCAGGGCGTCGGCGGCCAGCATTCTGGCCCAGCCCAGGAACGTCTCGACCTCGCCGCGCATCAGCAGCGCCTCGGCGCTTTCCTCAATGATTGCTGCGGCCTCGGCCCAATCCTGGGCGGCGAGCGCGTGCTCGATCGCCTCGCCCGTCAGGCCGCCGCGCCGGTACCAGGCGGCCGCGCGCCGGTGGATCGGCGCGACCAGCTCGGGGTAGAGCTGGCGCACCCGCAGGCGCAGCACGTCGGCGAACAGCCGGTGGTAGCGATACCAGCGCCGCTCGGCGTCGAGCGGCACCACAAACAGGTTCGACGACTCCAGCCACTCGAGCATAGGCTGGGAAGCGTGCGGCGCCGCCGGCTGGGCATCGCCGGCCGCGAGCACGGCGTCGCATAGCTCGGCGCACATCCGCTCGAGCAGCGACGTGCGCAGCAAAAACTGGCGCACCGCCGGCGGCTGGCGCTCGAGCACTTCGTCTACAAGGTAATCCCAGATATAGCGGTTATCGCCGCGGATCGCCGCGATCAGGCCGGCGGCGTCGGCTTCGCCCTGGATCGAGAGCGCGGCCAGCTGCAGGCCGGCCATCCAGCCCTCGGTGCGCTCCAGCAGCGTCGCAATATCGCCGCGCGCGAGGTCGCGCCCCAGCAGCCGGCGCAGAAACGCGGCGGCCTCGTCGGGCGTGCAGCGCAGGTCGGCGGCGCGGATCTCGGCGACCTCGCCGCGCGCGCGCAGCCGCGCCAGCGGAAGCGCGATGTCGGCGCGGCTGGCGATCACCAGGTGAAAGTTTGGCGGCAGGTAGGCCAGCAGCGTGGCGAGCGCCTGGTGGATCGGCGCGGCGGTTATGGCGTGGTAGTCGTCCAGCACCAGCGCCAGCGTGCCCGGCGTGGCCGCGATTGCGTTCGACAGCACGGTGAGCACAGTGTCGATCGGCACGGCCTGCGGGGCGCGCAGCAGCGCGGCAGCGTCGGCGCCAATCCCCGGCGACTGCTGCTCAAGCGCCGCCACCAGGTAGGCCCAGAAGCGCACCGGGTCGTTGTCGGCCTCGTCGAGCGTGAGCCATGCCGCTCGGAAGGGCCGCGCGGCAAACGGCATCGGCGCGTCGTCGCGCGCGTGCGGCCGTCTGGCCGGTTTTGCCGCCGCGAGCCAGTCGGCCAGCAGGGTGGTTTTGCCAAAGCCGGGCGGCGCCACAATTAGCGTGAGCAGGTGCTCGGCCGCCTGGCTCAGCCGCGCGATCAGGCGCGGCCGCGGCGCCAGCCCTGGGCGCGGCGCGGCGAACTTTGTCGCCAGCAGCGGCCGCGCGTCGGTGGGCGCACGTTCGGCTGCGGCAGCTGGCGCGATCGGCGGCCGCACATCCGCCAACACGCCGGCGCTGGCGGCCAGGAACAGGCGCTCGGGCCGGCCGGCGCCGGTGCCGTGCAGGCCCCTGAGCTGGTAGGTGCCTAGGTCGCGCAGGCTCACGCCCTCGGGCAGCGCGTCGGCCACCAGCTCGCGTGCCGCCAGCGAGAGCAGAACCTGGCCGCCGTGGCCAGCCGATAGAATGCGCGCAGCCCGGTTGAGCGGCGGGCCTACGTAATCGCCGTGGCGCGGATCGGCCATGCCGGTGTGGATGGCCATGCGAACGCGCAGCGGGCGCTCGGGCGGCAGGCCAAACCGCCGCCAATCTTCGGCGCCAAGCGACTGCTGGATGGCGCAGGCTGCGGCCAGCGCGTCGGGGGCGCGCACAAACGCCGCGCACACGGCGTCGCCGAGCGTCTTGAACACCACGCCGCCGTATGCGCCGATCGCCGAGTGCACAAGCGCGTCGTGGTGCACCAGCGCCTGCGGCATCACCTGGGGGTAGCGCTCCCACAGCAGGGTGCTGTCGACGATGTCGGTGAACAGAAAGGTGACAGTGCCGCGCGGCCAGCCGGCGGCCTGGGCCGCGCCGCGCTGAGCGGCCATCGGCGCCGAGCGCAGCGCGGCGGCAAACGGCGCCGGCAGCTCGTCGGCGGCGCGCGCGCGCTGCCTGCCATCGGCGCGCGCCTCGGGCGCACCAGCGGCCGCCAGCGTGGCGGCGGCGGCGGCTAGGCGCTCGGGCGTCAGCTCGGCCGCCTTGCCCAGGTAGACGCGGTGGAGTTTGCCCGATAGCTTGCGGTATGCTTTCCAGTACCAGCCGCCGCGCTGCCGCGCCTCTTTCCGCGCGGTAAAGCTGCCGCCCGCGCCCTGGTAGGCAAAGCTGGCCGCGACCTCGAGCCACGCGAACCACTCCGGCGTGCCGACGGCGATCGCCTGCTCGGCGCCGGCCGCGCCCCAGCTGAGCATATCTTCTCGCACAATCGGCGTAGATCCGGCCATCGCGCTTCACCCTTGTGCGGTTCCCCAACGCGGGTTCCCCAACCTCGGCCTAGTATAGCCTCGCCAGGGCGGCAGCGCAACTCGCGGCCATGGGGCGGGCAGGGCCGGCGCGATACAGCAGGCCCTCGCAGATACGGTATCATACCGCCAGCGGCGAGCTGTAGCGCTCGCCGAGGTCAGCCGACGCATACCGCCAATCAGGGAGTAGCAAGCCATGCACACCACTGTCGCCACGCCAACCGCATTTCCCGCGCCGGGGGTCTTCGCCGTATCGCAGCGCGTCACGCTGCTGTGCGCCACGCCCGGCGCGAGCATCCACTACACCACCGACGGCAGCACCCCAACAGCCGCCAGCCCGGCCTTCGACCCGTACCAGCTGCCGGTGCTCGAGGCGATCAACGACGGCGACCTGGGCACGACCTCGGCCTACACGATCAAGGCGCTCGCGCTGAAGCCGGGGATGGGCGCGAGCGACGTGGCCACCTTCAGCTACACGATCGAGCGCCGCGCGAAAGACGCGTATGTCTCGCAGGAGATCGCCGCCGGCGTGCACATGATCCTCGACTACGACGACACCAAGATGTACCTGCTGCTCGGCAGCGAGCGCGCCATGCTGATCGACGCCGGCCTGGGCACCGGCAACCTGCGCGCGTATGTCGAGCCCTTGCTCGGCGGCCGGCCGCTGGACGTGGTCATCACCCACGGCCACCCCGACCATATCGCGGCCATGGGCCAGTTTCAAGACCGCTATAACGTGTACATGAACCACCGCGACCTGCCGCTGGTGCAGCGCTTCGTCGAGCACATGGGTTACCAGATCGACCTGGAGCAGATCGAGGATCTGCGCGAGGGCGCGCGCTTCGACCTGGGCGACCGCAGCTTCACGGTGTATGAAGTGCCCGGCCACTCGCCCGGCTGCGTCGTGCTGCTCGACGAGGCCAGCGGCCTGCTGATCGCCGGCGACGCGGTTGGCAGCAACCGGCCGACGATCACCGACTCGCTGTGGATGCAGATGCCGGGCATGTCGCCGATCGACGAGTTCCTTTCGGCGCTGCAGGTGTTCCGCGCAAAGGTCGGCGGCGCGATCAAGCAGATCGTCGGCGGCCACAACGACCTGCCGATCTACGGCGAGACCTACCTCGACAACCTGCAGCAGGCCGCGCAGCTGCTGGTAGACCACGGCGAGGATGTGCTGGTGCCGTCGCTGCGCCCGACCGACGCTTGGCAGGTGGTGGTGGGCGACCGGCTTACCGACCCGAACTGGGCGGCGATCAATGTCTCGAAGGGCCGCTGCCTGAGCGCGCCACCCCAGCAGATCGCCGCGCTGAGCAATCTTCAGCTGCGCCACGCCGCCCTGCAGCCTGGCTTCCATCCCAGCCAGCTGGCCTATACGGCCGAGGCCGACGCGGCCGCCACATCCGCCACGATCGTCGCGACCGTTATGTCGAGCCGCTACCACAGCCTGCTGGTGAACGGCGTGCCGGCGACGTCGGGGGCGGGCTACCAGGCGCCGCTGGTGGGGCCGCGCACCACCTTCGAAATCGCCGTCACCGCGCCCGACGCCAGCACAACCTGCGTCTACACGCTGGTTGTAGCAAAGCCGGGGTAGAAGAGCGCGGCGTGGGCGTGCCGGCGAGCTGCACGCTCACACCGGGCACACAGGCGCCACCTGCCACTCCTGCGCATAGCGCACCGCCTGGTCGAGGTTCATGCGCTCGCCGGCTTCCCAGGCAGCCTGGAAAGCCGGCGGGCCAAGCAGCGCCTGCGCCCCCGCGACGGCGACATCGAGCGTGCGCCGCATGTCGGGCGCCAGGGCGCCGCCGATCTCCTTCAGCAGCGCCTCGGTGGCGGCGGCCATGCGGGCGGCGCGCTCGGCCACACCCAGCACAATCGCCAGATCGGCCAGGCCCGAGAGGTTGTACGCGACGGCCTCTTTATCGCCGATCGCGACGCCCAGCGCCAGGCTTTCGAGGTAGTGCGCCCGCGCGGCAGCGTAATCGCCCTGGCCCTGCGCCACACCCCCCAGGTTGTTCAGCGTCGACACCACCCCATAGCCGTCGTTCAGCGCGCGCCGCAGCGCCAGGCTCTCCTCAAGCAGCGCGCGCGCCGTGGCGTAGTCGCCGTCGTCGAGCGCCAAGCTCCCCAGGTTGTTGAGCGCTATCGCGATGGCGCGGATGTTACCAAGCTCGCGCGCCAGCGTGAGGCTCTCGCCATAGTGCTCCCGCGCGGCGACATAGTCGCCCTGGTTTGCCGCGACATTTCCCAGGCCGTTCAGCGTCGCCGAGATGCCGTCCTTATGATCCAGCGCGCGCCATGCCACCATGCTGGCCTCGTACAGCTCGCGCGATGTCTCGTAGTCGCCCTGGTTCAGAGCGACGAGCCCTAGGGTGCCAAGGCAGCTTGCGGTGCCGTCGATATCGCCGAGGCCGCGGCGCAGCGCCAGGCTCTCCTCAATCAGCTCGCGCGCCAGCGCGTAGTCGTTTTGCCGCACTGCCACGCTCCCCAGGCCGAACAGGGTCAGGGCGATACTCGCCGTGTCGCCGGCGGCGCGCGAGAAAGCCAGCCCGGCCTCCATGCACTCGCGCGCCCGCGCATAGGCCCCCTGGCGATGCCAGACGATTCCCTCGGCGTTGAGCGCCTGGGCCATGCCAAGGCGATCGTTCAGCGCGCGGTAGCCGCTCTTGGCGCGGGCCAGCCACTCTAGGGCTAGGTCGCTCTCGCCGCGCTGCTCGCACAGCCGGCCGAGCGCGATCTGGGCGCCGGCGGCCTCCTCGGGGCTATATGCCAATGCCAGCGCGGCCCGGTAGCTGGCCTCGGCCTCGGCCCAATTGCCCAGCACCTCGCGCACGTCGCCCTGCTGAAGCTGAATATCGATCAGCGCGCGGCGGTCGGCGGCGGGCGTAATCTCGAGCGCGCGCGCGAGCAGGCGCGCGGCCTCGGCCATGCTGCCCTGCCGCCGGGCATAGCGCCCGGCCCGCAGGCACGCCCCGGCCTCGCGGTCGGTTCGCCCGGCCTGGCCCCAGTGGTACGCCAGCTGCGCGGCATAGGCGTCGTCGGCGCCGTATAGCCGCTCCATCACGGCGGCCATGTCGGCGTGCAGGTGGCGCAGCTGCTCGGGCGCCAGCCGGGCCAGCAAGCCGTCGCGCAGCTTGTCGTGGCTGAACAGCCAGCGCTCGCCGCGCACCTCCACCACTGCGGCCTCGGCGCACAGCGGCAGCCACCAGCCCGCAATGTCGATCTCCGGGGCGAGCGCCTGCAAGATCGCCGTGTCGATCTGCCGCCCGGCCACGGCGGCCTGCGCCAGCAGCTGCTGTGCGGCCGCCGGCAGGTGCGCCAGCCGCCGGTCAATCATGGCCTGGATGCCACGCGGCATCAGCCGCGCGGGCAGGCTGGCCCGCCCCACCGCCGCCAGGCGGCCGGCGTCCTCGGCCAGCGCGCGCACCACCTCGACCAGGAAAAAGGTATTGCCCTCGGTTTCCTGCTGGAGCCGGGCTAGCAGCTCGGGCCGCCGGCCGGCCTCGCCCAGCATCGCCACGCTCAGCGCCGCGACATGCTCGGGGCTCAGGCGCGGCAGGTCAAGCCGGCGCATCTCCGGCAGCTCGCTGCCAAGCTCGGGCCGCTCGTCGTTGCGGAAGGTGCCGACCAGCATAAGCGGCTGCTCCGCCGCCAGGCGCAGCAGATGCGGCAGCGGCAGCAGGCTTTCCTCGGCCCACTGCAGGTCTTCGAGCATCAGCAGCAGCGGCCGGCTATGCTGCTGAAACAGGCCGGCGATGGCGGTCAGCAGCCGGACCTGCGCGGCCCTGCCCTCCAGCGGCGGGGCCGGCCCCACCGGGCGGCCGATCAGCTCGCCGATGTCGCCGATCAGCGGCAGCAGCGCCGCCGCGCTGATGTCGTCGACATGCTCGCTCGCTACCACAAGCTGGCGCAGGGCGTCGCGCCAGAGCTGAAAGCTCGCGCCGCCCTCCTGCACGGCCTGCCCGCGCACCACGAGAACGCCGTCGACCAGCGCCTGGGTTTCGAGCTCGCGCAGCAGCCGCGATTTGCCAACGCCGCTCTCGCCGCCGATCAGCCAGGCGCTGCCGTGGCCGCGCCGGGCCTGCTCGAGCGCGCCGCCCAGCGTGGCCAGCTCGGCGTCGCGGCCGACAAAGGTCGCCGCCTGCAGGTAGCTCTCGCGGATGGCCGGGCTTTCTTCGGGCGGCAGCCCAACCGCCGCCCGCAGCAGGGTGATCGAGATCTGCGCGCTGGGCGGGCGGCTGGCCGGCTCCCTGGCAAGCAGCTGGCCAATCGCCCAGGTCAGCGCGGGCGGCGCGGCGATCGCTTTCAGGTTGGCCTTGTGCGCGAAGATCCGGTCGAGAAAGTCGTGGATGCTATCGGCGGGGAAAGGGTGCTGGCCGGCCAGCAGCTCGTAGGCCACCACGCCTATGCTATACAGGTCGCTGGCCTCGGTGTAGGGCTGGCCGTCGATGACCTCGGGCGCGAGGTACAGCAGCGTGCCGAAGACGTCGTCGGCGCGCTGCTGCTGCGCCAGCACCGAAAGGCCAAAGTCGAGCAGCCGCACGCGCCCGCCGGCCACCAGCAGGTTGGCCGGCTTGAGATCGTGGTGCAGCACGCCGCGCCGGTGCAGGTAGGCCAGCGCCTCGAGCGCCTGCGTCAGCAGCCCGACGCGCTGCTGAAGGCTCTGCCCGGCCCCAAACTCGAGGATCGTCTGCGCGCCCTCAAGCAGCTCCATGGTGAAGAACGGCTGGCGCGCGGCGTCGAAGCCGTAGTCGAGCACGCTGATGATGTGCGGATGGCGCAGGCCGGCCAGCGTACGAAACTCGTGCGCCAGCGCCAGGCGCAGTGCCTCGGAATTGGCGTCGATCTCAGGCGCCAGCCGGACGCGCTTCAGCGCGACATCCTGGCCGATCAGGCGGTCGTGCACGCGATAGACCGTGCCCATCGCTCCTTCGGCAAGCGTGGCGAGCAGGCGATACCGCGGGTTGATGTCGATCATAGTGTCACGCTGGCTAGCGGCCATTTCCTGCGTCAGTATGGTTCAGGCGGCCCCGAAAGTCAAGCGAAGCGCGCCTACGATGCAGCTACGCACCGCCTGCGCGCTCCCCGAGCCCCCCGCCGATGTTGTAGGCGCGTTTCGCCAGCCCGTAGGCGCACTCGTAGGCCATTGCGGTGGCCTCGTCTTCGGCCAGCAGCCCCTGCGCCACCAGCCCCGCCAGCCAGTCGCAGCTCACCCGCCGCCAGACGTCGTGGCGCGCGGGGATCGACACAAACGCGCGCGTGTCGTCGTTGAAGCCGGCGGTGTTGTACAGCCCCGCCGTCTCGACTACGCGCGCGAAGTAGCGCCGCATGCCGTTCACGCTGTCGAAGAACCACCACGGCGGGCCGAGCCGCAGCGCCGGGTAGTAGCCGGCCAGCGGCGCCAGCTCGCGGCTGTAGCTGCTCTCGTCGAGCGTGAACAGAATCAGGCGAAAGCGCGGGTCGGCGCCGTAGCCGCCCAGCAGCGGCCGCAGGTTGCGCGTCCACTCGGTGGCGAGCGGGATGTCGGCGCCTTTGTCGGGGCCGAAGCGCGCGAACAGCGCCTCGTGGTGGTCGCGCAGGCTGCCGATGTGCAGCTGCATCACCAGGCCGTCCTCGGCGCTCATACGCGCAAACTCGATCAGCATGTGCCCGGTGAAGCGCGCGGCGTCCTCGGCGCTGGCCTGGCCGCGCAGCGCACGGCCAAAGATCGCCTCGGCTTCGGCGCCGCTCAGCCGCGCGGTGTAGGGCGTCGCGGCGGCGTGGTCGGTCGCCAGCGCGCCCAGCTGCTTGAATGCGGCGCGCCGCGCCTCGAGCGCGCGGATGTAGCCGGCGTAGCCCGAGATATCGACCCCTGCGGCGGCGCCCAGTGCGGCGATCTGCGCGCCCCAGGCCGGGTGCGCCAGGTTCATCACCGCGTCGGGCCGGAAGGTCGGGCGAATGTGGCCCATGCCGGCGGCATGCATCCGCCGGTGCTCGTCAAGCGTGTCGCTCGCGGCGTCGGTGGTCGCCAGCAGCTCGATGTTGAAGCGCTCCAGCAGCGCGCGCGGCGCGAACTCAGGCCGCGCCAGCTGAGCCTCGATCTGGTCGTAGATCCGCTGAGCGCTCTGGCCATCCAGCCGCTCAGCGACGCCAAACACGCCGATCAGCTCGTCGGCCAGCCATAGCCCGGTGGGCGTGCCGCGAAACAGAAAAAAGTGCTCGGCGAAGCGCTGCCAGATGCGCCGGTGATCGGCCTCGACCGGCGTGCCGTCGCGCGTGGGCACGCCCAGGTCTTCGAGCGCGACGCCCTGGCTGTAGAGCATGCGAAAGACATAGTGGTCGGGGATGATGAACAGGTCGGCCGGGGTGCCGAAGCGCGCGGCCGGGTCGGCCAGCAGCGCCGGCGGCACGTGGCCGTGCGGGCTGATGATCGGCAGCTTCGCGACCGTGGCATACAGGTCGCGCGCCACCTGGCGCACCGCCGGGTCGGGGCTGAAGCAGCGGTCGGGCGCGAGCGCCCAGGGCAGTTGCGGCATCAAGATTGCTCCTCGTGCGTAGGCACCACACAGGCCGGCGCCCCGCGCGGGCGCGCTTGCCACCGTATACTAATACAACTCGGCGAACATCGCTCGCGCCGCTCGCCAGAGCACTTCTGGCAAACACGGCATCCCCTGGACAGAAGCGCGCGCGGTGTAGTACACTATCAGCATCCGCAGCATAGAAGGTAAGTATGACCGACACCCAAACAACCGGGCTTCGCGTCCTGGGCATCTTCGCACACCCCGACGACGCCGAGTTCACCTGTGGCGGCAGCGCGGCGCGCTGGGCCGCCGAGGGCGCCGACATCACCTATGTCGTGATCACCAACGGCGCCGCCGGCAGCAACGACCCGGCCCAGGACCTCGGCGAGCTGGTGCGCATCCGCGCGGCCGAGCAGCGCGCCGCCTGCGATGTGCTCGGCGTGCGCGAGCTGATCTTCCTCGGCTACCCCGACGGCACGCTCCAGCCGACGATCGAGCTGCGCCGCGAGCTTACACGCCTGATCCGCCGGCTCAAGCCCGACCGCGTCGTCACTGGCGACCCGACCGCGGTGTTTATCGGGAAGGACTATATCAACCATCCCGACCACCGCGCCGCCGCCGAGGCCGCGATCTACGCCGTGTTCCCGAGCGCCGTCACCCGCCCGATCTTTCCCGAGCTGCTGGCCGAGGGCTACGAGCCTCACCAGGTCAGGGAAGTGTATATCATGGGCGACGACGCCTCAGCCGATACGTTTGTCGATATCTCGTCCACGCTCGATCACAAGATCGAGGCGCTGCGCTGCCACAAAAGCCAGCTCGACCCCGGCGACGGCCAGTGGGTGCGCGAGTGGGCCGCCGAGGCCGGCAAGCGCGCCGGTGTGCCCTACGCCGAGGCCTTCCGCGTCATGAAGCTCGCCGAGTAGCCCCGGCGCTCCGAGCACAGCGCTCGCGATGGTGGTTGCCCAGGCCTGGGACGGAGGCAACGCCTTACACGAACACCCTGCTTCAATGGCGAAGTAAGCTCCCAGGTCGATCCGCCGGTGACGCCTTCCGGCGGAGCGTCCTTGAAACATGCCCTTTTCAATGTGCGGTTGCAGATTACGCCGCTTGCGTATTCCAACGCTGTACATTGAACATCCACGATTGCGGCATCTCCGAAAGGCTTCACGGAAGGAGGATCTCACCCGACCAGACAAACCGCAACTGAGCGCGCCCTGCCCCTCCGAGACGCTCGGTGGGGGGCAGCACGCAAGCGTACAGGGCCTAATGAACGGTCACACTGAGCATCCGAACCGATGAAGGCCGGCGTGGCTACGCGCCGCGTGCCACTCGCCGTCCAACACACAAGCCTGTAGGAGAATAACATGCTTCCCGTCGATCCGACGATGCAGCAAGCATTCGCCGAGAATGCCTGGCTGCACTTTTTCCAGATGGGCCACACCGCCAGTACCTCCGCGCGGCCCACGACGATCCTCGTTCGCGGGGAAGGGTCGCGCGTATGGGATCAGAACGGCAACGCGTACATCGACGCGCTTTCCGGTCTGTTCTGTGTGAATGCCGGCTACGGCCGCCGCGAGATTGTCGACGCGCTGGCCGCCCAACTGATGGATATCGCTTTTGTCTCGCCGTTTTCGTTCCCCAGCCTGCCACAGATCCAGCTTGCCGCCGAGCTGGCGCGCATCAGCCCGATCGGCCCCAAAACCCGCAGCTTCTTCGTCACCGGCGGCTCCGAGGCCGTCGAGACTGCGCTGAAGCTCGCCAAGGCCTACCAGCGCAAGCGCGGCTTCCACGACCGCTTCAAGACGATCTCGCGCCGGGTGGCCTACCACGGCACCACCATGGGCGCGCTCTCGGTGAATGGCCTCAGCGGCATCCGCAACGGCTTCGGCCCGCTGGTGCCCGGCGCGCGCCACGTGCCGCTGCCGCACCGCTACCGCTGCGATTACTGCGCCCTGCACAGCCAGTGCGCCGGAACATGCGCCGACGAGGTCGAGCGCCTGGTCGAGTTCGAAGGCCCCGAAACCATCGCCGCGATCATCATGGAGCCGGTGCAGAACAGCGGCGGGGCGATCGTGCCGCCGCCCGAGTACATGCGCCGCATCCGCCAGATCTGCGACCGCCACGGCATCCTGATGATCGCCGACGAGGTGATCTGCGGGTTCGGGCGCGTGGGCCACTGGTTCGGTGTGAATGCCTTCGATGTCGTGCCCGATATCATCACTTGCGCCAAGGGCATTACCTCGGGCTATGCCCCGCTCGGCGCGGTGCTGGTGCGCCCCGAGGTCGCCGACGAGTTTCTCGGCGGCGAGGCCGATAAGTTCATGCACGGCATTACGTTCGGCGGCCACCCGGCCAGCTGCGCGGCCGCCCTGGCGAACTTGGCTATTCTCGAGCGCGAGCAGCTGCCCGCCCGCGCCGCCACTATGGGCGATTACCTGATGCGCGAGCTGCGCGCCGCCGTCGGCGAGCACCCGAATGTCGGCGATATCCGCGGCATGGGCCTGTTCATTGCGCTCGAGCTGGTGCGCGACCGCGCCGGCCACCAGCCGCTCGACGAGCCTAACCTCATGGCCTGGCTCTCCGACCAGTTCAAGCGCCGCGGGCTGATCTGCCGCGCCGACGACCGGCTCGATCCGGTGATCCAGCTGGCGCCGCCGCTGAATATCCCGCACGAGGACGCCGACAAGCTGGTGGCGATTGTGGCCGACGTGATCCACGCGCTTGGCCGCAAGCTCGGCACCCAGCCGACCATGGCCGCCGTCAAGCTGGCCCAGGCGGTCGGCGCGGGCTAGCGCTGCCCGCTAGATCTTAGTGTGGCGGTTTCGGCAAAGCCGAAACCGCCACACGCTGTTGGGAGAAGGGCGAGGATGCGGGCGATAGGGCGCTATACCAGCCCGCATATCACAGCAGGGCCTCGATCCGGAAGATCGACCTCAGCCGAACCGCGCCACGCCTTGGCCGGGCGGCGCGCGGCGCGGCCGGCGCGCTCGAGGCGACCGGCACCAGCACGCTGCTCTCGGCGGCGGCGCCGGCCAGGCTCGTGGCATCGCGCACTACCAGGTAGCTATAGATCTCGTCCTCGGGCGCCATCCAGATCTCATCGCTGCCGCCCGGCCCGTAGCGGCTGTAAGCAGCGTCCAGCAGCACCTTCAGCCGCGCCTCGTTGTTGCCGTGCGTCATGGTGTTGAGCCAGAAGTGCCGGTCCGGCCCTGCGTTCGCCGCCATCCACGCCAGCACATCGGTGGCGCTGGTGTCGCTATCGAGCGAGGTATCGCGGCCAATCTGCGTCGACGCGCCGCTTACGGCGCTGGCGCTGCGGTCGCCGCTGGCGTAGTCCGGCCCGTCGACGCGCATCAGCGGGTTGCCGCCGGTCTCGTTCACCAGCAGCGTCGTCGTGCCGGCGCGCACGCTGTTGAAAGGCGCGTCGTAGCCGGTGTCGAAGCATGGCGCGGCAAACGAGATCTGCGTATGCTCGGGGTGCGCGCTCGCCGCCAGCACGCGCTGCACCACCGCGTAGCCATCGAGGATATTCTGGGCGTCGGTGGTGCTGCCGTAGCACGCGTGGTCGCGCGTGTGATCGCCCACATTCCAGCCCTGGTTCACCAGCGCCACCAGCCCCGGCTGATCAATAATCCAGCCCGGCTCCTGGCGCGTCGGGCTTACTTTCTCGCCGATCACAAACAGGCTCGCGCGCCAGCCCTTCGCGCTTATCGCGTCGATCTGCGCCTGCAGGTACACGTTGTCGTCCATCCCGTGCGACCACGCCCACTTCTTGTTGCCCAGCAGCGCCGCCTTTTCGGCCGAAACACGGCCCGGCGCCGCGCCCGGCACAAACGTGACCACCGCCAGCCCAGCTCTGTCGCTGCTGAAGACGAAATCGCCCGTGCCTGGGTCGAAGCTCACGCTCTGCACCGGCACGCCGCCCACCGTGGCGCTGGCCTGGCTGGCGCCCACGCCCAGGTGCGCAACATACGACACGGTTTGGTAGAACAGCCTGGGCAGCGCCGCGCGGCTGATCGTGAATGTGAAGCTGTAGGCTGTGCTGCCGGCCCGCGCAGCATCCGCCCCGTGGTTCATGCGCGCCGCGCCAAGGCAGAGCGCCAGGGCAAGCACGCCCGCCACGGCCCAGCTCGCGCGCTTCGTCCATACCATCGCCCGCATCGCATCGTTCCTTTGCACTCGGATCGCAAGCACAGCCACTCGCCCGGCGCTGCGCGCCCAGCGCCTGAGTGTGTGCCATAAAGAAAACGCAGCAGCCATGCCCCAGATACTGGAGCGGCGCCGAGCGATGCGCCCGTTTGGTGCCGGCACAGGCGCCATGTCAGTCGAATATCAGACGTAAGAGGGTTGACTTACCTTTTTTAAACGATATGATGGGCCTACACTAAGCTATCGCTTCTCGAGCACACGAGGCACGTATGAATGTGCTGGCACGGGTGCGGGCGCGAGCGCAGGCGCGCCGCCCCATCGAGCCACAGCTCACCCCGGACATCCCGCTCTCGCCAAGTGCAGTCAAGCGCGGGTTACGCCTTTCGATCTTCGAAGGCCTGCTCTCAAACATCCACATCACCGTCACCAGCGGCGCGTTCCTCACCGGCTTCGCGCTGCTGCTGGGCGCGCACGACTTCGAGCTTGGCCTGATCGCCGCGCTGCCGTTTGTCGGCCAGCTATTTCAGTTCGTTGGCGCCTACCTCGAGGCCCGCATGGGCAACCGGCGCATGCTCACCGCCGTCACCGCTGCGGGCAGCCGCATACTGTGGGCGCTGATCGCCGCGCTGCCGTTTGTGAGCGTGCTGGGCGCGGCCCGGCTGCCGGTGTTCCTGCTGGTGCTGGCGGTGTCGCAGGCGCTGATCGGCATCGCCGGCAACGCCTGGACCAGCTGGATGAGCGACCTGGTGCCGGCACGCCAGCGCGGGCGCTACTTCGGCATGCGCAACACGATCACCAGCATCACGGCGATGAGCGCGTCGTGGCTGGCCGGCCGCGGGCTCGACTACTACCGCGGCGCGCAGAACGAGGCCGCCGGCTATGCGCTGATCTTCACCACGGCGGTGGTGTGCGCGCTCGCCGGCGCGCTGCTGCTCACGCGCCAGCCCGAGCCGCCTACCCGCCGCAGCCAGCGCGTCGAGATCAAATCGCTGTTCACCGCCCCGCTGCGCCACCAGCGCTTCCGCACGCTCTCGCTGGCCTCGGCCGGCTGGGCGCTGCCGATCGGCATCTCGGCGCCATTCTTCAACGCCTACGGCATCCAGACACTGCACCTCTCGTTCGCGTCGCTGGCGATCTTCTCGATCGTCACCAGCGCGGTGGCCCTGGTGACCCAGCCGCTGATTGGCCGCCTGCAAGATCGCTACGGCGACAAGCGCGTCATGGTCGCCTCGGTGCTGGGCGCAGTGCTGCTGCCATGGGGCTGGGTGGTGGCGACGCCGACGTTTATGCTGCCGCTGTGGCTGAACGCGGCCGGCTCGGGGATCTTCTGGCCGGGGATCACGCAGGGCTGGATGAACCTGGTGATGGACCGCGCCCCGGCCGAGAACCGTGGGGCATACGTGGCGTCGTTCGGGGCAATTACCGGCCTTGGAACATTTATTGCAAGCTTGCTAGGCGGCGCGATCGCCACGGCGCTGGGCGGCACGCTGATCCAGGTTGGCCCGCTCGCGCTCAACCACTACGCCATCCTGTTCGTGCTTAGCAGCCTGGGCCGCGCGTGTATGGCGCTGGTGTTCGCCCGCAAACTTTGAGCGCAATTTTTAATGCAACGCCAACAATATTGGCCGTCGGAATCGCAGGTACTGTGTTACAATACTCGCAGGCAGCATAAGCTGGAATGCGGAGGTACTATGCGGCGCGACAATAGCCGCACGACTGAAGAGGTCGGCGCTTGGGAGCAGCTTGCACTGCGGCGCGACGCAGTGGCGTACGCGCGTGGCGCGCTGATCTACACGCCCAATCACCCAGCCGATGACTTGCTGCTGCTGTGCGGCGGCCAGGTCGCGCTCCACATGATCTCCGACGAAGGCCGCGCCCTGACGATCCGCGTGGTCGAGCCGGGCGAGCTTTTCGGCCAGATCGCGCTCGGCGAGCACGGCAACTACGACACATTCGCCGAAGCGCTTACGCCCGCGACGATCTACCGCATCTCGCGCGCCGACGTGCGCGCCATGATCGAGCGCGAGCCCTCGCTTGGCCTCGATCTGCTCGAAGATCTCACGCGCCACCGCCAGGCCGTCAGCCGGCTGTTCGACGAAGTGGCGTTCAAGTCGGTTCCGGCGCGCCTGGCCACGCTGCTGCTCGACCTGGCCGAGAGCGGCGGCGACGCACAGCCCTCGCGCGTGGCACGCCGCAGCCACCGCCAGCTGGCCGAGCGTATCAACGCCTACCGCGAGACGGTCACCAAGGTGATCAACCAGTTCCGCGCGGCCCGGCTGCTCGAGATCGACCGCTCGTTTATTACGCTGCTCAACCCGCGCGGCCTCGAAGAGCTGGCCCAGGGCTAGGGCGAACACCGAGCCGCGAAGCTGCTTCCTTTTCCCAACAACCGGCTGCACAAACATAGGGCGCGGAGCGAGGGTCAGCCTCTCCTCCGCGCCCTGATTGTGTATCGCCAATCTATTTCTCTTGCTCGTCGCGCGGCCGGCGCGGCGCCTCGCCGTAGCGGTCGCGGCGCTCGTCGACGCGGCGCGAAAGCTCGCCGCCGTAGCGCTCCTGGCGCGGCGGCGCGAGGCGCGGCTGCGTGGCGCGCGGGCGGGTGTCGCGGCGCTGGCGCCGGCCGCGCGTCGTAATGCGCTTGCCACGCCGCACCATTATCTGCCAGGCGTCCTCATCGCTGACCGGCTGCGTCAGAAAGTCGTCGCTGATCCGGTTGGCCTGCCGCTCGTTCAGCGCGGCCATGCGCTCGTCGTAGGCTTCTTCCTCGGGCGATACCCGCGCGAGGCCCATCCAGTAGCGCCACACCGCTACCAGCGCGGCGGCGATCAGCAGCACAAAGACGACAAAGAGCGCGATTGGCGGCATGGCAGCTTCCCCTTCGCGAGAACCTCGGCGGCAGTATACCATACTCGTGGCCGGATGGCCTGCGCCGCTTCTGTGCTCAATGCTCTGCGGTGTGGCGGTTTCGGCTGCGCCGAAACTGCCACACCGCACAACCATCGCCACTCCCGCGTGCGGGAAAAGAGCGCCGGGCGCTGATGGCGCGCGATATTTGCTATAATGCGCCCGGCAGCGCTGCCTGCGGCACAGCATATCCTACCCTGCCGAAGGCAACAACGCCGAGCGCGTAGCTCGGGCCACCAAGAGGAAGCGACCAAGCAATGCACAGCCGAGAAGAGATCAAGCGCCTGACCGAGCTGGCGTCGTGCGCCGGCTGAGCCGCCAAGATGGGCCCCGGCGCCCTGGCGCAGGTTCTGCGCTCGCTCACACTGCCCAATAGCCCCAACTTGCTGATCGGCCTCGACGTGAAAGACGACGCGGCGGTATACCAGATCGCGCCCGACACCGCGCTGGTGCAGACGGTCGATTTCTTCCCGCCGATCGTCGACGACCCCTACACCTTCGGCGCGATTGCCGCCGCCAACGCGCTCAGCGACGTGTACGCGATGGGCGGGCGGCCAATCATGGCGCTGGCGATCGCCGGCTTCCCCGAGGATCTGCCGGCCGCGACAATCAGCGCGATCTTGCAGGGCGGCGCCGACAAAGTTGCCGAGGCCGGGGCGGTGGTGGCCGGCGGCCACACCGTGATCGACGCCGAGCCCAAGTATGGCCTATGCGTCACCGGCCTGGTACACCCCGATCGCATCACCGCCAAGGCGCGCGCGCGCCCCGGCGACGTGCTGCTGCTCAGCAAGCCGCTCGGCACCGGCGTGATCACCACAGCGCACAAGCGCGGCCTTGCGCGCGACGCCGACTTGGCCGCCGCAGTCGCCAGCATGACCAGGCTGAACCGGCGCGCGGCCGAGCTGGCGGCTGAGTTCGCGCTGCGCAGCGCCACCGACATCACCGGCTACGGCCTGCTCGGCCACGCCGACGAGCTGGCGCGCAACAGCGGCGTGGGCCTGCGGATCGCGGCTGCGCAGGTGCCACTGCTGCCTGGCGCGCGCGACTATGCCCAGCAGGGCATCCTGCCGGGCGGGCTGGCGCGCAACCGCAGCTACCTCGAGGCGGAAGGGGTGGTTCGGCTGGGGGCAGGGGTTGACGCGGCGCTCGCCCAGCTGCTGTTCGACCCACAGACATCGGGGGGGCTACTGCTGGCCGTTCCGGCGGCGCAGGCCGCCACGCTATGCGAGCGCTTCGCCGCAGCAGGCGAGACGATCTGGGCAATCGGGGAAGTAGCCGAAGGGGCCGGAATTGACATCTACGAGCCGTGATCAGCGCAGGTCGCTGGGCCCAAGGCGAGGCGATCCGCCCGCCGCGCGCCGTAGGCGCGCAGATCAGGCTGCTGCGGCCGTGAAGCCGCTGATCGCCTCTTCCTCGTCCTGGTAGATATCGGCGTACTGCGCCAGGCCGACCATGCGGAAGATCTTCTGGAAGTGCTGCGAGAGCCCGCTGACCGCCAGCTTCTGGCTGTTGCGGTTCACCTCGGTGACAATCCCGATTAAGATCGCGATGCCAGCGCTGTTGATATAATCGTTCTGGCGGAAGTTCAGCAGAATATGCCGGGCGCCCTGGCCCGTCACCTGCGCGTAGGCGCTGTTAATCTTTTCTTCGGCAAATGTAGTGACATCGCCGACCAGATCGATAATTGCCACGCCGTCGCGCTCGCGCGTACTGACGTTCAGCTCATCTTCCAGCATAGAAACTCTCCCCTAAGCTTTGCGGAAGTATAACACGAGCCGGAACCGATTGCCACCCTCGTGGCTTTCGGTGAAGCCGGCCTCATCGACGAGCTGCGAGATCATCATCAGGCCCATGCCGCGCCGTGGCGCCAGCCCGCGCAGCTTGAGATCGATCCCGGCCGCTGGCAGATCGCCCGTATAGCGATTCAGGCCGCTGTCGCACACCTCGACGGTGAGCCGGTCGGCGGCGCCGGTGCAGTGAATATCGACACGCAGGCCGGGCCGGCGCGCATTGCCGTGCTCAATCGCGTTGATGCACGCCTCGCCCAGCGCGGTCTTCAGATCTTCGACACGCTCGCGGTCGCAGCCGAGGCGGCGGGCAAATGCAGCCACGGCATCACGAGCGACCTTTTCATAGCCTAGCTCGCTGGGAAACGAGAGCTCGATAAAAGGAGCCACAGAAGCGATCGGCGATGTCGTCATCGGAGTCAACTCTATCTTTCGAGGTGAATGACCATGCGAACCTGGTTGCCTCCGCTTGGCGCCGTTGTAAACTCAACCTCGTCCATCAGCTCGCGAATAAGCCAGATCCCCCAGCCACCTTTATCTTGCCGGTTGAGTGCGTCTTCGATACTGGGCGTCGGCGTGGTCTGCTCGTGATCGAGCTGCTTACGCCCCTGATCGGCCACGCGCACCACAAGCTCGTCTTCACGAGCCGTCAGCATCACCAGCACGCGCATTTCGGCGTCGTGCGCATTGCCATGTTCGATCGCGTTTGTCACCGCTTCGGCAATGGCGGTGCGCAGTGCCTCGACCCGGTCGGGGCCAAAACCCATGCGCCGCGCCAGCGACGAGGCGGTATCCATCGCGACTTTTTCATACCCCAGCTTGCTCGGCAGCCGGAGTTCGATGACGCGCTCAGCTGGGTCGTTGTCGCTTGTCGGAGCGCTCATGCTCGTTTCACCACCATACAGCGGGCCCTCGTGCGGCCAATGCCTGTGCATAACCCGGCGCCCGGAAATAATCTTAACACATTTGGCAAATTCCCCGCAATAGGTATTGAGACTGAGAAGCCCGATCCAGAGGCGAGCGCGTCCAGGCGCAGCGGCGTGCGCGCCTTCTACTACGGCAGGCCGGTGTGGCGGCTTCGGCGTTGCCGAAGCCGCCACACCGAACTTTAGGGGCTTGGAAATTGGTATAGGAGTTACGCACGTGCGTGATTCGGCTTCCTCAAGGCAGGAGATTGAGCCTGCGGCAGCATGGTACGTGTTGATCTTCTGTGTCCATTTTCCGCGCGGAGCACGGAAAATGGACACGATACCATGGTGCATAGCGGGGAGGTTTGGAGGGGCAGCAGCCCCTCCAAGAAAAATTCTATGCACACTTTTCTGGAAGAAATCATATAAGAGGTTCGGAGCGCTATAGCGGGATATTACCGTGCTTGCGGGCGGGCAGGCTTTGGCGCTTGCTGCGGGCCAGCCGCAGCGCGCGAATCAGCGCCGGCCGCGTTTCTTTCGGCTCGATCACGTCGTCGACATAGCCGCGCTCGGCCGCGACGTACGGGTTTGCGAAGCGACTCTGGTAATCTTCGACCAGCTCGGCCTGGCGCGCGGCCGGGCTCGCGGCATTCGAAAGCTCGCGCCGGAAGATGATCTTCACCGCTGCGTCGACGCCCATCACCGCGATCTCGGCGGTGGGCCAGGCGAAATTGAAGTCGGCGCGGATGTGCTTGCTCGACATCACGTCGTACGCGCCGCCGTAGGCTTTGCGCGTGATCACGGTGAGCTTGGGCACGGTAGCCTCGCAGTAGGCGTACAGCAGCTTGGCGCCGTGGCGGATGATCCCGCCGTACTCCTGCTGCGTGCCGGGCAAGAAGCCGGGCACATCGACGAACGTGACCAGCGGGATGTTGAAGGCATCGCAGAAGCGCACGAAGCGCGCGGCCTTCACCGACGAGTCGATATCGAGCACGCCGGCCAGGTGCGCGGGCTGGTTCGCCACAACTCCCACCGGGAAGCCGTCGAGCCGGGCGAAGCCGATGACGATATTGCGCGCCCAGAAGGGCTGAACCTCGAAGAAGAACCCGTCGTCGACAACCGCGTCGATCACCTGCTTGATATCGTAGGGCTTGCGCGGGTTGTCGGGGATGATCGACTGGAGCGCCTCGTCCATGCGCTCGGGGTCGTCGGCGGGCGGCTGGTAGGGCGGGTCGTCCAGGTTGTTCAGCGGCAGGAACGACAGCAGGGTGCGCAGCTGCTCGAACGCCTCGTCTTCGCCGTCGGCGGCGAAATGCGCCACGCCGCTCCGCGAGTTGTGGGCCATGGCGCCGCCCAGCTCTTCAAAGCCTACGTCCTCGTTCGTGACGGTTTTGATCACGTCGGGGCCGGTGATGAACATCTGCGACGAGCCCTTGACCATGAGGATGAAGTCGGTCATGGCCGGCGAGTAGACCGCGCCGCCGGCGCAGGGCCCGGCGATCACCGAGAGCTGCGGGATGACGCCCGAGGCCATGACGTTGCGGTAGAAGATCTCGGCGTAGCCGCCCAGGCTGACCACGCCCTCCTGGATGCGCGCGCCGCCCGAGTCGTTCAGGCCGATGCACGGCACGCCCATGCGCAGGGCCAGATCCATCACCTTGCAGATCTTCTCGGCGAACACCTCGCCGAGCGAGCCGCCGAAGACGGTAAAATCCTGAGCGAACACGCACACCGCGCGGCCGTCGATCGTGCCATGGCCGGTGATCACGCCGTCGCCAAGCGGCTTGCGGTGCGACATTCCAAAGGCCGAGGTGCGATGCACCGCAAAGGCATCGAGCTCGACAAACGAGCCGGGGTCGAGCAGCGCGTCGATGCGCTCGCGCGCGGTGAGCTTGCCGCGGGCATGTTGCTTCTCGGCCGCCTGCGGGTCGGTGGTGCGTGCCTCGGCGCGGCGGCGCCGCAGATCGTCGATGCGTTCCTGAGTGGTTTTCATGGGTAACTCCGGCATAGCGGCGGGCGAGGCCGCCGAGCGGCTCGGCAATCGCGCGCCTCGGGCGCGCTCCGGCGCAATCATACCACGGGCCGGTTCTGATCGAGTTCAGCTTGAGCGTGCTGCGGCGATTTTCCGAATCGCCGAAGTGGTGCTATTATGCCGCGCATCCAGACAGCACAAAATGAATAGGTAGGCCATATGCTTGAGATCGTTGGGCGTATTGTGGTCTTTGCGGTAGGCGTTGCGATTGTGGCTGGGACATTTCTTTCGGCGGTGCGGACATTTGTGCTGCCGCGCAGCGCGCCCGATCAGCTCACGCGGGTGATCTTTCTGCTGGTGCGGCGCTGTTTCGACATCGTGCTACGGCGCGCGCCAGCGTACGAGGATCGCGACCGCGTGATGGCGCTGTACGCGCCGCTGGCGCTGCTGGCCATGCCGCCAGTATGGCTGATCTGCGTGCTCAGCGGCTACATGGCGATGTACTGGGCGATTGGCGTGGCAAGCTGGCGCGCGGCATTCCGCGCCAGCGGCTCGTCGCTGCTGACGCTGGGCTTCGCGCCGCTCGATACCCTGGGCGAAACAATGCTAGGCTACAGCGAGGCCACGCTCGGGCTGATCCTGGTGGCGCTGCTGATCGCCTACCTGCCGACAATCTACGGCGCGTTTCAGAAGCGCGAGACCGCGGTGACGCTGCTGGAGGTGCGCGCTGGGTCGCCGCCCTCGGCGGTGGAGCTGTTTCTGCGCTTCCAGCGGCTGAAGCGCATGGACAAGCTGAACGAGCTGTGGACCAGCTGGGAAATCTGGTTCTCCGAGGTCGAGGAAAGCCACACTTCACTGCCGGCGCTGGCGTTCTTCCGCTCGCCGCAGGCCGATCACTCGTGGATCACCGCGGCCGGCGCGGTGCTCGACGCGGCGGCATTGTCGGCCTCGACGATCGACATCCCGCGCGATGTCCAGGCCGACCTGTGCATCCGCGCCGGCTACCTGGCGCTGCGCCGCATCGCCGATTTCTTCGACATCGCGCACGACACCAACCCCAGCGGCACAATCAGCATCTCGCGCGCCGAGTTCGACGGAGCCTGCAGCCAGCTGGAGGCCGGCGGCGTGGCGCTGAAGCCCGATCGCGACCAGGCCTGGCGCGACTTCGTGGGCTGGCGGGTGAACTACGACCGCGTGCTGCTGGCGCTGTGCGGCCTGACGATGGCGCCGTGGGCGCCGTGGTCGTCGGATCGCTCGCTGCGCATCGGGCGGGCGCCGCTCAAGCTGCGGAATCGCCGAGCAGCCGGGTGAGCTGCTCGCCGAGCAGGCCCTCGAGGTAGGGCGTGACGCCCCAGAGCTGCTTGAGCGCGCGGTACTCGGCGGCGAACTGCGGATCGCCGGGCGGGGCGGCCCTCACCGCGCGGATCATCAGGTTCTTGGCGGTGTGCTCGGCCGCGACGAACTCGATCACCTCGGCGCGGTAGCCCATGATCCGCAAGATCAGCGCGCGAAACGTGTCGGTGAGCATGTCGCCCAGGCGCTGCCTGAGTATGCCGTGGCGCAGCACCGGCCGGAACAGCTCGTTGTCGAAGCGGTCGTTCAGCTCGTGGTGGCAGCACGGCGCCACCACGAGCATGCGCGCGCCGTGGCGGATGCCCTGGGCGATCGCCTCGTCGGTGGCGGTGTCGCAGGCGTGCAGCGCCACCACCAGGTCGGGCGCGTGCTCGGGGCTGAATTCGATGATCGGCGTATGCGTGAAGCACAGGCCGGTGTAGCTCAGGCCGGCGGCCTGGTCGGCGCACCTGGCGATCAGCTCGGCGTTGGTATCGACGCCCACCAGCTGCGCGGGGATGCCGCGGATCTCGTTCAGGTAGTGGTAGAGCGCGAACGTCAGGTAGGCCGCGCCGCAGCCGCAGTCGAGCACATTGATCGGCGAATGCTCGAAGCGGCCCAGCTCGCCGCCGGCGTCGGCAAGCTTGATGAACTCGTTGATCTGCGCGAGCTTGCCCTGCATAGCCGGCCGCACCTGGCCGTGCTCGTTCACAATGCCGATCGCGTGCAGAAACGCGTCGGGCTGGCCTGGCGGCAGCGGCAGCGCCTTGGCGCGGTTATGCGCCAGATCCGGCGCGGCGGCCTGCTCGGGCGCGCGGCGGTGGCGGTGGATCAGCGCCTTGCCCTTCTTGGTGATCTGGACCTGAATGTCTTCGTCGCGCGTCTGCAGCACCAGCGAGCTATACCCGATGCCCAGCGCCTCGTCGAGCCGGGCGGCGGCCTCGGCGCCGGCATAGTTCTTCGACACGTCTTTCTTGGCGTCGAAGTACGAGAACTGCAGGTGCCGCCCGGCGCGCAGCTCGACCGGGCGGACGACGATCTGGCGCCACGGGGCCGCCGGCCCGCGCACGATCCCTCGCATTGTGAGCCGCACGAACGCCTGCTCGTCGAACACCGCGCGCGCTATCAGCGCCTTGTAATCTTCTGTCATTGCTCCGTGCCTAACGGGCGGATATGTCAATCCGCCCCATGGTCGGGATATGTCGATCCGCCCCTACATCTACATCGGTCGGGCGGATATGTCGATCCGCCCCTACATCCGTCGGGCTGATATGTCAATCCGCAGGGCGGTGTGTCGATCCGCCCCTACATCGATCGGGCGGATATGTCAATCCGCCCCTACATCGGTCGGGCGGATGTGTCGATCCCTGGGCGGGCGGATATGTCTATCCGCCCCCTATATCCTCGATCCGCCGCCACACCATGCCGGCGGCACCTCGCGCCGTCACTCGTCGCCGTGCCGCGCGGCCCAGTCGAGCGCGCCCTCGACGGTGTCGAACGCGCCTTCAACCTGGGCATGGTAGGCGCGCTTGAGCAGCGCGCCGAGGTGCGGCCCCGGCTGCACGCCCCGGTCGATCAGGTGGCGGCCGAGCAGCAGCGGCGCGGGCGGGCCGTGGACTACGCTCTGCCCCAGCGCGGCCTCGACGAACGGCGCGGCAGGGTTGCTGGGCGGCAGCGGCGGGCGCCCAGCGTGGTCGGCCGCCACCAGCCGGCCCCACTGCGCGATCGTGGCGGGGTCGAGCCGCACCGCCAGCCGCCGCACCGCCCGCTGCGACGCCGGCCCGGCCAGGTGGGCCATGTGCTCGCGCACCAGCGGCAGCACGCGCGCCACCAGCGCGCGCGGCGCGCCAATGCGCGCCAGCAGCGCCTCGCTGAGCGCCAGCCCGGCCTGGGCGTGGCCGGGGCTGCGGATGCGCCCATCCGCGCCGGCCGCCGTGGTCGAAGGCTTGCCCAGATCGTGGCACAGCGCCGCGAGTACCAGCAGCACGCGCTCGTCGCCGGCCAGGGACTCGTGCCCGGCGATCTCGGCCGCGGCGTCGCAGACGTACAGCGTATGCTGCCACACATCGCCCTCGGGATGCCAGGTCGCGTCCTGCGGGCAGCCGGCCAGCGCCGCGAGCTCGGGGTACAGACCGAGCCAGCCGGTCTCGGCGAGCGCGCGCAGGCCCGCGGCCGGTCGCGTGCTCTTGAGCGCCCACTTGTGCCACTCGGCCCACACGCGCTCGGCTGCCAGCGTGGCGGCCTCGGGCAGCAGCCGCCGGCACAGCTCGGCCGTGTCGGGCGCGAGCCGCATATCGAAGCGGCCGGCGAACTGCACCGCGCGCAGCACGCGCAGCGGATCTTCGGCGAAGGCGGCGCTGGTGTGGCGGATCAGGCCGGCCTCCAGGTCGGCCACGCCGCCGAAGAAGTCGAGCAGCTCGCCCACCGGCGTGAGCGCCAGCGCATTCCAGGTAAAGTCGCGCCGCGCCGCCGCTTCGCGCGGCGTCATGGTCGGGTCGGGCTCGGCCAGAAACCCGCGGTGGCCCGCGCCGATCTTGCTCTCGCGGCGCGGCAGCGCCACGTCGACCTCGTGGCCGCCGGGTAGGCGCAGCTTCAGCACGCCAAACGAGCGCCCGACCGCGTTGACGGGGCCGAATGACGCCAGCACCTCGACCAGCCGGTCGATCGGCAGGCCGTAGACCTCGACGTCGACGTCTTTGACCGGATCGCCGCGCAGCAGGTCGCGCACGGCGCCGCCGACGACATGCGGCCGCCCGCCGGCCTGGGCGATCGCCGCGAGCACTGGTTGGATGTACGCGATCTGGCTCAGCATAGCGCTGAGTATACGCCAGAACCCGCCGCCGCGCCAATCAACCATCGGCCGAATTGCCGATCCACACGGCCGCGCGCCTCTGGTATACTGGTGGCGCTATCGCGTATCGCGCAACCAGCCAATCAATGGAGGAAGCTATGAACCATACGCTATCGGAATGTGCCGCCGGGTGGGCCGCCCGGTAGGCAGGCTGCGTTCGATCTTACCAGCTTTACCATTGAAAGGAACACGCTCAGCCATGAGCAAATATTACTCGCACGAGGACGACGAGTACTCCAACGACGAGCCGCAGTTCCAGCGCCTGCGCAAGCAGACGGGCAAGCCGACGACGCTGAAAGACTCGCGCAAGCAGGAGTCGAAAGAGTTCGGCCGCGCGGTCAATAAGTACTTCAAGCAGCGCAAGCGCTACGAGGGCGAGGGCAAGCCCTAGCACCAATACGCTTCAAATAGCCACAAAGACGCAAAGAATATGTGGCTGTAGCGCGCCTTCGAGACTTTGTGTCTTTGTAGCAAACGTCTATGCCGACTGTATTTGAAGGGTATTAGCCCTAGCACCTCGGGCACACACGGCGCGGGCCGGCCAGCTTCAGCTGGCCGGCCTTTTTCGTTGGCCGGCCGCGCCGATTCTGCCTGGATCGAGGCAAGCCCGTGCCAGCCGCCTCGCCGTGCGCGCATGCCTCAGGGCGCCAAAACGCCGGCCGCGCTACCGCAGGGCATGGGCCACCGGCGCCGCACGCGCGGCGGCGCCTTTTTCGCGCAGCTTCCCAAGCGCCCGATCCTCGGCTATACTGTGCGCGAAGTCAGCCGCCACACAGCGAGGTACCTATGGAGATTGACGAAGTCGTCGCCAAGATCGTCGAGCTCGAGCGCGAGCGCGAGCAGATCTTCGAAGATTCGCACGTGACGCCCGAGGAGCACCCGCGCCTGGCGTTCATCGAGGCCGAGCTGCCCAAGCTGTGGGATCTGCGCCGCCGCATCGAGGCCGCCAAGGCCGCCGGGCTCAGCTCGGTGCCAGTGCTGCCGCCGGCTAACCCGAGCGAGCCCGACACGCCTTGATCGAGTTCGAGCGCGTCAGCTACAGCTACCCCGGCGCCGGCCGCCCGGCCCTGCGCGATCTCTCGCTGGCGATCGGCGAGGGCGAGTTTGTGCTGGTGTGCGGCCCCAGCGGCGCCGGCAAATCGACGCTGCTGCGCCTGATCAACGGCCTGGTGCCGCACTTCCACGGCGGCGCGCTGGCCGGCGACGTGCGCGCCTGGGGCAGGTCGATCCGCAGCCACCAGCCGCGCGACATGGCCGACCTGGTCGGGTTTGTGTTTCAGGATCCCGAGGCCCAGCTCGTGGTCGATATCGTCGAGGACGAGCTGGCCTTCGCCATGGAGAACCTCGGCCTGCCGCCGCGCCTGATGCGCCGGCGCGTCGAGGAGGTGCTCGACCAGCTCGGCATCGCGCACCTGCGCCACCGCCAGATCGCCCAGCTCTCGGGCGGCGAGCGCCAGCGCGTGGCGATCGCCTCGGTGCTGGCGGCCCAGCCGCGCGCCCTGGTGCTCGACGAGCCCACCAGCCAGCTCGACCCGCACGCCGCCGAGGAGGTGCTGACCGCGCTGCAGAAGCTCAACGCCGACCTCGGCCTGACGATCGTGCTTTCGGAGCACCGGCTCGAGCGCGTGGTGCAGTACGCCGACCGCGTGATCTCTATGCCCGGCGCGGGCGCCCAGCCGATCATCGGCGCGCCGCGCGAGGTGTTGGCGCGCGCCGAGCTGGTGCCGCCGCTGCTGGCGCTCGGCAAGGCGCTCGGCTGGCAGCCGCTGCCGCTGACGATCAAGGCGGCGCGGCCGCTCGCCGCCGCGAGCGCACCGCGCCGCCCAGCCGCGCCGTGGCCGCCCGAGCCGCCCGGCGACGCGCCCGCCGTGCCGCGCGACGCCAGCGTGGTCGTCCGGCGGGCGCACTTCGCCTACGGCGAAGACGAGGCGCTGTTCGACGTGAGCCTGAGCGCCCGGCCAGGCGAGGTGCTGGCGCTGATGGGCCGCAACGGCAGCGGCAAGACCACGCTGCTGAAGCTGCTGGTGGGGCTGCTGCGGCCCACGCGCGGCGCGCTGACGCTGCTGGGCCGCGACACGGCGCGCATGAGCGTGGAGGAGCTGGCCGGGCTGGCCGGCTACGTGCCGCAGGATCCGCGCGCGCTGCTGTTTCACGACACCGTGCGCGAGGAGCTTGAGTTTACGCTGCGGGAGCAAGCGAAGAGCGCCGAGCCACGAACGGCCAAAGCGCGGAGCCTTTCGCCCTCTGCCGCTGGCCCCTCGTCGGCGGTCGCGTCGACGCTCGACCAGCTTGGCCTGGCGCAGCTGGCCGAGGCGTACCCGCGCGATCTGAGCGGCGGCGAGGCCCAGCGCGCCGCGCTCGCCGCCATCCTGGTGGCCGGCCCGCCGGTGCTGCTGCTCGACGAGCCAACCCGCGGGCTCGACTACGCCGCCAAGGCCGGGCTCGGCCGGCTGCTGCGGCGGCTGGCCGCCGAGCAGCACACGATCATCCTGGCCACCCACGACGTCGAACTGGTGGCGGCCTACGCCGACCGCGTGGCGCTGCTCGGCGACGGCGAGCTGGTGGTCGAGGGGCCGGTGCGCGAGATCCTCAACGACAGCCTGATCTTCTCGTCGCAGATCGCCAAGCTCTACCCCGGCACCGGCTGGCTGACAGTGGACGACGTCGTCGCGGGCCAGGCGCCGAAGGCCGGCATATAGCCCGCGCTCGGCGCGCCTGGCCGCCGAGCAATCACTTCCGCCACTTCTGACTGCTGAAAGGAACACACATGCCCCCGCTCGACCTGGAGTGGATTCGCGCGCAGTTCCCGGCGCTGGCGCAGACCGTGAACGGCCAGCCGATGGTGTTTTTCGACGGCCCGGGCGGCACCCAGGTGCCGCAGCGCGTAATCGACGCCATCGCCGGCTACCTGGTTCGCGCCAACGCCAACACCCACGGCGCCTTCACCACCAGCCAGCGCACCGACGCGACGATCGCGGCGGCCCACGCAGCCATGGCCGACTTCCTGGGCTGCGACGCGGACGAGGTCGTCTTTGGCCCGAACATGACCACGCTGACCTTCGCGCTCTCCCGCAGCATCGGCCGCGAGATCGCGCCAGGCGACGAGATCGTCCTGACGCGGCTCGACCACGACGCGAATTTCTCGCCCTGGAAGGCGCTCGAGGAGCGCGGCGCAGTGATCAGGGTCGCCGACATCGACGCCGAAGACTGCACGCTGGACATGGACGACCTACGCAGGCAGATAACGCCCCGAACCAAGCTGGTTGCCGTCGGCTATGCCTCAAATGCCGTCGGCACGATCAACGACGTTGCCGAGGTGGTGCGGCTGGCGAAAGAGGCCGGCGCGTTGAGCTTTGTCGACGCCGTGCACTACGCGCCGCACGGCCCGATCGACGTGCGCGCGCTCGGCTGCGACTTCCTGGCCTGCTCGCCGTACAAGTTCTTCGCGCCGCACGCCGGCACGCTCTACGGCAAGCGCGAGCACCTTGCGCGCCTGCGCCCGTATAAGGTTCGCCCCGCCACCGAAGAGCTGCCCGCGCGCTGGATGACCGGCACCCAGAGCCACGAGGCCATGGCCGGCGTGGCCGCGGCGATCGACTACCTCGCCGAGCTGGGGCGCGCGGTGTCGGGCGAGGGCGCCACCTCCCGCCGCCAGCAGATCCTCGCCGCGATGGCCGCCATCCGCGCCTACGAGCGCGGCCTCTCCGAGCAGCTGGTTCGCGGCCTGCTGGAAATACCGCGCCTGGCATTCTACGGCATCCGCGAGCCCGAGCGCTTCGCCCTGCGCACGCCCACGGTGGCCGTGCGCATCGAGGGCTATACGCCGCGCGAGGTAGCCGAGGCGCTGGCCGAGCAAGCCATCTTCGTGTGGGACGGCAACTACTACGCGCTCAACCTCAGCGAGCGCCTGGGCGTGGAGGCCAGCGGCGGCATGGTGCGCATCGGCCTGGCGCACTACAACACGGCCGAAGAGGTCGAGCGGCTGCTGGCGGCCCTGCGCGAGCTGGCCGGCGCGGCCGCTTAGTGAAGTGTAGATGCTGAGTTTCGGTTGTAGTAACGTTGACTTTCGCTTGCAGTAAGCGCTGGGTTTCGCTTTCAGAGAGCTTCTGAGGGCCAGCTTTTCACAAGCCCTGCCGAATGTGCTATTAGTGGTATGATGCTTGCCGAACGGGTTGGCACTGCGGATTGTGCGCAGGCCGGTGCCTCTGTGGCGCTGGGTAATTTGCCCGATCCGATATATGTTCGCGCGTGGTACGGCATGGGCGGGCTGTTGAAGAGGCGGGCCTGTTGTAGAACACGGAGGCTCGATGAACAGTTCAACCCTTCGGCGAAGCATGCCGGCCTGGCGGCTCTTGATTGTGCTGCCGCTGCTTGCCCTGCTGCTTGCAAGCGCGCTGCCTGCCCAGGCTCAGGGCGCCGTACCGGGCTCGTTCGCGCCGGCGCCCTGCCCGATCCCCGCGCCGCAGGGCTACGCCCTCGACTGCGGGTTTCTTTCGGTTGCCGAGTCGCGGCAGGCGCCCGCCAGCCGCACGATCGACCTCGCCGTCGCGATCGTCCGCTCGCCAAACCGCGCGAAGCAGCCCGACCCGGTGCTGTTCCTGGCTGGCGGCCCTGGCCAGCCGGCACTGCCGCTGGTCGCGCTCGCCCCGGAGGTCTTCAGCGAGATCCTGGCAACCCGCGATATGATCTTCGTCGACCAGCGCGGCACCGGCTACTCGCGGCCGGCGCTCAACTGCGCGCCCCAGCCCGGCGCGCCCGCCCGCTTTATGCTGCCGTTTGGCACTGCGGTGGGCGAGCGCCCGGCTTTGCTACAGGCAAGTGTAGACGCACTCATGCGCTGCGGGGCGCAGTTCCGCGCCCAGGGCGTCGACCTGAGCGCGTATAACAGCGTGGAGAGCGCCGCCGACCTTGAAGATCTGCGCGTCGCCCTGGGGTACAATCAGTGGAACCTCTATGGCGGCTCGTATGGCACGCGCCTCGCACTCACCGCCATGAGCTACCGGCCGGCGACTATCCGCAGCGCGATCCTTGATTCGGCCTACCCGCTGCAGGCCAATTTCCAAACCGGTGTCTTTGGCACCTTCAATCGCGCGCTTGGCGAGCTCGACGCCGCCTGCGCCGCCGACACAACCTGCGCCAGCGCCTACCCCGACCTGCGCGGCGCCTTCGACCGCGTGGTGGCCAGGCTCAACGCCAAGGCGGTTGTGCTGCCGATCCTCAATCTCGAGACGGGCGAGCCGATCGACTACCAGCCGTTCAGCGGCGTGGATGTGACGGTGATCGTCTTCCAGCTGATGTATGCCACCGCGGCCATTCCGGTGCTGCCGGCAGTGATCGGCGAGGCCGACCGGGGCAATTACCGGCCGCTGGCGAGCCTGGCTTCGGTCTTCTTCGCGCAGCAAACATCAGGCGGAGTGCCGGCGATCTCGCAAGGCATGCAGGTGGCGGTGCAGTGCAACGAGGACGCGACATTCGCCAGCGCGAGGGATTTCGTCGCCGCGCGCGACCGCAATCGCAGCGTCGCCGGCCTGGCCTTCAGCCCGATCTTCAACGAGGCGATCCTGGAGATCTGCGCGGGGTGGGGGCTGCAGGCGGCCAATGCGGCCGAGAACCAGGCGGTGCGCAGCGATATACCGGCGCTGCTGGTTAGCGGCGAGTTCGACCCGATCCTCCCGCCCGAGAGCGCGCACGAGGTAGCCCAGACGCTGAGCCGCGCAACCGAGGTGGTGATCCCGCGCGGCGGGCATACGCCAAGCCTGCTCAGCGCGTGCGCCCGCGCGACGATTGTGCGCTTCCTCGGCGCTCCCGAGCGCCGGCCCGATGCGGCGTGCCTTGCGCAGGAGCCGCCCGCGCCGTTCGTGGTTGTGCCGTAGCGCGCCTGCCGGCAAGGAGGCTGTGCACGGCGCCGATCCTGGTTCAACGCATCCTGCACCCCTTGGAGGAACTATGGCAGAACTTTCCGAGGCGCTGCTCAGCCTCAACACCTACGAGGCGCGCACCGCCGCCGCGATCTTCGAGCGCCTGTTCCCAGCCGACAGCCATAGCCCCGGCGCGGCGGCCATCGGCGCCGTGGGCTACCTCGACCGCGCCCTGAGCAGCGCCTACCAGGGGCATAGTGCAACCTATCGCCTGGGCCTGGCAACCTTCGACCGCATTGCGCAACAGCGCTACCAGGCCCCGTTTGCCGACTGCGACGCCGGGCAGCAGGATGCGCTGCTGGCCGCGCTGGAGCAGGGCGCGCTGCCCGACTTCAGCGCGCCGCCCCAGCGTGCGTTCTTCGCGCTGCTGTGCGCGCACCTGCAAGAAGGGCTATTCGCCGACCCTGCCTACGGCGGCAATCGCGACAAGCTCGGTTGGCGCTTTCTCGGCCACCCCGGCATCTGGTTCGAGAATACGGCCGAGGAGAATCTTGCGACCGAGCCGGCCCTGAAGGGTGGCATCATCCAGTCGCTCGCCGATGTCGGCTATACGCTGGGCGGCGCTGCCCGCGAGCCTACTGCCATCCCCGGCTACGACCCGCAGCGCGGCGCCCAACCGCCCGCAGGCCCAGCCGATGTCGTGTTGATCGGCGTTGGCGCGGCCGGGGCGCTCGCGGCCACAATCCTCTGCCGCGCCGGCCTGCGCGTCGTCGGCCTGGAGGCCGGCCCCTGGCGCACCAGCCGCGACTTCGTGCCCGACGAGCTTGGCTCGGCGTACTACTGCCGGGGTGGCATGGGGCCGAAATACCTGAGCGAGACGCCGCGCTGGCGGCTCCACGAGCGCGCGCCTACGTCGGAGGCGACCTTTTCGCTCGGCCGCATGATGAACGGTGTCGGCGGCTCGGTGATCCACTGGGGCGGTGCGCTGCGCCGCAACCATCCGCACCACTTCAGGTACCGCAGCTATGTGCGCGAGCGCTGGGGCGAGCAGGCGCTGCCCGCCGGGCACACCCTTACCGATTGGCCCTTCGGCTACGACGAGCTGGAGCCATACTACACGCAGCTCGAGTACGAGATCGGCGTCACCAGCGACGACGGGCGCAATCCGTTCCTACAGCGCAGCCGGCCGCACCCACTGCCGGCCATGCGCCCGTTTCGCATGGGCGAGGTTTTCCGCCAGGCGGCCGAGTCGCTCGGCCTGCACCCGTACCCAACGCCGGTGGCCGTGCATAGCATGCCGTACAACGGCTTTCCGGCCACAACCTACTGTGCCTGGATGGGCGGGTTCGGGCCGTTCAACAACGAGCGCTGGCATCCTGGCCTGACATGGGTGCCTGCGGCGCTGGCGACCGGCAACTTTGACCTGCGGACGTACTGCAGGGCGGTGCGGATTGTGACCGACGGCGACGGGCGCGCCAGCGGCGTCGAGTATGTCGACGCCAACGGCAGCTGGCATGTGCAAACCGCAGCTGCGGTTATTCTCTGCGGCTATACCTTCGAAAACGTGCGCCTGCTGCTGCTCTCGGGCGATCGGCGGCACCCGAACGGCCTGGGCAACAACACCGGCCAGGTCGGCAAGCACGTGATGACCAAAATGTGGGTCGACGTTCACGGCTACTGCCCCGAGGTTGTCTTCAACGCCCACACCGGGCCGTCGGGCCAGATGTGGGGCCTGGACGACTTCGTATCGGTCGATTTCGACTCGGCCGCGCACGGCTTTGTCGGCGGGGCGACGCCCAATATCGAAAACCAGCGCCTGCCGATCCAGATCAGCCGCGAGGCTTTGCCGCCCGACGTGCCGCGCTGGGGCGCAGCCTACAAAGAGCACCTCCGCCGGTGGCAGCACATTGCCGCCGTGCGCATCCAGCCGGATACGCTGCCATACCACGCCAACTACCTTGACCTCGACCCGCGCCACCGCGACCGCAGCGGCCTGGGGCTGCCGGTCATCCGCGCGACCTACGATCAGCAGCCCAACGAGCAGCGCATGCTGGCATTCATGGAGGATCGGGCCGAAGAGATCTTGCGGGCCATGGGCGCAACTAAGACATGGCGCGGGCCGCGCTTCGGCGGCCTGATCAGCAGCCACGAGCAAGGTGGCGCGCGCATGGGCGAAGATCCTGCGGCCTCGGTTGTCGGCGCGGATTTAGAAGTCCACGACACGCCTGGGCTGTATGTGTTCGGCACGGCGGTGTTCCCAACCTGCCACGGCGTCAACCCGACGCTGACCATGTGGGCGGTGTGCTATCGCGCGGCCGAGCGCCTGGCCGCGCGCCTGCGCGGCGCATAAGGCCAGGTGCCGGGCCTGGTTTTTGGTTCCTCATCAAGGAGGCACGATGAACATTGAGCAGATCGAGACCGCCTACTACCGCTTGCCGCTTGAGCCGATGGGCGATGCCGGGCATGGCGCGATCGACTCCGAGGAGCTGATCACGCTGACCTTGCACGCCGAGGGGCTGGTCGGCCACGGCTACAGCTATACGATCGGCCGGGGCGGGCGCGCCGTCCAGGCGCTGATCGAGCACGACCTTGCGCCGCTGCTGCTTGGGCACGACGCGAGCGACATCCAGGGGCTGTGGCAGCTGATGTGGCAGCGCCTGCTGTATGTCGGCCGCGGCGGGCTGGCGGCGTTCGCGATCGCAGCGGTAGATATTGCGCTCTGGGATCTGTATGGCCTGCGCGAGCAGAAGCCGCTCTACGCGCTGTGCGGCGGGCAGGTGCGCGCCATCCCGGCCTATGGATCGGGCGTCGATCTGCCGAAGCCGCTTGATGCGCTGCTGGCTCAGATCGAAGGCTTCGTGGCACGCGGCTTTCCGGGAGTCAAGGTGAAGGTTGGCCGCAGCGACCCGCGCGAGGACGAGGCGCGCGTCGCGGCCGTGCGCGCGCTGATCGGCGATCGGGTCGACCTGATGATCGACGCGAACATGGCCTGGGGCGCCGACGAAGCGCTGGAGCGCGGGCGGCGGCTTGAGCAATTCGGGCTGTACTGGTACGAGGAGCCCACCATCCCTGAAAATGTCGCGGCCCACGCGCGCCTCGTGCGCGAGCTGGCGGTACCGATCGCGATCGGCGAGAGCTTGCACTCGCCGCATGAGTTTCAGCGCTACGTCGACGAGCGGGCGGTCGAGGTGCTGCAGATCGACCCGGTGACCAACGGCGGGATCACTGCGTCGCTCCGGGCGCTGCGCCTGGCCGACGCCGCTGGCCTCGCGACGAGCAGCCACTATACGGACGAGCTGAGCGCCCACGTGCTGTGCGCCTCCAGGAACCCAGTCTACCTAGAGAAGCATGCCTTCGCACTTGATCCATACCTCGAGGAGCCGCAGCAGGTCGTCGGCGGCCACGTGCGCCCGACCGAGGTACCCGGCACGGGTATGCGCTTCGACCAGGCGGCGCTGGCGCGCTACCGCGCGCCGTAGGCATGGCGCGGCGCCAAGCCCGAAGGGATTATATCACCCGCTTGATGACTTACACTTTGGTGGTTTGCGGCTTCGCCGCCCCCCAAATTTCTTTGCAGCATGGTGCCTCGGCTTTGCCGGGCGCTTTACCGCTGCCGCACAAGAAAACACAAGTAATCAAACGGAGTTGGTATAAATCGCCCGCCAGCCGCGCTACGAGGCCGGCTCAGCGGCTGGGCCTGGCACAACCCTACTGCCGCGCAGCATCCAGGCGAGCGCCAAGCCGCTCAGCAGCTGAAACGCCAGCGCGCCGGATGACCCGAACACCGACCACTGCAGCGAAAGATCGACACCGGCCGCCTGCGTAATCAGCCAGCCCAGCGCCCACCCCAGCGCAACGGCCAGCGGCCAGATCGGCGCGCGGCTGCCGACGCCGCGCAGCAGCAGGAATTGGCCGATCCCGATGCCCAAGCCGGCGATCAGGCCGCGCAACGGCAGCGCCGCGCCGTCTACGCTCGCCCCCAGCAGCGCAATACCAAGCGCGAGGCCGGCACCCATCCCCAGCGCCGTGGCGGCGATCCACCAGGGCGAGAGCGACAGCCGGCGACGCAGCGCCAGCCACTCGGCTGCGCCAACCACCGCGCCGGTCAATGCGCCGCCAATCGCGCCGGCTAGCGGTGTTGTGATCGGGCCAACCAGCGCCGCAGCTGCAACCCCGCCCAGCGGAAACCCAACGAATGCCAACGCCCAGCCGCCCCAAAAGCTCCACCCACCAGCCGATCTCGTCGTGCTCGCTGCTTTCATCACCATCCTCCTTACTAGCTGTTGGATGCGGCCGGCGTGTGCTGTTCGGCTGCGGCGTGCGCTCGGTACCACTGCACAGTCGCGCGGATCGCCTCGTGCAGCGGCGTGGCATGGTCGCCGAAGGCATGCGCGTAGGCGCTATGATCGACGATGTACGGCTCGTAGCCGATGTACAGGTTCTCGCTCAGCCCGCGCAGCGGCGGCATAAACACGCCGAGCAGCGGCAGCAGCGCGCGCGTGACCGGGCGTGGCAGCGCCGAGAGCTTCGGCGCAACTTCCGCCTCGTCGCCGAGGAGGCGCACAAACTCGCGGAGCGTGGTGGCCGGCGCGTTCGGCGCGTGCCAGGCGCGGCCGAGCGCTGCGTCGTGCGCGCCGACTGTGACAAGCGCCCGGCCGACGTCGCGAATGTAGCTCACACTATGCGGTAGATCCGGGTTCGCGAACATTTGCGCTGGCTTGCCCGCGAGCAGCGGTTCAAACAGGCGCTCGCCGACCAGCGACTCGGTGACGTGAGGGCCGAATAGATCCGAGGCGCGCACGCTGGCGACGCGCACCTTGCCGCTGCGATGCGCCGCGAACAGCTCTTCGGTCATCTGCACGCGTGTCGTGCTGCGCGAGCCGCGGCCGTGCAGCGGCATGCCCTCGGTCATCGGCGCGCCGCCGTGCGGGCCGTACATATACAGGTTCTCCATCACGATCAGCCTGGCTTTGTTGGCGGCCGCGCCCTCCAGCACACCGCGCTGGAGCGGCGGAAACTGCTCGGGCCAGCGGTGGTAGTCGGCTGGGTTGGTGCAGTTGTACACGTGGCTAGCGCCAACGCAGGCTTGTCGCGCGTTCGCCGGATCGGTTGCGTCGCCGCGCACCATCTCGACCTGGCTGGGCAGGTGCTTGCGCGCGCCGCTGCGCGTGACCACCCGCACCGGCTTGCCTTGCGCCACGAGGAGTTCGATCACCGCCGTCCCAACCGGCCCGGTTCCATACACCACGTGCAGCTCGTTCGAGGGTGCCATCCACTTGCTCCTCTCCATATGTATTTCATCCCCTTGTCGGCGAAAGAAGAAGCGTTTCAGCGGGCGACCGCAGCCGGGCGCGCGAGCTGCGCCGGCACGTTCCGCCGAACCAGCACGGCCACGCCGACGGCGATCAGCCAGAGCGCCCAGGCCAGGTAGCTCAGCGCATTGATCGTCCCCGCGAGCGCCAACCCGGCCGGCTCAAGCAGCCCGCTAGCGATCCCTGCCGCCAGTAGCAAGCCGCTCAGCCCCAGCCAGCGCCCGAACAGCGGCGCGCGCAGCATCAGCGAAGCAACTAGGAAGGTCCATACGCTGGTGCTCAGGTACCCGAGGTGTTCGCCAACCGCCATCCCGGCGTAGCGGTGAAAGGCGTCGAAGACCATCGCGGCAGCTGCGCGCTGCGCCTCGCTGGCGCCCGGCTCAAGGTAGGCCTGGGCCAGATGCGGCACCAGAAATGGCCAGCGCAGAAAGCCAAGCGTCTGCGCGAATCCGGCCACTATCCCGAATACCGTGGCGACTCGTAGCGTAGTTGAGGCCGCGTGCTCGGCCAGCACCTGATGGAACAGCACAACCAGAGGAATAAACAGCACAGCACTTAGCGTGAGTGCATACCACACAGCAATCAGCGCGCCGCCGCCGGCGCTAAACTTGGCCAATACGTCGGCAGTCGGCTGCCGCAGAATATCCGGGTACTCGAACATCATCTGGAGCAGCGTAAAGCAGACGCTGAAGGCGATCGGCACAAGCACAAGCAGCATGCCGGCGAGGCGGCGGGTCGGAGCGGTGGCCATCACTATGTTCCTCCCATCATGGCACCCGCATTGGTGCGGGTGTTTAGTAAGTAGAGCATTTACTCTATGGATACTATAGAGCAAATACTCTAAAATGTCCATCGGTCTTTCGTCTGAGTTTCCCGGAGCCTTGTCTGAAAAAACACGACTTACGCGGTCGCTTGCAATAGAGGCTTGTTCTGCCTGCGGCAGCGCTGAGAGGTTGGCGCAAAGCGCCAACCTCTCAGCACCATCCAAGAAAAAGTACCGCTCTGCCGAAGGCAAAACGCGCACCGCGTAAGTCCTGTGGAAAAAGAGGAGTGCGAAGGGCGATGCCCCTCACACTCCTCCTGCCCGATGTGCTATGATAGCTCTATGGCTATGGGGATGCGCAGGGCGCACAGCCAGAAGGAGGCGCTATGGCTGAGAACAAAACCAAGCCCACGGGCGAGAGCGTTGAGAGCTATTTCGCGACTATTCACGATCAGCCGAGGCGCGACGACTGCGAAGGGCTGGCCAGGCTGATGTCTCAGGCCACCCATCAGCCGGCAAAGATGTGGGGAACGAGCATTGTCGGGTTTGGCAGCTACCACTACAAGTACGCAAGTGGCCGCGAGGGCGACTCATGCCTCACGGGGTTTTCGTCGCGCAAGAGTGACATCGCGATCTACCTCGTGGCGGACTTCCCAGGGCGCGATGAGCTGCTTCCAAAGCTTGGCAAGTACAAACTCGGCAAGGGCTGCCTCTACCTCCGCAGGCTCGCCGATGTGGATCTCGCCATCCTCGAGCAGCTCATCGTTGGCGCCGTGGCAGCGCGCAAACGCCAGCATGGTGAGTGAAGCGGCGCTGAGCGAGGCAACCGAGATCGCAGAGCCACTAGCAGCGCAGCTGCGGCGGCTTGATGAGCGTTCCTAGTACGAAACGCAGACTTCAGCTTTTTCTTTCACGCAGGCAGCTCAAGCTCTGCCGCAGCGGCGCTGAGCGCCGCGATGCGCTCGAGCCAGAGCTGAACAAACCTCGCCGCGTCCACACCGACGCAGACCCGGCAGTTCGGCGCGCGCGCGGGGTAGGGCATCGTGCGAACGACCTGGTCGATCACCTCAAGCGCCACGTGCATGCGTCGCAGCGTTACCAGCTCGCTCGCGGCGGCAGTGTACACCGCCAGCGGGTCGTGCATAAAGGTGCGGCCCTGGTAGAAATCGTCGCTCAGGCCGGCCTCGGTGGAGAGCGTGGCCAACCCTTCAAACATCTGCTCCATCAGCGCCACAAGCGCATCGCTCAGCGGGCGGCCCCAGCCGCGTATCGCCGCGCGCTGCTCGGGCGACAGGTAGACCTGCGTGGTCACTTCCATGGGCACAATGGTGAGCGGCACGCCGCTCGCGAAGACGATCCGCGCGGCCAGCGGGTCGGCGTTGAGGTTGGTCTCCAGCATTGGCGGGAAGGGGAAGCGCTCGGCGAAGACCGTGCCGCCCATCACCACAATGCTATCAAGCCAGTCGGCCAGCCGCGGCTCGCGCTGTATCGCTCGCGCCAGGTTGGTGAGCGCGCCCACCGCCACAACCGTGAGCTCGCCAGGCCGGGCGGCGGCCTGGGCGATGATGAAGCGGGCAGCGTCGTCGGCGCACTCGTCGCGGTTCTCCGATGGAACAAGCTCGGCGGGAGCCAGCAGCCCGACGCCCTCGTGGCCGCGCAGGCGCGGCATCCAAGTGAAGTTTGGCGGCAGCGGCATCTGCAGCGGCATGCTCGCCCCAGGCACCACCGGAATGTCCCGACGGCCCGCGAGCTCCAGCAGGCGCCGGGCGATCCGCGCGCGCAGCCCGGCGTCGGCGTGCACCGTGGTGACCCCTACAAGCTCAAGCGCGGGCAGCGCCAGCGCCAGGCTGAGCGCCATTGCGTCGTCGACGTCCGTGCCAATATCGGTGTCGAGAATCATCGCACGCATAGCCCACCTTATATTTACTCGAGTTACGTGGTGGGGGTTCGGGGGCGGCAAAGCCGCCCCCGCAAACTTCCGTTCTTCTTGGCAGGTCGCGGCCACTGCCGTGGCTGCGACCTGCCAAAAGAGTGATTTTGAAGGGCTTGCGCTCTCCAAGCCTCCCACGCCGACGGAGAAGAGTACCGCTCTGCCGAAGGCTGAGCGCGCCGACTGCGTAAGCCTAATTTATTCTTTGCGTCTTGCGGCTAATTGAAACGTACTGGTGCTAGCCCTGGATACCCGCCGACATCACGCTGCGGACGTAGTAGCGCTGGAGCGGCACCGTCAGCAGGATGGGGATCAGCGCCGCGATCGTCGAGCCGGCGAAGATCTTGTCCCAGAGCGTCAGCTGCTGCGAGTGGCCGAGCTGGGCGATCGCCACCTGGATCACGCGAAAGTCCGGGTCGGGCGCGATCAGCGTCGGCCAGAAGTAATTGTTCCACTGGCTCAGGAAGATCAAGATGCTGGCGGTCACCACGACCGGCCGCGAGAGCGGCAGGATGATCTGCAGCAGTATCCGCAGCCACGAGGCCCCGTCCACCCGCGCCGCGTCCACCAGCGCCTCAGGGATCTCGGCGAAGAACTGCTGGAAAAGGAAGATCACCACGCTGTTCGCCACGGCCGGGATGATCAGCCCCTGCCAGGAGTTCAGCCAGCCAAAATTGTTCACCAGGATGTACGACGGGATGATGGTGATGTCGCCCGGCACGATGAAGCTCAGCAGCACCACCCAGAAGAGCAGCTGCTTGCCCGGAAACGCGAATCGCGCGAAGGCGAAGCCGGCCATCGCCGAGGCGATCAGCGTCAGCGCCACGGTTGCGACGCTGACGACCAGCGTATTCCAGATCGCCCGGCCCATGCCTTCGGCGAAGATCGCCCGGTAGGCGTTTAGGCTAAAGGTCTGCGGCCAGAAGGCGCGCCAGCTGAAGGGCAGCACATTCGACCAGACCGTCTCGGGGGTGGTGAACGACGAGGCCACGACCCACCAGAGCGGGACCACGATGATCACCGCGACCACCGCCAGCAGCCCGTAGAGCACGGTGGCCCGGAGGATCACCGCAGCCCGCCGGAGGCTCCAGGCCGCCCTCGCGGGCTGAGGGCTCATCGCGATCGATTCTGCGGATCGCTCGGGAAACAGGTGATCCATGATATCCTCCGGGTCTCCTTCTTTTGGAAGGACTTCGTCGCTCCAAACCGCACTCCCCTATGGAATTAAGTACTGCTCTGCCGAAGTGCGTATGTCATTAGTCTTTCGGCCTCAGCAGGAAGAGCTGCAGCATCACGATCGCCAGCACCACGAGCAGCAGGCAGGTCGCCAGCGCCGCAGCGACGCCGAGGTCGCCATAGACGAAGCCGCGCCGGTAGGCCTCGTACATCACCATGGTAGTCGAGAGCTCCGGCCCGCCGCGGGTCAGCAGCTGGATGGGCGCGAAAAGCGAGAAGTTGATGATTGTGTCGGTGATCAGCACAAAGGCGGTGGTTCGCCGCAGCAGGGGCAGAGTTATGTGCCAGAAGCACTGGAGCTTGGTGGCGCCGTCGATCTGGGCGGCCTCGTAGAGCTGTGCGGAGATGTTCTGGAGCCCCGCCAGGAAGAAGATCGTCCAGTACGGCACGCCCACCCATGTCACGATCGCGACGATCGTCCAGAGCGCCTGGTTCGGCGAGCCGAGGAATGGCTGCTGCGGCAGGCCAAGCGTGGCCAGCAGGCCGTTGACCATGCCGTAGTTGCGGTCGAAGGCCAGGCCGAGCGACAGCGCCGTCACCGTCATTGAGAGCGCGACCGGGATCAGGTAGATGGTGCGGAAGGTGGCGATGCCTCGCAGCTTCTGGTTGGCGAGCAGGCCCAGCAGCAGCGCCAGGCCGGTCTGGAGCGGGTTAACTACGATGCTGAACAGAACGGTGTTGGTGAGGGCTCGGGCGAAAACTTCTTCGCGGAAGAGCCGGGCGAAGTTGGCCAGGCCCACGAACTGCTGGCCGCCGTTGAGGCTCAGGCCGTTGCTGTAGAAGCTCTCGCGCAGCCCGCTGATAATCGGGATGTAGCGGAAGATGATCAGCAGCACCAGCGCCGGCAGCAAGAACAGGTACGGTGTGACCTGTGTACGACGCACACGCTGCGGCGACACCTGCGTGCGGTGCACCATCGTCGGCCTCCTTTCATGCCTGGCGGGGCGCCGCCAGGGCGGCGCCCCGCAGACGACGCGCCACTACTGGCGGTACTTCTGCATCTCGCCCTCGATGCGCGCAGCCGCGCTGCTCAGGGCCTCCTGCACCGCAGCGCCGTTGCGGATGTCTTCGAAGGTATCGGAAAGGATCTCCTCGTACTCCAGAAAGCCCGGCGTAACGGCTCGCCCCGCTGCGTGCTTGCTCTCCTCGGCCGCCACGCTCCAGGCCTTGTTGGGCCAGTCTTTGTTTGACGGATCCTTGATGATCGCGTCGAGCAGCGAGCTGTGAACCGGCCAGGCGCTTGCCGCATCGCGCAGCACTTGCCCGGCCTTGGGCGAGGCCGCGAATTTGATGAACTCAAGGGTCTCCGGCACGTGTTTGCTCTTCGCGTTGACGCCGAGGTGCCAGCCGTCCGTGGGAACGAGCGCCTCGCCGCCCTTCCAGGCGGGGTGGGGCGCCGTGCGGAAGGGCACCTTCGCGCTGATAAAGCCGTTCAGGTTCCACGGCCCGGCCACCGTCATCGCCAGCTTGCCGGTGCTGAACAGGTCGTACACGCCGATCTGCCCCTGCGGCGCCACCTTCAGCTTTGTGTGCAGGTCCTGGTACCAGGTGAACGCCTTGACCCACTCCGGCGCGTCGATAATGCCCTTCACCGTGAGGCCGTCGGGGCCGATGATCTTGCCGCCGAGGCCCTGGGGCAGCGGCTGAAGCTGGTAGATGCGGTTGTACTGCTCGAACTGGAAGCCCCACACGTCCGGCACGCCGTCGCCGTTCTCATCCTTTGTGAGCTTCTTGGCCGCATCGGCGATCTGCTCCCAGGTCCAGCGCTCGTCTGCCGCAGGTGGGGTGATCCCGGCTTTCTCCAGCAGGCTCACATTGTAGTACAGCATCAGGGTCGAGTTCCAGAGCGGCACGGTCAGCAGCTTACCCTGGTAGCGGCTCGACTGGTCGAGCGCCGGCAGCCAGCTTGCGATGCTCTCCTGGCCGATCACGTCATCGAGTGGGGCGAGCCAGCCGCGCAGGCCGTAGGAGGCCATGACCGGCGCATCCACCTCTACGATGTCCAGGTTCGACGATCCGGAGCCGAGGCGCACCTGGTTCTGGGCAAACAGATCGCGGAACTCGGCGGTCTCGACCTTGATCTCGATGTTGGGGTTGGTCTCGTTGAACGCGGCGACCAGCTTGTCGGTGGCGGGGAGCTGCGAGAGCCAGGTAAGCGTGACTTTGCCGGCGGCGACGGCCGGGGCGGTGGCGGGCGGCGCGGTGGGCGCGGATGCTGCGGCCGTCGGTGCGGCGGCCCCCGCCGTGGGCGCAGCAGCGCTGGGCGCGGGGGTGGCAGCGCTGGGCACAGCGGCGCCGCAGGCGGCGAGGGCGACTCCGGCCGAGCCGAATCCAATCATGCGGAGCATCTGGCGGCGGGTGAGCTTCTCGTTGGTCGGGCGATTCATGGTCGTTCTCCTTGTCAGCTTCGACATCTATTCATGTTCCGCCTGGCCCAGTGGCCGGCGGGAGGAGCGCCTACAGCCCTGATGTCAGCTGCGCAACCGACACGGCGTCGGCGGCGAGTCGGCCTTCTTCAACGACGAGTGCCACGGCGCCACCGGCAAGCGGGCGCTGCCGGTCGCGGGCGGTGAGCAGCGGCTGGCCATTGGCGCCGCTCCGATTGTGTGCCGGCGTCGCCCAGGCCCGCAGCTCGTCGCCGCGTACCTCGAGACGCAGGTCGTAGGCCTGGCCAAGCTCCCAGGCGAAAGGCGCCTCGGCCAGCACCGTCTCGCCGTCGAGCACTTTGACGAGCTGGAGCATCCCTGCGGAGCGAAGCAGCAGGGCGTAGTAGCGGCGCAGCCCCTGGACACGCGCGGCGAGGCCTGCGGCGCGCGCCAGGTGCGGCACGACGACGGCGCGCACGGCATAGTCGGTCCAGTCGCGCGTGCCCTGGATCAGCAGGCCGCGGCCGCGGTTCTGGACGATGCGAAACGGCTCGGGCCACATTGGGTCGAACTGATCGACCGCGTCTACCCACGCCCGGCGCCACATCGTCCCGCCGCCCTCAGGCCGCGTGAAGGTGACCTGGGGTGTGCCGTCCCAGGTGAGCGCGTCGTGATAAAGCGTGCCGTCGGCCCGGCCCTCCGAGCGGAGGGTGAGCCCGACGTCGATGATCGGCGCCCCGCCCAGGTCGGGGATGGCCCAGGTGAGCGACTGAGCCGCGCCGGGGCTCAGCGTAGCAGACGCGCCCTCGACCGTGGCCGGCGCATCGTTGGGGCCATACACCCGAAGCGACAGGGCACAGCTCACCGGCGCCGTGTTGCTCGCATCGGCGCTCAACCAGGCCCGTACGGTCTGCCCTGGGTAGAGCGTTGGCGAGGCAAGCAGCTCGTACACGGCCATCTCCGGCGTACCCGGCGGAATGAATGCCGGGGTGGCGACGCGCGCCACGCGGCCGCGCGCAAGGTGGTGGTAGTGCAAGGCCAGGCTGCGCTCGCCGCGCTGGCTGTGGCCGGCGACATTCTCGAGCGCAACGACATCGCGGGCATAGGGGCTGTCGCCCGGCTGGAAGCCCTGCAGGCTACCGGGCAGCTCGAAGTGGAAGCGCGCGCCGCCCTTGGGCGCTAGCGGCGGAAGGCCGGCGAGGCAACGCCCGGCATTGGCCACGTGTACCGCCTCGGCGACGGCGTCGGTGATACAGCGCCCGCCGTCGACGGTTGGCAGAAAGATCCGGTCGGCGATCGGAGCGCGCCAGTCAGGGCCGGCGTCGAGCGCTCGCAGCCCGCCGCGGATCCCCAGCAGGCAGCCCAGGTTGCCGCTGTTGCAGTCGGTATCCCAGCCGCTGGTGTTAACGATCGTCATCGCGCGCTGGAAATCGTCGCCGCCGTACAGGAGCCCAAGAAGAATGAGGGCGTGGTTGGGCACGATATGGCAGTTGCCGCCGTAGATCTGGTAGCCATAGCGCGCCTCGATCCGCTCGCGGGTGCGGCGCCAATCGTCGTCGGCGGCGTGCCACGCGCGCAGGTCGTCGTAGAGCCGGGCGATCACCGAGTCGGGCGGGATGGCCCTCGCTGCAGCGTCGAGCAGCCGGCCCAGGTCGTGCTCCACAAATGCCAGGGCTTCCATCGCCGCCAGCGCCTGCGCGCCATAGATCGCTTCGCCGTCGTGAGAAACGGACGCCGCGCGCCGCGCCAGGTCGGCGGCCCGCTCAGGATCGCCGGGGGCGACCATCGCCCAGCCGTCGACAAAGATCTGCGCGCCAATCTGCTCGGCCACCACCTTGCCGTTGCGGGCGATCGATCCGCTCTCTGGCGCGCCGACCCCGTCGCGCAAGTGCAGGTAGGCAGTGTGCTCGGTGGAGTTGCCGACGCCGCCCCACCAGAGCACGGTTCGCTGTGGCAGGATGTAGTTCAGCCATGTCTGCGCGATCTGGGCCGGGGCGATCTCGGCAGGGTAGCCGTAGTCCTCGAGCGCGCGGAGGAATGTGAAAGTGCCAGACAGGTCGTCGTCGGTCACGACAAGCTCGTGGTTCTTCAGAGCGACGTCGCGGCGCGCGTGGACGTAGTAGCGGATCTCGCCAAGCTGGCCCATGATCTGCTCGTATGTCCAGCCCTCGAATGGGCGGCCAAGGTAGACGCCGATCGTCTTGCCGAGCACCCCGGCGTAGACGCGCTCCAGGTAGTCAGGTGGAAGTGGCATACGGATTCCCTTCAAGCGCGATCGAGCAGTGCCAGCACCTCGCCGCGCGTCGGCATGGCAGCCTGGGCGCCGACGCGCGTCACGGCCAGCGCTCCGGCCGCGAGTCCCCAGCGGATCGCTTCGGCGAAAGGCTTGCCCTCGGCAAGCGCCACGGCGAGCCCGCCATTAAATGCATCACCGGCGGCCACGGTATCGCGGGCCACCACCGGGAAGCTGGGCAGTGAGAGCGTGCCGTCGGCGCTCGAAACCAGCGCGCCAGCCCTGCCGCGCTTGACGACGACGTTGCGTGCGCCGCGGGCGCGCAGCGCCTCGGCGGCGCGCGCCGCATCGGCCAGGCTTGCCACCGGGAAGCCGACAAGCGCGGCGGCCTCGGTCTCATTCGGCGTCAGCACGTCGACCAGTGCGATCAGGTCGTCTGGTAGCGCCTGGGCGGGCGCCGGGTCGAGGATCACAGTGACGCCACGGGTGCGGGCGTGCGCGGCGGCAGCAATCACCGCCAGAAGCGGTACCTCAAGTTGGAGCAGCAGCACGTCGGCTTCCGCAAGCAGCCCATCGAGCCGCGCCAGCTCGGCCAGGCCCACAGAGCTGTTCGCGCCAGGGATCACCACGATGGTGTTCTCGCCCGAGTCGTCAACGGTGATGAGCGCCATGCCCGAGGGAAGCTCAGGGTCATCGAGCACGCCACCGGCATCGACCCCTTCGTGAGTCAACCCGGCGCGCAGCGCAGCGCCGAAGCTGTCGATACCGAGGCGGCCCACCATTCGCGATGTTGCGCCGAGTCGGGCGCAGGCGACGGCCTGGTTGGCGCCTTTGCCACCCGGCACGCTTCGAAACGTATGGCCCGTGAGCGTCTCGCCGGGATGCGGCAAATGCGGCGCGGTCACGACCAAGTCGATATTGATGCTGCCGAAGACTGCAATCACCATCACTCCCCCACATGCCTCGTGTCGGTGCAGGCAGCGCTTGGGTACGATGTGCTGCCCGCGCGCATCAGGACGCCGATTCGCTCAAGTGTGGCTCGGTGCGTCTTCGAGCGCGGGCAAATCGGCCTGGTTTGAGACAACAGCCAACCAGCCGCAGCGGCCAATGGCCGTGCAGAGAATAGGTGCGGTAATTCCGCTCAGTACTCAGTGCCTCAAGCGTGAACGATCAGGCGGATGCGCGAATAATCAGCTCGAATGGCAGCTCCACGATGCGCGGCGTGTCGGGCGCTTCGCCGGCGATACGGCTGAAGAGCAGCGCGGCGGCCGAGCGACCCATCTGCTCCTGCGACTGGGCAATCGTCGTAAGCTGTGGCGACACCAGCTCGGCGGCGGAGATGTTGTCGAAGCCGACGACGGCGATATCGTCGGGAATAGCCAGGCCCGCCTCGCGGATCGCTTTCATCGCGCCAATCGCCATCAGGTCGTTGGCCGCGAAGATCGCGGTGGGCCGCGGGTTACGGGCAAGCAGCGCACGTGCGCCCTGGTAGCCGCCAACCTCGTTGAACGGCCCTTCCTCGATCAGCAGCTCGGCGAGCGGAGGCTGCTGGGCAGCGAGGGCCGCGTGATAGCCTTGGATGCGCCAGAGCCGTGGCGGGTTCTCCTCGACGCCCGCCAGCATAGCGATGTCCCGGTGGCCGCACTCGATCAGATACTCGACAGCGGCGCGGGCAGCGACCCCGTTATCCACATACACCCGGTCGACGGGCAGGTTGAGCGCATCCGGCCCAGCGATGGCGACAACGCTCACGCCGCTCTCGACCAGCGGGCGAAGCGCATCGAGATCCAGGTTGAACAGCACAACGATCAGGCCATCGACCCCGGCCTTATGGGCTGATTCAAGGCATTTGCGCTCCAGCTCGATATCGCCATCGGTGTTGTACATCACCAGGTCGTAGCCGTGCTGGAGCGCCACATCCTGGATGCCGCGCTGGAATGCCGGGTAGAACGGGTTCGTGATGTCGGGGATAATGCTGGCGATCGTGTAGGTCTTGCGCGTGCGCAGGCTCTGAGCGCTGCGATCCGGCACATAGCCGAGCTCGCGCATCGCGGCATAGATCCGCTCGCGCGTTTCGGCCGGTATGGTGACGGCGGAGTTGTTGGTGAGAACGTGCGAGACCGCCGCGCGCGAGACGCCGGCCAGGCGAGCAACATCGTGTTGCGTAGGACGCCCTTTTGCGACTTTGCCCATAGGTAACGTAGCCAATCTACAACTATCACGTGCTACTATCACGTGCTATTATAAAATGCGTATACTGCTTTGTCAATACCCGGCTTCATGGTGGGGGTGTGGGCGCGGCTTCGCCGCCCCCCGAGCTTCCTTGTAGGGGTTTGGAAAT
>NZ_JAXLWP010000036.1:0-68771 GCF_046328425.1 Kouleothrix sp.
TGCTGATCCTCGAGCTTGAGCTGGCCCGGCCGCGCGCCGAGCCCGCGCCCGACTTCTACCGCATGATCAAGCTGATCATCGCCAAGATCCAGCGCACCTCCGGCATCACGCCTTTCTGCGACGCGGTCGCGCGCGAGACGCGCGCGCTGACTGGCTTTGACCGCGTGATGATCTACCGCTTCGACACCGACGGCCATGGCACGGTGGTGGCCGAGGCGCTTGCCGATGGCCTGACGCCCTACCTGGGCCTGCACTACCCGGCCTCGGATATCCCCAAGCAGGCCCGCGCGCTGTACCTGTACAACTGGCTGCGCCTCATCCCCGACGCGAGCTACACGCCAGTCGATATCGTGCCAACGCTCACGCCGGGCAGCGGCGCCCCGATCGACCTGAGCTACTCGGTGCTGCGCAGCGTGTCGCCGGTGCACCTCGAGTACCTGGCGAATATGGGCGTCGCCGCGTCGATGTCGATCTCGCTGGTGAAGGACGGCGAGCTGTGGGGCCTGATCGCGTGCCACCACGGCGCGCCGCGCTATGTGCCCTACGAGGTGCGCGCCGCCTGCGAGTTCCTCGGCCAGGCGGTGTCGCTGCAGCTCGCAGCCAAGGAGAACGACGAGAGCTACGCCTACAGCATCCAGATCAAGGACTTGACTGCCCAGCTCATCCAGCGCATGCTCCAGGCAAACCCCTGGCACAGCGCGCTGCTGGCCGAGCCGCCGAACCTGCTCAACCTCATCGACGCGACCGGCGCGGCGCTGTGCTTTGAGGATCGGATCGAGCGGATCGGCGCCACGCCCGACGCGCACGACATCCGCGCGCTCGTCGACTGGCTGGCGGTGCGGCCGGAGTTTGATATCTACGCGACCAGCAGCCTCGGCGCCGACAACCCGGCCCTGGCGCACTGCAAGGACACCGCCAGCGGCGTGCTGGCCATCCCGATCTCGCGCGCGCAGAACGAGTACCTGCTGTGGTTCCGGCCCGAGGTCATCCAGACAGTCAGCTGGGGCGGCGAGCCGGCCAAGGCGGTCAGCCGCAGCGAAGACGGCCTGCGCGTGAGCCCGCGCAAGTCGTTCGCCGCCTGGCAGCAGGTGGTGGCGCAGCGCTCGCCGCCGTGGCAGCCGGCCGAGATCGGCGCGGCCGTGGAGCTGCGCAACACCATCCTGACGATCGTGCTGCGGCGCATGTCCGAGCTGGCGCAGATCAACGCCAACCTCGAGCGCAGCAACGCCGAGCTGGACGCGTTTGCCTATATTGCGTCGCACGATCTCAAGGAGCCGCTGCGCGGCCTGCACAACTACGCCTACTTTCTGCTCGAAGATTACCACGAGCAGCTCGACGAAGGCGGGCGGGCCAAGCTCGAAACAATGATCCGCCTGGTGCAGCGCATGGATACGCTGATCGACTCGCTGCTGCACTACTCGCGGGTTGGGCGCGTCGACCTGGCGGTGCAGCCGACCGACATGACCGAGCTTGTGCACGAGATCCTCGACACGCTCTCGCCAAGCCTCGCTCGCGCCGAGGTGCGGATCGCCAGCCCCTTGCCGGTGGTGCGCTGCGACCGGGTGCGCATCCGCGAGGTGTTTCAGAACTTGATCGTCAACGCGATCAAGTACAACACCCAGGACACTAAGCTGGTCGAGATTGGCTACCTTCCGCCTGCCAGCGGCGCGGCGCGCCAGCCGCGCTGGCACACGTTCTACGTGCGCGATAACGGTATTGGCATCCGCGAGAAGCACTTCGAGACGATCTTCCGAATTTTCAAGCGCCTGCACGGGCGCGACCAGTTCGGCGGCGGCACTGGCGCCGGCCTGACGATCGCGAAAAAGATTGTCGAGCGGCACGGCGGCGGCATTTGGGTCGAGTCGCAAGTGGGGGTCGGGTCGACATTTTTCTTCACGCTGCAGGAAGAAGAGTAGCGCCCGGCGCAGCTCGTTTCCGGCGGCCGCCTTGCCGCCGGAGACCACATCTGGTGTTGTCAATATGATCGAGCAGCGCCCCACATCTCGGTTGCTGGTGGTCGAGGATAGCGATGAAGATTTCGAGGCGATCGTGCGCTCGCTGAACAAGGTTGGCCCGGTGCCCGAGATCTCGCGCTGCGTCGATGGCGACGACGCGCTCGATCATCTGAACGGCCGCGGCGCCTACGCCGGGGCGCCGGTTTGGAAGCCGCCCAGCCTGATTCTGCTCGATCTTAATCTGCCGGCCACCGATGGCCGCGAGGTGCTGGCCGAGATCAAGCACGACACGCGCCTGAGCACCATCCCGGTGGTGGTGCTGACAACCTCTGCCAACCCCAAGGATATCGAGGCGTGCTACCGCGCCGGCGCCAACAGCTACATGATCAAGCCGGTGAACATGAACGAGCTGAACCGGATCCTGCATCTGCTGTGCGAGTACTGGTTCACCAGCGTCGTGCTGCCCCGCCCGGCAAGCTAGCACCCTATGCTTTATCGTGGGGGTTCGCGGCGGCATTGCCGCCGCGAAGTTTCTGTGTGACCGCCCCAAACCCCCGCCAAAGTGTAAGCGATCATTGGCGCTATTCTATGGGCGTGGGCCGCCGGTGAGCCTCGATCGTGGCGAGCAGCGCGCTAAGGCCGATCGGCTTGGTCAGGTAGTCGTCGGCGCCGGCCTCGATGCAGCGCTCGCGGTCGCCGGGCATCGCCAGCGCGGTCAGCGCGATCACCGGGATCTCGTGCAGCGCCGGGTCGGCGCGGATGCGGCGGGTGGCCTCGAGCCCGTTAATGCCCGGCAGGTGGATGTCCATCAGGATCAGCTCGGGCCGCAGCTCCTGCGTGCGCGCAATCGCCTCGCTGCCGTCGCGCGCCAGCGCCACGCGGTAGCCGCGCACGCTCAGGTACTCGGACAGCATGCTGGCGTTCTGCGCGTTGTCTTCGGCCAGCAATATCAGCGAGCCTGCGGCCGGCGGCCTGGGGTTCGCCGCTGCGGCAGGCTGGGCCGGGTGCGCCGCCGCTAGCACCGTATGGCCGTGCGGCAACTGCGGCGCGCGCATCAGCGTGACCGAGAAGCGGCTGCCGTGGCCGGGCGTGCTTTCAACGCGGATGCTGCCGCCGTGGGCCTGAACCAGCTGGTGCACCAGCGCCAGCCCGAGCCCGCTGCCGTCGAACTGGCGGCTCAGGCCACTGTCGAGCTGGGTGAATGGCTGAAACAGCCGCGGCAGATCCTCGGCCTTGATGCCGATCCCCGTATCCCACACGCTAAACGTCACGGTGTCGAGCTCGGCGTCGGCGCGCACGTCGAGCCCGACGCTGCCGCGCGCCGGCGTAAACTTCACCGCGTTGGAGAGCAGGTTGACGAGGATCTGCTTGAGGCGGCGCGCGTCGGCCCGAATAAGCTCGACGGCGCCGTCGACGCTTGAGTTGAGCACGATCTGTTTGCTGAGGGCGATCTGCGACACCATGCGCAGCGACTGGCGGCAGATCATCTCGATCGGCGTCGCTTCCAGCTCGAGCGTGAGCTTGCCGGCCTCGATCTTCGAGAGATCAAGGATGTCGTTGATCAGCGAGAGCAGGTGGCGGCCGCTCTCCTCGACGCTCTGGAGCGCCGCGTGCTGCCGCTCGGACAGCGCGCCGTAGATCTCCTCGCGCAGCGCCTCGGTTCGGCCCAGGACGGCGTGCAGCGGCGTGCGCAGCTCGTGGCTCATATTCGCCAGAAATTCGTCCTTCAGGCGCAGCGCGCGCGCGAGCGCGGCGTTGGTGAACCGCAGGTCGGCGGTGCGCTCTTCGACCCGGCGCGCCAGCAGGGCGCGCTCCTCGGCCAGCGTCGCCACCGTCTGGCGTAGCTGCTCGTTGCTGGCCTCAAGGTCGCGGCGCTGCTGCTCGACCTGGCGCTGCAGGCTGGCCTTCTCGATCGCGCTGGTGAGCGCGAGGCTCAGGTGCTGCTCGAGCTGCAAGCCCTTGACCAGGTAATCCTGCGCGCCAAGCTTCATGGCCGCGGCGGCCACCGCTACGTCGCCGATGCCGGTGATCATCACCACGGCGAACACGTGCGGGCCGTGCTCGGCGATCAGCTCGACCAGAAACTCGAGCCCGTCGTCGTCGGGCAGGTGGTAGTCGAGCAAGACGGCGTCGAAGCGGCGGGCGCGGCAGAGCGCAAGGCCCTCGGCTACGCTGCTGGCGCTGTAGCACTGGTAGTCTGCCTCGGGGTCGCGCCGCAGAAAGCGCTCGAAGCTGGTACAATCCTCAAGGCAGTCGTCGACAATTAAGATCGAGCGCTGTAGGGTGCTCATGGCGCTATCATACGCTTGCTATGGGGCCGAGGCTGGGTGCCGCCAGGGGTGTGCAGCCGTAGCGCGGGCGTCCTCTGGCGCATTTTCGCAGCCGGCCGGGGTTCGCGCGGGCTGGCGCGCACCCTCGCCTCACTCTGCAACCTGCACGCGGCGCTTCCTGCGCGTGCTGCTTGGCGGGCGCTGCCGGCTAGCGTACGGCCGGCGGCGCTTTTGACAAACCGCCCGTGCAAGCAAGCGGCCGCCCGCCCGAAATGCACAGGCATGCTTCGCGTAGCAGCCGAAGTGTACCATATCCCCTAGCCTGCTGCAACCACCCTGATGTAGCGCATCACGCTTCGGCCCAACCTGGGGCGCGCGCCTGCTCGCCCAGATGTATTTCGCCGACGACGCGCTGTTCTTCCAGGATCCGATCTACAATAGACTTTATTGGAAATAACAATCGTGGGGATCTGAGGGCCGCAGGCCCCACAATCTCCTCTCGGTGGGGGCGGGGCGGCTTTGGCGCCCCCGCAGATGCTGTTTCGCGCTCTGGCAAAGCGCGAAACGGATACCTTTGGCGGGTCGCAGACCCTCCAAGCCTTCTGTTGCATAATGACCAATTTCCAAGTCCCTAAGAGCCTGTTTGAAAAGGGGGTGCGCGAGGAGCTATGCCCCTCGCACTTCCCTTCTGGCAGGTGGCGGCCACATTCGTGGCCGCCGCCCGCCAGAAGATGGAAACTTGGAGGGACGGGGTCTAAAACCACCCTTTTCAAACAGCTTCTAAAGTCTGATAGTGTGCCCGAGTGGGCGCTCGGCTGGCGCTGGGATAGTGTGCTGGGTGGCCCGGCCGCCGCGCCATTCGAGAACGACGCGGAGAATAGCATGACCGAAGTGTTATCGCTGCCCGAGGCGATCGGCAGGTATGTTCACGACGGCATGAGCGTGGCGCTTGAGGGCTTCACCCACCTCATTCCGTTCGCGGCAGGCCACGAGATCATTCGCCAGCAGCGGCGTGACCTGACGCTCATACGCATGACGCCTGACCTGATCTACGACCAGCTGATCGGCATGGGCTGCGCGCGCAAGCTGATCTTCTCGTGGGGCGGCAACCCTGGCGTCGGCTCGCTGCACCGACTGCGCGACGCAGTTGAAAACCGCTGGCCGCGGCCGATCGAGCTCGAGGAGCACAGCCACGCGGCGATGGCGAATGCCTACCACGCCGGCGCGGCCGGGCTGCCCTGCGCCATCCTGCGCGGCTACCTTGGCTCCGACCTGGTGGGCGTAAACCCGAATATTCGCTTCATCACCTGCCCGTTCAGCGGCGAGCAGCTCGCGGCGGTGCCGGCGCTGCGCCCCGACCTGGCGATCGTCCACGCTCAGCGCGCCGACCGCCAGGGCAATGTGCTGATCGAAGGCATCACCGGCGTGCAGAAAGAGGTGGTGCTGGCGGCCGGCCGGGCGCTCGTCACCGTCGAGGAGATTGCCGACGACCTGCGCGCGCCCAGCCCGAACAGCTGTATCCTGCCGCACTGGGCGGTGAGCGCGATCGCCCTGGCGTCGGGCGGCGCGCGGCCATCCTACGCCCACGGCTACTATACGCGCGACAACGCCTTCTACACCGCGTGGGATGCAATCGCCCGCGAGCGCGAGACGTTCCTGGCCTGGATGCAGGAACATGTCTTGATGAAAGACGAGGAGCTAAGCGCCAAGAACGCCCGCTAGTCATTTGTTCTAGAACGTACGCGGTTCGCGCGCTCAGCCTTCGGCAGAGCGGCATTTGTATCCATTTTCCGCGCGAAGCGCGGAAAATGGATACACAACAATCAATGGCTTGGTCAAGCATACGATAGGCGACTATGATGAGCTACACCACCAGCGAAATGATGGCCGTCGCGGCAGCGCGCGCGCTCACGAGCGACGACGTGTGCTTCGTGGGCATCGGCGCGCCCAGCCTGGCCTGCAACCTGGCGCGGCTCACCCACGCCCCCGGCATCACGCTGATCTACGAGTCGGGGACGATCGGCGCCCAGCCCGACGTGCTGCCGCTCTCGATCGGCGACCCCGAGCTGTGCGAGACGGCGCGCACGACCGTGTCGGTGCCCGAGATGTTCCAGTACTGGCTGCAGGGCGGCCGTATCTCCGTCGGCTTTCTCGGCGGCGCGCAGCTCGACAAGTTCGCCAACATTAACTCCAGCGTGATCGGCGGCTACGCCGCGCCGCAGGTGCGGCTGCCTGGCGGCGGCGGGGCGCCCGAGATCGCCAGCAGCTGCCGGCAGGTGTATATCGTGATGCCGCAGACGCGCCGCTCGTTTGTCGAGAAGGTCGATTTCGTCACCTCGTTCGGCCACGGCGCGGGCGGCGACCACCGCCAGCGCCTGGGCATCCGCACGCTCGGGCCAACGCTGGTGATCACCGATCTGTGCATCATGCGGCCCGACCCGGCTACCAAGGAGCTGGTGGTGGCCGCGCTGCACCCAGGCGCGACGCGCGAGCAGGTGCAGGCCAACACCGGCTGGGCGATTCGCTTCGCCGCCACGCTGGCCGAGACGCCGCCGCCAGGCGAGCGCGAGCTGGCGGTGCTGCGCGATGTTCAGGCGCGCACCGCGCGCGCCCACGCCGGCGAGGCCGCCAATCGCTAAGCTGTGCGCCCGCAAGGCGCGGGGCGGCGTTGGCCTGCGCGCTCGCTTTTCCTACAGCTTCTCAGGAGGAAATTATGGCTACACCGCACGAGGCGTGGATCATCGAGGCCGTGCGCACGCCGATAGGCAGGCACGGCGGCGCGCTCAGCGCCGTGCGCCCCGACGACCTGGCGGCGCTTGCGCTGCGCGCGCTGATGGAGCGTGCCGCCGTGCCGCCCTCCGAGGTTGAGGATGTGTACATGGGCTGCGCCAACCAGGCCGGCGAAGATAACCGCAATGTCGCGCGTATGGCGCTGCTGCTGGCGGGTTTTCCGGCCGAGACCGGCGGCACCACGATCAACCGGCTGTGCGGCTCGGGGCTCGACGCGGTGATGGGCGCGGCGCGCGCGATTATGCTTGGCGAGGCCCACGTCTACATCGGCGCGGGCGTCGAGTCGATGAGCCGCGCGCCCTGGGCGCTGCCCAAAGCCGAGCGCGCCTTCGCGACCGGCCACCAGACGCTGTACGACACGACGCTGGGCTGGCGCTTCGTCAACCCTGCCATGGAGGCGCTAGGCCACACCGACGCGCTCGGCGTCACCGCCGAGCATATCGCGCGCGGGCAGCACCTGGCCCCGCCCGGCGAGCATGCGCCCGACGCAGTGGCGGCCGAGTACCAGATCAGCCGCGCGGCCCAGGATCGCTTCGCGCTCGCGAGCCACCAGAAAGCCATCGGCGCGATCGACGCCGGGCGCTTCGCCGCCGAGATCGCGCCGGTGACGGTGCAGGGCCGCAAAGGCCCGGCGCTGGTGGTCGACGACGAGGGGCCGCGCCGCGATACCACGCTCGAGCAGCTGGCCGCGCTCCGGCCGGCGTTCCTCAAGGGCGGCACCGTCACGGCCGGCAACTCCAGCAGCCTGAACGACGGCGCGGCGGCGGTGCTGCTGGTGTCGAAGGAGTACGCGCTGGCCCACGGGCTCAGGCCGCTCGCGGCGATCCGCGCCATGGCCGTGGCGGGCGTGCCGCCGCGCGTGATGGGCATCGGGCCGCTGCCGGCGACGCAAAAGGCGCTGCAGCGCGCCGGGCTGGCGCTCGACGCGATCGGCCTGATCGAGCTGAACGAGGCCTTCGCCGCCCAGGCGCTGGGCGTGCTGCGCGCCTGGCAGATCGACGAAGACGACCCGCGCGTGAATGTCAACGGCGGCGCGATTGCGCTGGGGCATCCGCTGGGCTGCTCGGGCGTGCGGATCCTCACCACGCTGCTGCACGAGCTGCGGCGCCGCGCCGATGTGCAGTTTGGCCTGGCGACGATGTGCATCGGCGTGGGCCAGGGCATCGCCGTGGTGCTCGAGCGCGTCGATTGATCCGGCCTTCCGCGCCGCCGCTCTCAAAGCTCAGGCGCAATCAGGGCCGATTACGGCCGCATTTGGTGCGATACTTTTAGAAAGTGTCTGAGAAGTCACCACCAAGACACGAAGACACCAAGATCGTGTATGTCGTGTTGGTGCTTCTCCGCAGAGTACCGCTTGGTGCCTTGGTGCCTTGGTGGTACATAGGCTTTTCAGACAGCCTCTTAGCGACTCGGAAAGCGATTCGATGCTCCGTATCGTGTGCGGTTGTTTCGCGCTCCGCGCGGAGCGCGAAACAACCGCACACAGAGTACCATGCTGCCGCAGGCTCAATCGCGTACCTGCAGGAAGCCGAGGCACGCAAGTGCGTAACTCCTATGAATATCGAATTTAGTGGCGCAATCTGGTTCTGGCGCGGCCCGGCGCCCTGGTATTTCGTTTCTGTTCCGGCGCAGCAGTGCCGCGAGATCAAGGCGATATCCCAGGCGGTGACGTATGGCTGGGGAATGATACCGGTGCGCGCGCGGATTGGCGGCACCGAGTGGCAGACGTCGCTGTTCCCCAAGGATGGCCGCTACATCGTGCCGATCAACGCGCGCGTGCGCAAAGCCGAGGGCCTTGCGGAAGGCGACGACGTGAGAGTCCGGCTTGAAGTTCGTTGAGGAGGTTGCGTATGGATTTTGGCGAAGCGATCGCCTCGCAATATCGCGCCGCGCTCGAAATGCTCGAGCAGGCGATCATTGCCTGCCCCGAAGCGCTCTGGCATCGCCAGGATGATCCGAACCCATTCTGGCAGGTCGCGTATCACGCGCTGTTTTTTACGCACCTGTACGCCCAGGGGTCTCAGCAGACTTTTCGCCCCTGGCCGGGGCACCGCGAAGAGTACCGCTTCGAGCATAGCACACCGGCGGCGCCGGCCGAGCCGGCGACAAAAGCGGTTGTGCTCGAGTACCTGGCCTTCTGCCGGCAGCAGGTCGCGGTACACGTGCCGGCTATCGCGCTCGACGCGCCGTCGGGCTTCGCATGGCTGCCTTTTACCAGGTTCGAGCTGCACCTCTACTCGATCCGCCATCTTCAGCAGCACGTTGGCGAGCTTATGGAGCGCCTGGGCGCGCTAGCGGGCGAGCTCGCCTGGATCAGCTCGGCGCCTGCGGGGCGCGCGCCCCAGCCGCCAGGCGCGTAGCCCGCGCCGCGCGATCATTGCCCGCCGGCACGCTCTTCGCGCCGGGCCACGCGCTGGGCGATCAGATCGCGCGTCAGCTCGCGCAGCACGTCGCTGCCCACCCAGCGCGCCGCCCGCGCATCCGACTCCTCGAGGCGCTGCGCGGCCGCGATCGCCGCCGCGTTGAGCGCGGCGCCGCGCTGCCCGATCTCGCGCATCGCCCAGCTGACCGCCTTCTTCACGAAGTTGCGCTCGTCGCCGGCCGCCTGCTCGGCGCGGGCAAGGTAGCGCAGCAGCAGCTCGGCGCCGGCGCCCCGATCCTTGCTGGCCACCTGCGCCATCAGCACAAAGCCGGCGCGCTTCACGAACTCCTCGCTGCGGTCGCTCCAGGCGAGCGCCTGCTCGCGGGCGAATGGCGTGCGCACCCACAGGTTCGTGCAGCACTGGTCGCAAAGATCCCACGAGTCGAGGTCGATCGCCCAGCGCTCCATCTGCGCGAGATCGATGCGCTTTGGCTCGGCGATGATGCTGGCGAGGATGCGCGCCTCGTGGATGCCCGAGGCCCAGAGCGCCTCGGCCAGCACGTGGCTGCGCCCGGTCTCGCGCGCGATCGTGCGCAGTGTCTTCACTGGAACGCCGAGCACACGCGCGCCGTGGATGCCGAAGCGCGCCATGCCGGCGGCATCGGCGGGGCTCGCCAGCGCCTCCAGGCGCGCGACGATCGCCGCCGCGTCGGGTGATTCGGTTGCCATGTGCCTGCTCCTTGCTCTGCAGTGTGTGCTTCTTGCTGCTAGTGTAGCACAGCGGTGTGATACGAAATCCGGCTGATCGCTTGGATTATGGTGGGGGTTCGGGGGGGGGGGGGCCGCCCCCCCCCAAATTCTTTTCTTGTGCGGCGCCCGGCACAAGCCGGGCCCGAAAACACAAGTAATCAAACGGAGTTGGTATGAGCCGGCTGCGCTGCGGTTGTGCGCAAAGCGCGCCGCCGCGTGCCGTATTGCCAGTGGCGCATGCCTCGTGGCGCCGAATGAAGTTGTGGGATGCCCTGAGGCATGCGCGCATGGCGCTAAGGCTGGCACGGCTGCATGTTTGCCGCCATCGGCAAAGGCGTTTGAAGCAGCCATTGCACGAAAGGAATCAGCCGCCGCTCGAAGCGTGCAGCAGCTGCACGAACGGAATCAGCCGCCGCTCGAAGCGTGCACGCGCTGCAGGAAGCGTGCACGCGCTGCAGGAAAGGAATCAGCCGCTGCTCGAAGCGTGCACGCGCTGCACGAACGGAATCAGCCGGCGCACGAAGCGTGCAGCCGCTGCACGAGGCCTGATTTCGGTGAAAACCACATATTGGTGCTACGCTGGTAGATGGTACAATGGGCGGCGGCACTGATCGTGCGAGCGCAATGGCCGAGCTTCATCGACACAAAGAGCAGGTTACGGCAGGTTCGATTCATGTTTTCAAGACGAAGGACGAAAGACAGAAGACAATCAGCGCTGTCTTTCGTCTTTCGTCTTTCGTCAAACCCGGTTCGGATGTGTGATAGCCTGCAAGAGGGCGATACGGCTCGATAACCACCTCGTGATGTTTCGACGTGGCAAGGCATGTGCGCCAGGCAGCGCAAATTGATGAAAGGACAGGAAACCATGTTGAAGGCGATGCAGCTCGCGATCACGCGCACGCCCACGCGCCGCTATGGGCCGCTCGTGCTGCTCAGCGCCACGGTGATTGTGCTCGGCCTGGGGTTGCTGCTCAGCGGCGGCGCGGTGCGTACGTGGTGGGAAGTTGTGACGCTCGGCGTCGTCGAGGGGGTCACCGAGTTTCTGCCGATCTCTTCGACCGCGCACCTGCTGATCGGCGCGCGGCTGCTGCACTTCTCGCAAGATATCGGCGGCACGTTTGAGATCTTCATTCAGCTAGGCGCGATCCTGGCGCTGGTGGTGTACTACGCGCGCGATCTGCTGGCCCAGGCGCGCGCGCTGCCGACCCGCGCGCCCACTCGGCGCTTCTGGCTGAATATTCTGCTGGCCTTTTTGCCGGCAGCGATCGTCGGGCTGGCGCTGCGCAAGTGGATCAAGGCGGTGCTGTTCGCGGCGCCGGCGCTGATCGCCACCTCGCTGATTGTCGGTGGCCTGGTGCTGATTGTGGTCGAGCTGCGGCTGCGCCGCCGCGTTACGGCCAGCAAGCTCGAAGATGTGTCGTCGCGCCAGGCGCTGGCGATCGGCGCGGCGCAGATCTTCGCGCTGGTGCCGGGCGTGTCGCGCTCGGCCGCATCGATCGTCGGCGGCCTGCTCGGCGGCCTCGACCGCTCGACGGCGACGATGTTCTCGTTCTACCTGGCGATCCCCACGCTCGGCGCCGCCACGATCGTCGATCTGCTCGGCAGCATACACCTGGTGACGGCCGACGACCTCGGGCGGCTGGTGGTTGGCACGCTGGTGGCGTTTGTGGTCGCGTGGCTGAGCATTGGCTGGCTGCTGCGCTATGTCGCCAGCCACAGCTTTCTGGCGTTTGGCGTCTACCGTGTTATCGCGGGGCTGCTGATCCTCGGGCTGCTCGGCGCCGGCCTGCTGGCATAGCCGCGCGGCCTTTAGCATGGCGCTAGCTCGATCTTGCCGTGGCCGAACACGCAAGCCTTGCCGGCGTGCGCCAGGCTGCCGGCCAGCAGCAGCGCGCGCACATCCGGCGGCACGCCGCGCAGCACGGCCCCGCCCACCAGCCCGCCCAGCGTCATCGTTCGCGGCTCGCCGCCGCGCGTCGACGTGCGCTCCCAGTCGATCCACGTCAGCCGCGGCTGCTCGACCACAATCGCGCGCGCCTGCTCGGCGAGCTGCCGGTGCTCGATTGCCCACGGCCCGCCGCCGTGGAACGTCGCCAATGCGTTCAGCCGCCAGCACAGCGCCTGCGCCAGCGCCGGCACGTCGAGCTGCGTCAGGAATGCCCCGCGCGCCTTGACCCGCAGCGGCGTCGGGAACTGCACCCGCAGGTCGGGCGGCAGCTGTGCGGCGCGCGCGGCGATCACGCTGGCGTCGTAGCGCGAGCCGGCCGCGTCGGTCTCGAGCTGCGCGGCCTCGGCGGTCACCCGCCCGTCGAGGTAGATCGCCACGCCGGTGGGCTGCCAGTGGCGCAGCGCCTCGACGCGCTCGAGCCGCGCGCGCGCCTGTGCGCGCCCCAAGCCCATGCGCCCAAGCTGCTCGAAGCTGGAGAGAAAGTACGGCAGGTGGTCGATCGCGCTGCCGAGCAGGATGAGGCCGAACTCCAGCGCGTCGCCGGCGGCGTACTGGCGCTTGTGGTCGAGCGGCGGCTCGATCACGAAGGGCCGGGGGATGTCCTGCAGGTCGTGCAGGTGCGCGACGCCGCGCGGGTGCGGTGGTTCGAAGATCGCGCGGTAGGGGCAGAGCGCGCCGACAGCGCAGGTGTCGGCGTGGCCCCAGCAGGGCTGGGGGCAGGCGGCGCGCTGAAAGGCGTAGCCAAAGCCGCCGCGCAGCAGCGCGCCCTTGTACGCGGGCAGGGTGGTGGCGTCGAGCAGGCGCAGCGTCACGCGTGTGCGCAGGATCGGCAGATCCAGCCCCGCCAGCACCCCATCCGCCGCCCGGTGCGTCTCGGTCATTCGATGCCTCGCTTTCGCGCGCCCCCTTAGCCACTATCTGGCCGGCGGCTCGCCACGCCTGCCGCGCGGCAGGCCACCGCATTCGCTTGATGACTGACACTTGGTGGGGGTTCGGGGGCGGCTTCGCCGCCCCTGCTCTTTGTGTTGCACCGTGCGGCGAAGCCACGCAGTGCAACACAATCGAATAAGTGATCAAGCGGAAGATCGTATCACTTATAGAACGGAGCTGGCGGCATTTTTCGTACGCGCGCCGGGCGAAGTCGCAGCGCGCGGCAAAAACGCGCCAGAAAGTCTCGTGACAAACGCCACTTTCTCACAAGCTGCTGGAAATTGAGCCTGCAACCCGCATTATGGGCTTTCCGTGTCGGCGTCAGTGGTGGACATTGTCAGGGCTCGTGCAACGTCTGTCGACCCTTCCCCCTACCCCTTCCCCTGTCAGGGGAGGGGTGAAGACATTCGGTTAGGGCGACCGCCGCCGCGACCGCACCACACAGCCAACAATACCTCTCCCCTCCCTCGCGGGAGAGGGGAAGGGGGGGTGAGGGCCGACATTGCACGAGCCCTGCAGTGGCGGAAAACGTTCTTGACAAAGTACTAAGAAGTATGATCAGATATAGCTTCAGTCAGCAGAGAGGAACAGGATGCCAGTTGACGCGCCGCTCACCCTCAGTCTCAGGCGCTTCAGCGCCCTGCTCGCAGCACTGCGTGATGGGCCGCTCAATCGGCACGCGCTGCTGGAGCGGCTTGGTGACGCCTACCCGCGCACTGCGAGCGCTCGCCCAATGGTCGATCGCGATGTCAAGCACCTAGCGGAGCTGGGGATTGTGATTGAGATCAGCCGCACTCGCCCACCGATCTACACCCTGCGCGGCGGCGCGCCAGCATTCGATAGCGCGGATCTGCGCGCACTCGCGCTCATCCGCGATACATTTGGCGAGCGGCACCCACAGGCCGGGCAGATCCGCGCGCTGCTTGAGCGCCTGACCAGCCAGCTTGGCGCAGCTGACCGGCACACATACCAGCGCCATCAGGCACTACGCGCCCCGGTGCAGCCGGCGATTGACTACACACCATACGGCGCGCTGATCGCCGAGCTGGAAGATGCGATCGGCAAGGGCCAAATGGTGACGTTCGCCTACCATGCCGGCGGCGGCGCACGCGCGACACTTCATCACAAAGTCGAGCTGTACGAGATCGAGTTCTACGAGCGCCATTTCTACCTGGTCGCCTACACGCACAATAGCCGCCAGATGCTCGACTTTCGCATTGATCGCATTCAGCGCGAGACGTTTCAGCGCCTAGAGCGCCTGCCGCCCGACATGGCGCATGCGCGCCAGGGCGTCAGCTTCCGCTATCGGCTTGCCGCCGTGCTGGCGCGTGGCGAGATCAGCCAGCGCTTCGAGCAGCAGCGGATCGTTGAGCGCCTGCCCAGCGGCGACGTGATCATTGAGGCCGAGGGCCGCAGCGACTTCTTCATCGTCCAGACGCTGCTGCGCTACCGAGGCAACGCCGAGCTGCTGGAGCCGGCGTGGCTGCGCGCGAAGATGATCGAGGAGGTACGGCGGCTCGGCGCAGTGTACGGCATCGCCGCAGAAGGCGGCGTTTGAACGGCGCATCGCGCAGGCGCGCAGCATGGCAATCATTGGCGCGTATAGAGCCATCCAGGAGGATCGCAAGCTGATCATCACGCTGTTCGACAACGGCGGGTACAAGAGCATCGGCGCGCTGAGCCGCTCGCTGGGGCAGGCGGGCTTCGGCACGCGCTACGCATACCCGCAGAATGGCGTGCTGCCGGGCGACGAGGCCGAGGAGATCGCGCCGCTGCCGGCGGATCTCGCGGCGAACGCGGCCAGCCTGGGGGCGCGGGTGATCCGCTGCGCAACCTACGAGGAGTTTGTGGCCGCGCTGCGGGCCGCGCGCGATGCCGACCGCACCACGGTGATCTACATCCAGAACGACCGGCTGCACGGCGTGCCAGGCTACGAGAGCTGGTGGGACGTGCCGGTGGCCGAGGTGAGCGATAGCCCGGCGGTGCGCGAGAAGCGCGCCGAGTGGGAGACCATGCGCGCCAAAGAGCGCGATTTTCTCTAGGGCGCAGGGGCGCGAGCCATACCGCATACAATTCACCCGGCTCGGATTTGTGATAGCCTATGCCTAGCGTCGGTCTTTAGCCAATCTTCATACACATGGCGCAGATCTTGGTGTAGCATACGCTGGTTGTTGTTCGGCTTCGGCGCCAGCACGGCGTATGCCCTAGCATCAAGGAGCACCCTATGTGCAAGCAACCAGGCCAGTGCCACGGGATCTTCTGCATTCTGCCGCCGCATATTCTTCACGCGATCGCGCTGAATGGCTCGCCCGAGGAGCGCGCCGCCGCAATACGCACCATCGCCACCGACCAGTCGCTGCGCGCGCTGCGCGCCGAGCATCGCTGGGCCGGCGCGCCGCCGCAGCGCCCGTCGTCGCTGCTGGCGGCCGAGGGCCACAAGCAGCGCGCGATCTACGATGCGCGGCACCAGCAAAGCCTGCCGGGCGCGCTGGTTCGCGCGGAGGGCGCCAAGCCCACCGGCGACGCGGCGGCCGACGAAGCCTACGAGGGCCTGGGCGCCACGTTCGACTTCTACTGGAATGTCTTTCAGCGCAACTCGATCGACGACGCCGGGCTCGCGCTCGACGCGACGGTGCACTTCGGCCAGAACTACGACAACGCCTTCTGGAACGGCGAGCGTATGGTGTTCGGCGACGGCGACGGCAAGCTGTTCAACCGCTTCACGATCGCGCTCGACGTGATCGGCCACGAGCTAACCCACGGCGTGACGCAGGACGAGGCGCGCCTGGCGTACTCGGGCCAATCCGGCGCGCTGAACGAGTCGGTGTCGGACGTGTTTGGCTCGCTGATCAAGCAGCGCGCGAGCAAGCAGAGCGCCGCGCAGGCCGACTGGCTGATCGGCGCGGGCCTGCTGGCGCGCGGCGTCAAGGGCGTGGCGCTGCGCTCGATGAAGGCCCCCGGCACCGCCTACGACGACCCGGTGCTGGGCAAGGATCCGCAGCCGGCGCACATGCGCGACTACGTGCACACGCTCGAGGACAACGGCGGGGTGCATATTAACTCCGGCATCCCCAACCATGCCTTCTACCTTGCCGCCAGCACGATCGGCGGGTTCGCGTGGGAGAAGGCCGGCCGGATCTGGTACGAGACGCTGCGCGACTCGAACCTGCGCCCGACCTCGGGCTTCCGGCGCTTCGCGCGCCTGACGGTGGTGAACGCGGGGCACCTGTTTGGCGAGGGCGGCGCCGAGGAGCAGGCGGTGCGCGCCGCGTGGAACGCCGTCGGCGTGGCAGTGCCACCCTCGGCCAAAGCCCATAGCGGAGCGCAGAGCGATTGAGCGCTTGGAGCGAGGAGCGGGAGAGCGTTGGAGCGGAGAGCGAGTGAGCGCATTGCCCCATCCATGTAGGGCGCGCATCGTGCGCGCCGCCGCCGTTAAAGCAGGCCAGGCCACCATCAACGCCGTACGCTCATGCCTCAGGCCAAACCCACACCTGTGTCCACGCCACGAGGCATGCGCCACCGGCGTCGCGAGAGCGAAGGCATTCATTACGGGGTCTCGGGCAGCGCCGCAGCGGGGGAGTGCAGAGGGCGGGAGCGCGAAGCCCGCGAACGCCCTCGCAGGGCGAGAGCATGGCGCGCACGATGCGCGCCCTACGGGAAGGCCGTGCCAGCGGCAACGTCAGGCGCGTAGGCCCTGTGGTGCGGGGGGGCGCGAAGCCCGCGAACGCCCTCGCAGAGGGGGAGAAGGCGCGCAGGATGCGCGCCCTACGGGAAGGCCGTGCCAGCGGCAACGTCAGGCGCGGATGCGTGGTGGCGCGGAGCCGGGAACGAAGGCCGTGCCAGCGGCAAAGTCAGGCGCGTAGGCCCTGTGGTGCGGGGGGCGCGAAGCCCGCGAACGCCCTCGCAGAGGGGGAGAAGGCGCGCAGGATGCGCGCCCTACGGGAAGGCCGTGCCAGCGGCAACGCCAGGCGCGCATGCCCCGTGGTGCGGAGTGATGTGTCGGTTTGCCACGAGGCATGCGCCACCGACGTCGCGAGAGCGAAGGCATTCATTATGGGGTCTGGGGCAGCGCCGGGTACCCTCGTATAATGAAAGTGTTCCGGGTGGTGGTGAGGCAGTGGGTACCCGTGCGGCTTTGACCGCGTCCCAGAGATTGTGCCCCCACCACCTTGGATAGCCTCACTCAGAACCGTATCGTGTGGCTCTGACCACGTATCACGAGGAACGAGGGCGCTATCCGTGGAATTGATTTCCTTTTCAGCTTTGGTGACCTATGAATGCATCTGCTTCTGACTATTGCCTGTTTGTCGGCGTCGACATTGCTGCCGCCTCCTTCGCCGCGACCTGGAGCCCAGCTGGCTCGCCGCCTCAGCGTGCGCGTACCTTTCCCCAAACTCCTGAGGGCTTTGCCGCCTTCAAGCCGCACTCGCCAGCACGGCTGTCCCGCCAGCCCAGACGCTGATTGTGCTCGAAGCCACTGGCAGCTACTGGATCACGCTGGCGGTCACGCTTCACCAAGCTGGCTATGCGGTCAGTGTCGTCAATCCCGCCCACGTCCACGCTTTCGGCCGCTCTCTGCCCCGGCGCGCCAAAACCGATGCGCTTGATGCTCAGCTGTTGACCCTGTTTGCTGTTGAACGTCAACCGTCGCGCTGGACACCGCCTGAGCAGGTCTATCACGAGTTGCGCCAGCGGCTGCTGGTGCGCGATGGCTTGCTGACGATGCGTCAGCAGGCACGCAATCAGGGCCATGCGCTTGAGCAGTGGCCAGTGACGATCCCAGCCGCACTCGCGGCTTTGGACACGGTTGTGACAGAATGTGAGCGGCAACTGGAGACGCTGGAGACGGAGATTGCGACGGTGTTGCAGGAGGGTGCTTGGGCAGAGAGTGCCGCATTGCTGGGGAGCATCAAAGGTATCGGGCTGATCACAAGCGCCTGGCTGCTGGTCGGCACGCTGAACTTTACGGCCTGTGTGTCGGCCGAAGCGGCAGCCGCCTACGCCGGGGTGGTGCCGCTGGCGCGAAGTCGGGCACAAGTGTGCGCGGACGACGGCAGATTGGGCACGCTGGAAACGCGCGCTTGCGAACCGCCTTGTATATGGCAACGTTGAGTGCTGCACGGCACAATCCAGTGATACGTGGGCAGTATGAGCGATTGCGAGCAGCGGGCAAGCCGACGAAAGTGGCGCGCTGTGCTTGTGCGCACAAGCTGCTGCGACTGGCGTATGCGGTAGTGACGAAAGGACAGGCGTTTGACCCGCACTACGGGAGGCAAAGCGGGTGAAGCGAGCGGATGAGGTGAGCGCGGCAGAGCAACGCCTGCGCGGAGCTGTCCACAACCCAATGGCACAGCACTGAAGGCGTGCCGAGCGATTGCTCGCTGGGAGAGCTGGTTGTGGTCAGGTCGGCGCGGGCTGCCGCAGGCAAAATGGAAAAGCATCTCAAAATTCCTACTTGACAAACAATACCGTATCTCTGGGTGTCGCGGAGGTGCAGGAGGCCGGCGGGGGCCTCCTGCCGCGGGGCACGGGGGCGGGTAGCCCTCAAAGGGTTTCACTTGACAAAAGGAGGTGGTCAGGACGCCAACTTTTGGTATGATCACGCGTGCCAAGACCTGATCAGCCAAAGGAGGAATCCATGCCCACCTCACCGCTGTATGATAGCACGTCCCAGCAGTTGACCGCGCAGCTGCCAAATGCGCTCGCCAGCCAGATCGAAACCCTGGCGTTGCTGGTGGTCGCGAGTAGCCAAAGTGTCTCGGCCCAAATTGGGAAACTTGCCCGAGCGATGCCGCTGGACACCACCCAAGCCGCCAAAGAACAACGCATTCGGCGCTTGCTCGATAACGAGCGTATCACGCAGGAGGAACACTATCAGCCGGTCGCCAAACTGGCGCTCCACGGCTTGAAAGGGCAGCGGGTGCAACTGCTGATCGACCGCGTCCTGCTGCGCGATATCCACAACATTCTGGTGGTAAGCATCGGTTTTCGCCGACGCTCGCTCCCATTGGCCTGGCTTGCGTTGCCCCATCGCGGACAGAGTGGATTGGCTGACCAAAAGAAGCTTCTGGGCTCCGCGCTGGCGCTGTTGCCCGAACGGGTGCGCGTGAGCATCCACGGCGATAGTGAGTTCCGCAGCCAGGAGCTGTTTGCCTGGGTGCGCGAGCGCGGCCATGATGGTTTGTTGGGCATCCTGGGCACACGCTGCTCGCGCTCACCCCAGATGGTGATGCGACGGCGCTTTCGAAGTGGCTGCCCAATCGCGACACGGTTGCCTATCTCAATGGCGTGTATCTGACCGAGGAACGCATTGGGCCGGTGAATATCCTGGCTTGGTGGGCCAAAGATACCGAGGGCAAACCAATCGTGCATGCGGTGATGACAAACCTGCCGGCGAATTGGCAGACCTACCGGCTTGGCAGTCGGCGCATGTGGATCGAGACGGTCTTTCGTGACTGGCAGAGCGGGGGCTTTCACCTGGATGAGAGCGGCGTCACTGACCGCGAGCGGTTTGCGCGATTGTTGCTGCCACTGGTGATTGCATATGTGTGGCTGGTCGCAGTCGGGCGCTGGGTCGTAAAGCGTGGCTACCGTCATTTGGTCGATGATGGTGCGGCGCGCAGCTGGAAGTACAGCCTGTTTCAGATTGGTGTGGCCTGGAAGGAGCGCTTGGGGAGTTACACCCAAGCGCTGCCAATGGTCTGGATTCTGTACCGGTAATCCTCCCATGGACTGATACCCTTTGAGGGCGGGTAGCCCCCGAAAGCCCTCGCAGGGCGAGAGCATGGCGCGGGGGCGCGTAGCCCCCGAAAGCCCTCGCAGGGCGAGAGCATGGCGCGGGTGCGCGAAGCCCGCGAACGCCCTCGCAGAGGAGAAGGCGCGCAGGATGCGCGCCCTACGGAAGGCCGTGCCAGCGGCAACGTCAGGCGCGTAGGCCCCGTGGTGCGGAGTGATGTGTCGGTTTGCCACGAGGCATGCGCCACCGACGTCGCGAGAGCGAAGGCATTCATTATGGGGTCTGGGGCAGCGCCCCAGCGGGGGAGTGCAGAGGGCGGGCGGCCGCCCTCTGCCGCAGGGCACGGGGGCGCGTAGCCCCCGAAAGCCGCTCAGGGCAGGAGTGGGCACAGGGGCGCGAAGCCCCGGAAGCCCTCGCAGAGGAAGCAAACAATGCGCGTACAGCTGAGCAGCGACGGCGGGCTAGCCTATTTCCCCGGCCTGCGCCGCTCCCAGGTGGTCGATACCGCCGACCTGAGCGACGAGGCGGCGGCGGCGCTGCGCCGGCTGGTGGCCGAGGCCGGCCTGTTCCAGCGGCCGGCCAGCAGGCCCGCGCTGCCAAAGGGCGCGGCCGACGCGCGGCAGTACACGCTCACGGTGGAGGATGGGCGGCGCCGCCGCGCCATCCGCCTGGCCGACCCGATCGACGACGCGCGGCTGGCGGCGCTGGTGGAGTTTGTGCGCGCGCACGCCGCGCCCGGCGCCGGCGGAGTGTAGCTGCGCACTTCGGAAGGGCTAGCCGCCGTGTAGCTGCAGCCATTCGGCGGCCTGCTGGCGCGTGTCGAACACGCCGAAGTACGGGCCGCGCCGCTCGTCGGCTACCAGCTCGCCGAAGCGGTGGCTGAGCTTCACGCTGCCGGGCGGGCAGACCACGGCCAGGCGGATGCGGTAGGTGCGCAGCTTCTGAAGGATCGCGCCGGCATCGCCCGAGCTAATATCGAAAAAGCTGGCGGGTAGGTTGGGCGCGTACAGCAGCGCGGCGCTGGCAGCCTTGGCGAAACACGCCTCGATCAGCCGGTCGACATCCTGGGCGCGCGCCAGGAGCGGCGCGCCGGGCGGGCCTTCGACGCAGCGTACCCCGGCGGCGTCGCTCAGTGTCAGCTCCATCTCCCCTCTCTTGCCACGTCAGGTGGCGTGCTCGTCGAGCCATACGCGCGCCGAGTTCCACACCGCCGCGCGCTCGGCCTCGCGCGGCAGCTGGTGGCCGCTGCGCTCGAACCAGACCAGGCGCGTATCGCGCGCGGCGACGCCACTCGCCACCAGATCGGCGCTGCGTGGGTCGACGGTGGTGTCGAGGCGGCCCTGCATGATCAAGGTTGGCGCGGCGACGCGGGCCATGTCGCGCCGGGCGGCGCGCTGCAGCCGCGCCAGCTGGTAAAGCGAGCCGATCGGCACGCGCGCCTCGCGGCGGAGCGCCTCGACCACCGCCGGGTCGTCGAGGTTGGCGTCGGGGGCGCGCTCAAGCACCGCCGCGCGCACCGCAGGGTCGGCGAAGTTGGCGCGCGCGAGCGGGTAGTACCACGGCACCACGTACTGCAGCAGCCCGGCCAGCGGCAGCAGAGCGCCGCCGCGCAGCCGCAGCGCCGGGGCCAGCAGGATGATCCCGGCCAGCGGCTCGCGCGCCGCCAGCCGCAGCGCCAGCAGGCCGCCGGCCGAGAAGCCGCAGACAAACAGCGTGCGGCAATGCGCGCGCAGCCGGTCGAGCCCCTCCGCGGCCGAGGCCAGCCAGTCGTCGCTGGTGGCGCCGAGCAGGTCGCTGGGTGGCCCGCCGTGCCCGGCCAGCAGGGGGCCGTGGGTGGTGTAGCCGGCGCTGGCGAGGGCCTGGGCCATGGGCAGCAGCTCGGCCGGGGTGCCGCTGTAGCCGTGCAGCATCAGCACGCCCACCGGGCCGCGCCGCTCGAAAAATGTGCCGGCGGTTTGTTCAGCCATTACGCAATCACCACGTTGCCAAAGAACTCAGGGCAGCGGCAGCACCAGCGTAAACGTGCTGCCCTGGCCGAACACGCTCTGCAGCTCGATCTCGCCGCCGAGCAGCCCGGCCAGCCTGCGCGACAGCCGCAGCCCCAGCCCGGTGCCCTCGCGGTCGCGCGCCGCGAGCGAGTGCACGCGGCCGAACTCCTCGAACAGCCTGGCCTGATCCTCGGCGCGGATGCCAATGCCGGTGTCGTGCACGCGCACGATCACAGCGCTGCCCTGGCCCGCCGGCGGCAGTCGCGCGGCAAGCTCGATCCGCACCTCGCCGGTGTCGGTGAACTTGATCGCATTGTTCACCAGGTTGATCAGGATCTGGCCGAGCACGCGCGCGTCGCTGGTGATCGTCAGCCGCTCGTCGGGGGCGTCGACGGCGAAGCCCAGGCCCTTTTGTGCGGCCAGCGGGCGCAGGCTGGCGGCCACCTCGTCGATCACTGCCTGGCACTCGATCGGCTCGAGCCGCAGCTCGACCTTGCCGGCCTCGATGCGCGCCAGGTCGAGAATATCGTTGATCAGCGCGAGCAGGTGCTTGGCGCTGCGCTGCACAGTCGTGAGCTGGCGCTCCTGGTCGGCGGTGAGCGGGCCGGGCAGGCGCATGAGCATCGTGCCGGTGAAGCCAAGGATGGCGTTGAGCGGCGTGCGCAGCTCGTGCGAGATGCTTGCCAGGAACTCGCTCTTGGCGCGGTTGGCGCGGTCGGCCTCGGCGCGGGCCTGGCGCGCCGCCGCGAACAGCTGCGCGTTCTCGATGGCGAGGCCGGCGCGGTCGGCGAGGTCTTGCAGAAACGCCACATCCTCGGCGCAGTACGGGTGGCCGGGCCGGTCGCGCGAGACGCCGAGGGTGCCGAGGATGCGCCCACGCGCACGCAGCGGCACGATCAGCAAGCTGTGCAGGCCGTAGCGCTCGAGGTAGGGCAGGTACGCCGGCGTGAGCCACTCGTTGGCCTGCTCGGCGCTGATGCTTGGCAGCAGCAGCGGCTCGCCGCTCTGTACCACCTTGACAGCCACGCCCTGGCTTGCGGGATACCACGAGCTAAACAGGGTACGTATAAACACAATGGCCTGCGGGTCCGGGTGGCTGATCCCCACGGCCTGCATCGACTGGCGATCTTCGGAAAGCACCGTGAGGATCGTCGCGTCGCCGATCAGCAGCGCGACGTGCTCGGCGACGGTGTCGAACAGCGGCTGGAGCTCGTGGCCGGCTTCGGCCAGCGCCTTCGACAGCGTGGCGAGCGCGGTGGCGCGGCCGGCGCTGGCCTGCACCTGCTGCTGCAGCTGCAGCCGCTCGGCGATCTGGATCTGCAGCGTATCGTGCGAGCGCGCCAGGTCGGAGGTGCGCGCGGCCACGCGCCGCTCGAGGTCGGTGTTGAGCTGGTGCAGCTGGGCCTCTGCGTGCTTGCGCGCGGTGATGTCGAGGATAATGCCCTGCAGCAGCAGTGGCTGGCCGCTCTCGCTGCGCACCAGCACCGCTTCGTCGGCGAGCCATACCGCCTTGCCGTCGGGCGCCAGTATCCGAAACTCCGAGAGCTGCGGCGTATCGCTTGTGGCGCGCGCCATATCGGCGATCGTCTGGTCGATATCGCGCGGGTACACCTGGGCCAGCCAGCGGCGCGGCTCGGCCACCCACTCCGCCGAGGCGAAGCCGAGCGCCTGGGCGATCTGTTTGCTCACATACAGCAGGCTGTCGTAGCCATCAATGCCGATCTGGTAGACAATCGCCGGAATATGCTCGATCAGCGTACGGTACTTCGTATCGGCCTCGTGCAGCGCCTGCTCGGCCTGGCGGCGCTCGGTAATATCGCGATAGTTAAACACCATCGCGCCGATGCCGGGCTCGGCCAGCAGGTTGCTGATCGTGCTTTCGATCCAGCGCCAGCTGCCGTCTTTATGGCGGAAGCGGTACTGCGTGGTGATGTTCTGGCCGGGCTGGCGCATCAGCCCGATCAGCGCCTCAAGCAGCGCCGGCAGGTCTTCCGGGTGGGTCAGCTCGGACGGGTCGCGGCCGAGCATCTCGTGGGCCGGGTATCCGGTGATGCGCTCGGTCGAAGCGCTCACGTACAGTACCAGGCCGCGCGCATTGATCATGGTAATGCCGTCGGGCGCGTGCTCGATCAGCGCGCGAAAGCGCTGCTCGCTCTGGCGCAGCTGCTGCTCGGCGTAGCGCTGCGCGCGGCGCAGGCGGCGCTGCTCGATCGCCTGGGCCACGGCAGTGCCGAGGCGCGCCAGCCGATCTTTGAGCAGGTAGTCGGTCGCGCCCTGGCGCAGGGCGTGCACGGCCAGGTCCTCGCCGAGCGTGCTCGACAGCACAATAAAAGGAATATCGAGGCCGCGCGCGCGCAGCAGCTCAAGCGCGCGCAGCGCGCTGAACCCCGGCAGGGCATAGCTCGCCAGGATCACGTCGAGCGCCGGGTTGAGCGCATCCATATATTCGGCTTCGCCCTCGACCACGCGGTAATTGGCGGTAAAGCCGGCCTGGCGCAGCTCGTGTGCGATCCGCTCGGTGTCGGCGGGATGATCTTCGAGAATGAGGGCGTGGAGCGGTGTATGCATCGAAGCCTCCGGCACTGGCATGGTGTGGATCGGTCGCCGATACGAATCTTGATGCGGCAGCTAGCCCGCATGGTGTACCGAACGGTGCAGCGAACATCCAGGGCCGCTGGGGGATGTCTGGTGCCGTGCACTGCCGCGCATTGCACGGCGGTAGCTGTTCGCCAAAGGCGGGCATGAGCGCAGAGCGCAGAGCGATGGAGCGTAGAACATTCGGCCGTCCTGGGGCGTGTTAGGGTGACCTCACGATCAGCATCTCCGCTCTTGTAGCATAGGGTATAAGTATAAACCATTCTTTGCGTGCTGTACATTGCGTTACAAAACCATTACAGCCGGGCTGGTTTGGCGGGAAATCCGGCGGTTGGCAATTGACAAGCACCTATGCGGCGGCTACGATCAGGTATATCGCGCTGATAGACCAGCGCCATCCCTGCGAAGCAACGGCGCCGCACACCTCTGAGGGTGTACAATTCACACCAATCGTTGGCGTAGACGCTATCACCCTCTGTGCATCTGCGGATGATCGCTCTATGAGAAGCCGATGTCGCTGCGCTTTCAGCAAAAACTGATCATCCCGGCCGATCGGCGCCCGCTAATCGAGCGCCCGCGCCTGCTCGGCGAGCTCGAACAGGCGATCAGCGCGCGCCGCGTGGTGGCGCTGGCCGCGCCGGCCGGCTGGGGCAAAACCACGACGCTGGCGCAGTGGGCGGCGGTGAGCAGCCTGCCGGTGGCGTGGTACACGCTCGACGCGAGCGACCGCGACCCGAAGCTGTTTCTCGACTACCTGCTGCACAGCGTGGCGGAGTTTGTGCCGGGCGCGGCCGACCTGCTGGCGCGCCTGGCCGCCGCGCCGCCGCAGGGTCTGCCCGAGCTGATCCACGCCGCCGCGCTGGCGATCTCGGCGGCGCGCGCGCCGTTCGCGCTGATCCTCGACGACTTCCACGTATTCGACGACGCGCCGCCGCAGGGGCTGCCGGGCGCGGTGCTGATCTTCGACCTGCTGGCCTCGGTGGCGCAGTACGCCGCCAACTGCCACCTGGTGCTGGTGTCGCGCACGCTGCCGGCGCTGCACGGCCTGGTACGCATGGTGGCGCAGCAGCGCGCGGCGGTGTTCGACTATACCGCGCTGCAGTTCAGCGCGGCCGAGATCCAGCAGCTGGCCGGCCAATCGTACGCGCTGACGCTTTCCGACGCGCACGCCGAGCAGCTGCTCGACCGGCTGGGCGGCTGGGTCACCGGCATTGTGCTGTCGCTCGACCGTGTATCCCGGCCGGGCGCGGTGCAGCCCGGCGTGCCGCTGGCGGCGGTGCCGATCGAGGCCGACACCGGGCAGGTCTACGCGTTTTTCGCCGAGCAGATCATCGCGCCGCTGGCGCCCGAGCTGCGGCGCTTCCTCGAAGACACCAGCGTGCTCGAAGATCTCTCGCCGCAGCGCTGCGAGGCGCTCTGCCGCAGCGGCGACGCCGCCGACCTGTTCGACGAAGTCAAGCGCTACGGGCTGTTTGTGTCGAGCCGCGCCGGCTGGCTCTCGTACCACAGCCTGTTTCGCGAGTTTCTGCGCTCGCGGCTGGCGCGCGACCCGCAGCGCGAGCGCCGGCTGCTGCTGCACGCCGCCGAGCTGTACCGCGAGGAAGACGACCTCGAGCGCGCGATCGGCTGCTTTCTGGCCGCCGGCGCCGACGAGCAGGCTTTTGCGCTGCTGCGGCTCTCCATCCCGCGCTTCCGCCAGCGCTCGCGCCAGATGACGCTGCTGGCCTGTTTCGAGCGCCTCGGGCAGGGGCTGGGCGAGGGCGCATGGGAACTGGCGCGCCAGGTTGCCGGCAATCCGCCGCTTGTAAACCCTGGCGCCACGCTGCTGCCTGCCGATCTGCTGCTGGCCCAGGCGCGGGTCTATAGCGACCTGGCGCTGTGGGAGCGGGCCTACCTGGCGATCGAGATGGTCGAGGCCACCGGCGACGCGGCCACGCGCTGGGAGGCGCTGATGCTGCGCGCCGATTTCCTGAACCTGCAGGGCGACTACGCGCGCGCGCGCGCGGCGCTGGCCGAGCTGGACCCCACCGATCTGCCGCCGCGCCTGCAGCTCGAGTTTCATATCATCGACGGGCGCGTGCGCATTCTCAGCGGCGAGCTGCCTGGCGCAATCGCGGCGCTCGAGCAGGCGCGCGTGCTAGCGCCGCTCGACGACCCGGCCGTGCTCGCCGATATTCACGACAACCTGGGCTGGGCCTATGCCACGCAGGGCGACCGGCCGGCGGCGCTGCGGCACTTGAAGCAGGCCGACGCGTGCTGGCAGGCCTCGGGCAACCAGGGCCGCCGTGCGCTAACGCTGAATAACCTCGGCGCGCTGGCTACCGAAGAGGGCCGCTACGACGAAGCCCGCGACGCGATCGAGGCCGGGCTGCTGATCGCGCGCCAGACCTCGCGCCGCCGCGAGGAAACGTTGCTGCGCTGCAGCGTGGCCGATATCGACCTGGCCGAGGGCGATCTCGACCAGGCGCTGGCGCGCTTCACCGAGGCGCACACCCTGAGCATGCGCATGGATGTGAGCAGCAGCGTCGAGGCCGCTGCCGTGGGCGCGCTGTGGGCCGCTGCGCTGCAGGGCGATGTGGCGGTGGCGCAGGCCTGGCTCGATATTGCCTCGTCGCTTGGCTTGCCCGGCCAGCCCGAGACGCGCGGCCGCCTGGCGCTGGGGCACGCGCTGCTGTGCATGCGCCAGCGCCGCCCGAGCATAGCGCAGGTGGCCGAGCTGGCGGCCGATGCGGCGGCTACCAGCACGTTTCTCAGCGCGGCCGAGCTGGCCTACCTCGCGCTGCTGCAGGCGGCGCTGCGCTTCGAGGCCGAGGGATGGCCGGCGGCGGGGCAGCTGTGGGCGCTGTTCGCCGAGCGCGCGCGCCGCGTGCCCGAGCTGCTGCTGGTGCGGATGGGTAGCGCGCACCTGCCGCTGCTGGCCACCGCCGCCAGCGGCGACGCGCTGGCGCGCCGGCTGCTGGGGCTGCTGCGCCAGCCCAGCCCTACGCGCTGGCGCGTCGGCGCGCTCGGATCGTTTGTGTGCATGGTCGACGGCCAGGAGTGCGAGCTTTCGTCGCTGCACCGCGCGCTGCTGGTGCGGCTGCTCGACGCCGGCCCCGGCGGGCTGGCGGTCGAGCGGCTGTGGGAGGCGGTGTGGGGCGAGGGCGAGCTGTCGATGCCGGCGCTGCACCAGGCGCTGCGTCGCCTGCGGGTGCAGACGGGGCTGGCGGTGGCGGCGCGCGACGGGCACTGCGCCATCCGCAGCCCGTGGGAGGCGATCGACTACGACGTGCGCCGCTTCGAGCAGGCGCTCGCGCCGCCGATCGAGCGCGAGGCCGTGCAGCGTGCAATCACGCTGTATCGCGGCGAATTTCTGCCTGGCGCGCCGCTCAGCGCCGCGCTGTGGGTCGAGCCGCGCCGGGCGCACCTGCAGGAGCGCTACCTCGACGCGCTTGAGCAGCTGGCGCGCGCCGTCGAGCGCGACGCGCCGCAGCTGGCGATCCACTACTACCAGCAGGTGCTCCAGGTCGACGGCTGCCGCGAGCAGACGGCGGCGCAGCTGATGCGGCTGGCCGCGCGCTTCGGCAACCGCTCGCTGGTGAACGCGACGTTTGAGCACCTGAAAGGCGCGCTGCGTAGCCTCGGCGCCGCGCCCGAGCCGGCCACCGCCGCGCTGTACCAGCAGCTGCACTAGGGCTTGGAAGCCCGGCGGCTATGGCCCGGCGGCCGGCAGCGTAAAGTAGAACAGGCTGCCGTGGCCCGGCGCGCTCTCGACGCCGGCAGTGCCGCCGAGCTTGTCGACCACGCGCTGCACGATCGCCAGGCCCAGCCCGTGGCCCTCGGATGGCGAGGCGTACAGCCGGCTGAACGGCACAAACAGCTTCTTCAAGTCGTCGGGCGCGATGCCCGGGCCGCTGTCGCGCACCCAGAAGCGCACCATCCCACCGGCGGCGCGGTCGGCGCCCAGCGTAACCCGTGGCGCGCTGCCGCCATACTTCAGCGCATTGCTGAGGTAGTTATCCCAGATCTGCTCAACCCACGGCGCGTAGCCGATCGTCTCGGGCCAGGCGTCGGGCAGCGCGACCGTGGCCCCGGTGGCGGCGATCAGCGGAGCCTGGTGCTCGAGCACGGCCGCGACGATCGCCGTCATCGGCACCGGGCCGAGCGGAATATCGCGGCGCGCGCGCACATTCGCCAGCAGCATAAAATCGTTGATAATCGCCGCCATCTTGTCGCTCAGGCGCGCGATATCGGCCAGGAAGCCCTGCACCTCCGCGCCGCTCAGCGTGGCGTAGTCGGTCTGCAAGATCTCGTTGTAGCCGATCAGGCCAGTGAGCGGGGTTTTCAGGTCGTGGGCAACCATGTAGGCAAATGCGTCGAGCTCGGCGTTGTGGTTTTGCAGTGCCAGCTCGGCCTGCTTGCGCTCGGCGATCTCGTGAAGCGCGGTGGCGTAGAGGTTGGCGTTGTCGAGCACCAGCGCGGCCAGGTGCGAGAAAGCCATGCCCTTGCGCACGTCGTCGGCCGTGAAGTGCTGGCCGGGGCGGGTGCGGCCCATGGCCAGTACGCCCAGGCACTCGCTGCCGATTAGGATCGGGAAATCGGCTACCGCGCGCAGGCCGATCGCGTCGTAGATCGAGCGGTGGCTGGCCCAGGCTGAGTAATCCTCGAGCACGGCGGGCTGGTGCGTATCGTAGGCCTGCCACGAGAGCCGCGCCTGGCTGCGCGAGACGCGATCGCCGGCGAGAAACGCCTGGTTTGCAGTGAACGCCTGAACCGCAAGCTCGTCGCCCTCTCTGAGCAGCAGCTCGCCATACGGCGCGTCGAGCACAATCGCGGCGCGGTCGACAACCGCCTGCAGCAGGTCGGCGAGCGTGCGCCGGTCGAGCAGCTCGAGGGTCGTCTGGTGCAGCAGCGTGAGGAACTCTTTCTGCTCGGCCTCGTAGCGGCTGGCCGCCAGCGCCTGCGCGTGAGCCTGCGCCAGCGCGGCGGTGCGCTCGGCCACGCGCCGCTCAAGATCGGCGCGCGCGGCAGCTTCGAGCTGCCAGGCTGCTTGGAGGTGGCGAAGCAGCACGGCGACGCCAACCTGCATCGAGCCGACGGTGAGTATAAACACCAGGCAGGTGGTGAGCACCGACGAGTGCGAGAGCGGGCGCAGCGCGCCGCTGATCGGGCTGAACAGGCCGAGCACGAACAGCTCGCCGACGGCGACCAGCGACAGGATGGTCAGCGCCAGCGCAACCGCGCCGATCTTCCAATCGAAGAACAGCAGCCCCGAGAGCGCGAAGGCGAACAGAAAGGCGTGCGCGTCTTCGCTGTAGCCGAAGTTCAGCAGCTCGTTCAGGCCCAGCAGGTAGATACCGGCCAGCACCACCCCGGCGCGCACGCGGTAGTCGAGCCCGCGCCACAGCGCCAGGCAGCCGATCAGCGCGAGGATGAAGGACTGCAGCACGATCAGGCTATACAGGCGGGCGTTGTAGAGTGTGGCTGCGGTGAGCAGAAATGTCAGCAGGCCGAACAGCGCCTCGGCGCGCAGCAGCAGCGTGAGCAGCTGCTCGCGGGCCTGCCAGAAGCTTGCTGGCAGGCCCGGCAAGGCCAGCCCTGGCAGCGGATTTGGCATGAGAACATCGCGCAGGTGTATGCGCGGTGCGGAGCGAGTGGCGCCAACATCCTCCGGCGTCGCGGGCGAAGGCATAGTTTCTTCCTCGTCAGCAGTGCAAGGAAACGCATTATACATCGGGCCGGGGGCGCTCAAACAAACGCGCCGCCGTCGAGCGTCCACTCGGCGCGGCGCAGCCACTCGGCGAAGGCTGCGGGCTGATCGGCGACGCGCGCCAGGATGCAGCCAATCTGGCCGATCGCCAGCGCCCGCGCGTCGGCCGGGCTGACGTGCGGGGCGGTGGGGTTGCCGGCGCGGTAGCGCTCGGCGAAGTGCGGCCACAGCTCGCCGGCCGCGCGCCAGCGCAGCGTCCATCCAACCCATGCCAGGTCGATCAGCGGGCTGCCCCACCCGGCCCACTCCCAGTCGAGCAGCGTCGCGCTATGGGGATGCCAGAGCAAGTTGTGGGCCCCGGCGTCGCCGTGCACCAGCGCCGCGCCCGCGTACCAGGCCGGGTGGCTCAGGCCGGCGGCCAGCGCGTCGCGCAGCGCGGCGGGCAGCCCCAGCTCCGGCAGGCGTAGCAGCGCCTGGCGCGCGCGCGCGGCCAGCAGGAGATCGGGCGTGGGCGGCGGCAGCGCGGCCTGGTGCACCTGGGCGAGCAGCTCGGCCAGCGCGCCCACGGCGGCGTAGCGCTCGGCCAGCGGCGCGGCGTAGAGCGCGACCCCCGGCGCGCCGGGGCGCGCCAGCGTCAGCGCGATCGTCCACTCGGCGTCGTCGAGCAGCGCCAGCAGTGTGGGGGCAGGCAGGCCGCGGCCGGCAAGCAGGCGCAGCACCGCCGCCTCGCGGCGCAGGTCGGCGCGCTTGGCGGGCAGTGCGGCGGCCTTGGCAACGCAGCGGTGCGCGCCGATCGTGGCGAAGGCGCTGTGGTGTGAGAAGCCGCCGCTTGTTGGCGCCATGTCGGCGGGTGGGCTAGCGGGAAACGCGGCGGCGATGCGCGCGAGCACTGGTTCTGGTAGAATCATAGTGGCAAGAAAACGCTCCTGTGGCGGCCGCCACAAGAGCTTCAGTGACTCTAGTATAGCACAGGCGCGCGCAAAAGAAAACCCTCAAACGTCTGATGTTTTCGGCACGCCCGTGCGATATTCTGTGGCAGTGCGCGTGGCAGCGCCACGCCAGCGTTCGAGCATGGAGGAGCTGGAACCCGATGCGATCGACGAATCGCGCATATCGGCCACCGCCGATCCCCGACGACCCCGCAATCATCCAGAATGAGCTGACCGAGGCCCACGAGACGATCCACCGCCTGCTGCGCCAGATCAGCAAGGAGCAGTCGCGCTGCGCTGAGGTGACGCGCGCCTACAACAAGACGGTGTCGAGCCTGGTCGAGGCGACGCGCGAGAACGCGGCGCTCGAGCACGAGCGCGACCTGTGGAGGGCCCGCGCCGAGAGCGCGGCGGCGCCGTTCCAGATCGGCGGGCTGACGCTCGATCTGACGCCGGCCGAGGTCAGCGCGATCCGCAAGGCGATGGCCCGGCTGCACCACCCCGACGCCGGCGGCGACATCGAGCGCATGAAAGCCTGGAACGCTGCGCTCGACCCGCTCGACGACTAGTACGGCGCTGAACACTTGCTGTATGTGGGGGTTTGGGGGCGGCAAAGCCGCCCGCCTTCTTATTGTGTTGCACTACGTGGCGACGAGCCACGTAGTGCTAACATAATCTATACGTGTAGGAGTTACGCACTTCCGTGATTGGCATCCTCACAGTACGCGATTGAGCCTGCTGCAGCTCTTTTTGCAATGCTCTGCCCAGCGAAGCCGGGCAGAGCATTGCAAAAGAAAGAGATCAAGCGGAGCTGCTAGACCGGCGTGAGCCCAGCTGGTGGCGGTTGCTGGCCGCCGAGATAGTAGCGGCGGTTCTCGTCGATGTAGAAGCGGAAATCGGCCGCCCAGGCGCCGCGCGGGTCGTAGCCGAGCAGCGCGGCCAGCCCGCCGAACAGCGTGGGGTTCATTGCGGCGAAGGCGTGTGGGCTGCGCAGGAACAGCTCGAGGTAGCCGGCGATGAACTCGGTGTCGTTCTGGAACACGTAGGGGTGGCCGATCGGCAGATCGGCGTCGCCGGACGCGCCCGCGCGGCGGCGGTTGTAGCGCTCCAGCTCGGTGCGCTTGCCCGCCAGAAACAGCTCGCGGGCGCGCGGCGTGTAGCACGCGCCGTCGCTCGGGCGCATGCCCGGCAGCAGCCCGGCGCTGCGGCCGAACGCGGCGCGCCCGGCGTCGAAGTGATCGAGCATGTGGCCGAACTCGTGCAGCAGCGGCGCGACGCCCGGCGCGCGGCCGTAGAACCCCTCGTAGACGCGCGCCAGCAGCAGCTGCACCGCGCCGGTGGCGGCGTTGTAGCAGCCGCCGGCCACGCCGCCGCCCTCGGCGAACGCGCGCGGCGTGGTGTAGAGCCGGAACGGCCGCGGCGACGCCAGCAGGCGCGCCAGGATATCGCGGCGGAAGAAAAAGATCTCGGCCACCTGGCCGGCGACAATCCAGCGCGTGTCGCGCGGCAGATCGTGCGTGGCCTCGCGCCGGCCCTCGCCGATCAGCCGCAGGTCGAAGTGCGGGTGATCGGCTAGCGCGCCGGCCAGGGCGTAAAGCTCGGCCTGGCCTGCAGCGTCGAGCATGGTCGTGAGCGGGAAGTAGCCCGCGAGCGCGGCCGGCGCGCCGGCGATGAAAAACGCCAGCGCGGCCAGCTGGGGCTGGTAGCCGCCGCCGCTGCGCCGCGCGTACTCGGCCAGCGCCTCGCGCAGCGCCGCGCCGCTCAACGCGCCCGCGCCCGGCACACCGGCCACCGCGTCGCCGGGCGCGAGCAGGGTGGTGCCAACCCGCGCGCCGCGCGCCTCGGCGGCGACCGGCTGGTAGAAACAGTCGGCGAAATCGAGCATGGCCTGCACCCCGTGCTGCTGAAAAGCTGCCCCACCATTATGATACGCCAAGACGGCCGATCGCGCGCGGCGCAGTGACTTTTGCGGCTGCTCCGCGTCTTTTGCAACAACCGCGTGGCGCGCAGCGTCGAAGCGGAGAGAACATTCGTTTCATTGTCGAGCTTGCTGGCGTGCTCAACCTTCGGCTGAATTGTATGCGGTTGTTCCGTGCTAAGGCGGAACAACCGCATACAGAAGATGAAGAAGTACCATGCTGCCGCAGGCTCAATCTTGTCGCTTGAGGCAGCCGAAGTGCGCAACTGCGTAGCTCCTAATTGTATTGAAGAGGCAGCATGAACCCAGCCGACCTGACCAACTTTCTCGGCACGCTGGTGCGCAGCCAGCTGAAGCTGAGCACGATGATCTGGGGCCCGCCGGGCATCGGCAAATCGAGCATCGTGGCGCAGGTGGCCGCCGCGCACGGCCTGGAATGCATCGACCTGCGGCTCTCGCAGCTGGCGCCGACCGACCTGCGCGGCCTGCCGGTGGCCAAGGCCGGGCGCTCGCACTGGTACCCGCCCGAGTTCCTGCCGGGCGCGGGCGCGGGCGTGCTGTTTCTCGACGAGATCAACATGGCCCCGCCGACGATGCAGGGCATGGCCCAGCAGCTGATCCTCGACCGCAAGGTTGGTAGCTACAGCGTGCCCGAGGGCTGGTTTATCTGGGCGGCCGGCAACCGCGAGGAAGATCGCGCCGCCGTGTTCGACATGCCCGCGCCGCTGGCCAACCGCTTTCTGCATGTCGAGGTATCGCCCGACTTCGAGAACTTCAAGGCGTACGCCCTGGCGCGCGGCCTGCACGAGCACGTGGTAGCGTTTCTGTCGTTCCGGCCGGCGCTGCTGCACAAGAGCGAGGCGCTGCAGCCGGCGTGGCCCTCGCCGCGCTCGTGGGAGATGGCCAGCCAGCTGCATGCGATCGGCCTGGACGTGGCGGCGGCCGTCGGCGCGCCAACCGCCAGCGAGTTCAACGCGTTTGTCGGGCTGTATGGGCGCCTGCCCGACATCGAGCAGATCCTGGCGGGCCACGGCGACGGCATCGCCTTCCCCGACGAGCCTTCGGTGCGCTACGCCACCACCGTGGGCCTGACGGCGCGCGCGGCCGACGCGCAGGCGGGCTACCACGCGCTGCGCTGGCTGGCACGCGTGGCTGCCGGCGAGTGGGTGCAGCTATGCGCGGCCGACCTGTTCAAGCTGATGCGCGCCAAAGGCCAGTGGCGCCGGCTCAAGCAGATCATTGGGCAGGACGCCGAGCTGCGCGCGTGGTTTGCCGAGCACCAGCGCCTGCTCGAAGAGCCCTCGGCTGGGGCGGGCGACATCGCCTTCTTCCGGTAGTACACTGCTGCCGCAGGCTCAATCTCGTCGCTTGGGGAAGCCGAACAGCGCAAGTGCGTAACTCCTAAGAGCCTCTTTGAAAAGGTGCGCGAGGGGCTATGCCCCTCGCCTGCCCTTCTGGCGGGTGGCGGCCACATTCGTGGCCGCACCCGCCAGAACAAGTGGATACGTGGATTTGGTATCTGTGTTCTCTGTGTCTCTGTGGTGAGTAAAATCCCGTTGTAATACCAAGCCCGGAGCCTTTATGCAGCTCGACCCGAACACCGCCCAGATCGTAAGCGCCTCGCTGCTGCGCATGCACGCCCGCAGCGCGTTCTTCACCTCGCTGGCGCTGTTCGCGCGCTTCGAGGTGAGCTTCGAGATCCCCACCGCCGCCACCGACGGCCGCACGATCTTCGTCAACCCGCGCTTCTTCGACACGCTCACCACCGCCGAGCAGGACGCCGTGCTGGTGCACGAGGTGCTGCACGCCGCGCTGCTGCACGTGCCGCGGCGCGGCGGCCGCGACCCGCGCCTGTGGAACATCGCCGCCGACTACGTGGTGAACGGCATGCTGGCGCACGAGGGCTACAGCCTGCCGGCCGGCGGGCTGCGCAACCAGCAGCTCGAGCACCTGAGCGTCGAGGAGGTGTACGAGCAGCTGCTGCGCGATCAGCAGCAGGAAGACGAGCAGCCGCAGCCCGACCTGCTCGACGCCCGCCCTGCCGACGCGCAGTCCGGCGACGAGCCGGGCGAGCCGGCCGACGCCGAGGCGCGCAAGCGGGCGCTCGAGAAGCACTGGGGCCAGGCGCACGAGCAGGCGAAGATCGTGGCCGAGGGCACCACGATCGGCAAGGCGCCCGCCGGGCTGGCGCGCGAGCTGGGCAGCCTGGTGCCCTCGAAGCTCGACTGGCGCAGCTACCTGTGGCGCTACCTGGTGCAGACGCCGACCGACTTCCAGCACTTCGACCGGCGCTTTGTCGGGCGCGGCATGTACCTGGAAACGATTTCGGGCGAGCACCTCAATGTGCTGCTGGCCGTCGATACCAGCGGCTCGATCGACCGGGCAGCCGTCGAGCTGTTTCTTGGCGAGGTGCGCGGCATCCTGCGGGCCTACCCGCACCTGCGCTGCGACCTGTACTACGCCGACGCGGCGCTGTACGGCCCGCACCGGCTCACGCCAAGCTCGCCGCTGCCGCCGGTGCAGGGCGGCGGCGGAACCGACTTCCGGCCATTCTTCGAGCGCATCCCGAAATACCGCCCGCCGTGGGAGCCGTCGGTGGCGATCTACCTTACCGACGGCTATGGCGAGTTTCCCGAGCGCCCGCCGCGCTGCCCGGTGCTGTGGGTGGTGACGCCCGGCGGCATGGCGCTGGATCGCTTCCCGTTCGGCCAGACGGTGCGCCTGCTGCCGAGCGCAAAGTAGCACGCCGGGCGGGGGCAAAGCTGCGCTTTCGCCTACTCCTCGGTGGGGAGCCCTGCGGTGTAGCGCAGCCACACCTCGTAGGCCTGCAGCTCGGCCACGCCCGGCCGCGAGAACACCACATCGTAGTGCGGGCCTACGCCGCCGCGCGTGTCGTTGGTGTCCCACGCGCGAATCACAAAGTGCTGCGACCCAACCAGCACCGCCAGCTTGTCTTCGAGCGCGAACGCCGGCACATCCTCAAGCGCCCTGGCGTGCAGCCGCGCGCCGCGCGCCTCGCCCTCCCAGCGCGTGTCGATCGTCAGGCTCTGGCCGCTCGCCGCGATCTCCCAGACGTGCGCCGGCGCATCGTAGCCCTGCGTCTCGCCGATCCAGCGGCCGGCAAACAGCGCCGCGTGCTTCTCCGCGTTGCTCATATGCTCACTCCCATGTCGCGTCGCCAAAGAACTCGCCGTGGTCGCGCGCGAGAAACGCCTCGATCGCCGCGCGCTTGTCGCCCAGGCGGAACTCGGAGCCGTGGCCGGGGTAGCACACCGTGTCGTCGTGCCAGCCCAGGATCACGTCGCGCAGGACGCGCAGCGTGGTCTTGAAATCAGCCGCCGAGGTGGTGCGGCCCGGCCCGCCGTCGAAGATCGTATCGCCGACGACGACGCGGCGGTCGCCCTCGATCGCATAGCACAGCATGTCGGGCAGGTGGCCGGGCGTGGCGATGGCGCGCAGCGTGTGGCGGCCAACCGCGACCGTGTCGCCGTCGGCCAGCACGCGGTCGGCGGCGAGCTGCAAGCTTTTGAAGTACGGCCCGGCGTGCGCCAGCAGCGGCACGCCCAGGCGCGCGCGCATCGGCTCAAGCGCGCCGACGTGGTCGGGGTGGGTGTGCGTGAGCAGAATGGCCACCGGCGCGCTGCCGGCGAGCATCGCGTCGAGCGCCGCAGGGTCGGCGCCGGGGTCGATCAGCACGCTGGCGCGCGTGTCGGGGCACACCAGCGCGTAGCTGTTCATGGACCAGGGCCCGACCGCGCGAGTGCGCAGCTCCATGGCGTTCTGCTGGGGCATATAGGCTCCTCTCTCAAACAGCTTCTGAGTAAACTTATACCAACTCCGTTTGATTACTTGCTTGTGCGGCGCCCGGCTTTGCCGGGCGCCACAAGAAAAGAATAGGTGGCGGCGAAGCCGCCCTGAACCCCCACCATAATCCAAGCGATCAGCCGGATTTGGTACTAGGAGTTACGCACTTGCGCTTTTCGGCTTCCTCAAGCGACGAGATTGCATAAACTATTGTATCATAGCGCCATCCCGAACGAGCAGATGGCGGAGGCGACGATGAGCACATTCGACCCGCAGGCAAGCGTGTGCCCGCGGTTTTCGGCGGCCGAGGCGCAGGCGCTGGCGCGCGAGCACTACGGCGTGAGCGCGCTGAAGGTCAGGCCGCTGGGCAGCTTTCAGGATCAAAACTTCCAGCTTGTGGGCGACGACGGCCGCGAGTTCGTGCTGAAGATCGCCAACGCCGCCACAAGCTTCGACGAGCTAGATCTGCAGAACCGTGCGCTGGCGCACCTGGCCGCGCGCGACGCCGCCTTCCCCACGCCGCGGCTGATCGCGGCGCGCGGCGGCGACGATATGCCGGTGGCCGAGCGCGACGGCGAGCGCTACTTTGTGCGCCTGCTGACGTTCATGCCCGGCCGGATGCTCGCGCATATCACCAGCGCGCCCGGCCCGGCGCTGCTGGCCACGATCGGCCAATTCGCCGGAGTGCTGGCGCACCGGCTGCGCGGCTTCGACCACCCGGCCGGTGCGCATGTGAGCCAGTGGGACATGCGCCACGCGCCCGAGGTGGTGCGCGCGTTTCTGCCGTACGTGGCCGCGCCCGAGCACCGCGCGCTGATCGGGCTCATGCTCGAACGCTACGAGGCTCACGCCGCGCCGCTGCTGGCCCGGCTGCCCACCAGCATGATCCACTGCGACATCACCAGCTACAACCTGCTGCTGAGCCACGACGACACCGGGCGGCTGGCGGTGTCGGGGCTGATTGACTTCGGCGATATGGTGCGCAGCTACACCATCGGCGAGCTGGCGGTGGCCGTCTCGGAGGGTGCGCTTTCGGGTGCGTATGAGCCGCTGGCCGCTGCCGCGCCGATGGTGGTGGCCTACCACCGCGAGCGCCCGCTCGGCGACGACGAGCTGGCGGTGCTGTTCCCGATGGTGTGCCTGCGCCGCTGCGTGGTGGCTGTGAGCGTGGCCCAGCAGCTGCACTTCGAGCCCGAGAACGCGTATGTGCGCGAGCTGAGCGAGCAGGACTGGCCGGTGCTGCGCCAGCTGCGCGACATCGCGCCCGAGCTGGCGCTGGCGAGCCTGCGCGCGGCCTGTGGCCTTGAGCCATACGCTGGCGCTGCGGCGGTGCGGGGCTGGCTGGCCGAGAACCACGGCCGGATGGCGCCGGTGGTGCCGCCCGAGCTGCTGGACGGCGCGCCCGCGCTCGACCTGGGCGTCGGCTCGGAGCTGCTGCGCGACGGGGTGTGGCAGCAGCCTCGGCGCTGCGCGCCGCGCTCGGCACAGGCCCCGCGCTCGGGCGCTACGGCGAGGTGCGCCTGCCCTACAGCCGGCCCGACACGCCCGACGAGCCGGCGGCGCTGCACCTTGGCGCCGACATACTGCTGCCGCCGGGCACGCCGGTGCGCGGCGCTGGCCGGGTAGTGGAGCGGGCCGACGCGCGCGAGCTGATCGTGCGGCACGCGCCGGGGCCGGGCGTGGCGTTCTTCACGCGCTACGCCGGCGTGCTGCCGCGCGCCGAGCTGCCGGCCGGCGCCGAGATCGCCGCCGGCGAACCTATCGCGGCCGTGGCCGAGGCAGGCGACGAGTCGTTTCTGCCCCCGCACCTGCACCTGCAGATCGGCTGCGCGCTGCTGGATGGCCGGCTGCCCGGCCTGGGGCAGGCGCGCTCGCGCGCCGCCTGGCTGAGCCTGTGCCCCGACCCAAGCGCCGTGCTGGGCCGCGCCGCGCCGGCCGCGCCCGCGCAGGCCAGCGCCGCCGAGCTGCTGGCGCGGCGCGGGCGCGTGGTGCAGCGGGCGCAGGAGTACTACTACCAGCAGCCCATGCGGATCGTGCGCGGATGGCGGCAGTACCTGTACGACGACGCCGGGCGCGCCTACCTCGACGCGATCAACAACGTCGCGCATGTTGGCCATGGCCACCCGCGCGTGGTGGCGGCGGCGCACCGCCAGATGGCGCTGCTGAACACCAACTCGCGCTTCCTCTACGGCAGCATGGTCGAGTACGCCGAGCGCCTGACGGCGCTGCTGCCCGATCCGCTGCGGGTGGTGTTCTTTGTGTGCACCGGCAGCGAGGCCAACGACCTGGCGCTGCGGCTGGCGCGCGCCTACACCCGCCAGCACGACGTGATCGTGATCGACGGCGAGTACCACGGCAACACCACCGCCGTAGACGAGATCAGCACCTCGCTGCTCGACAACCCGGCCGCCAAGGACACCCGGCCGTGGGTGCACGCCGTGATGCGGCCGAACACCTACCGTGGCCCCTACGGCGCCGACGACCCGGCGTGCGGCGAAAAGTACGCGGCCGAGGTGCGCGCCGCGATCGAGCGCGTGCGCGCGCAGGGCCGCAGCCCGGCGGCGTTCTTCACCGAAGGGCTGCTTGGCTCGTCGGGCGGGATCGCCCTGCCCGACGGCTATCTGCCGCACGTCTACGCCGCAGTGCGCGCGGCCGGGGGCGTGTGCATCGCCGACGAGGTGCAGGTGGGCTTTGGCCGCGTCGGCACGCACTTCTGGGCCTTCGAGACGCAGGGCGTCGTGCCGGACATTGTGACGATGGGCAAGCCGATCGGCAACGGCCACCCGCTCTCGGCCGTGGTGACGACGCCGGCGATCGCCGAGGCGTTTCGCGCCACCACCAGCTACTTCAACACCTACGGCGGCAACCCGGTGTCGTGCGAGGTGGGCATGGCCGTGCTCGACGTGATCGAGCAGGAGGGGCTGCAGGCCAGCGCGCTGGAGGTTGGGCGCCACTTCAAAGCCGCGCTGCGCGACCTGATGGGCCGGCACGCGCTGATCGGCGCGGTGTACGGCCTGGGCATGTATATGGGCGTCGAGCTGGTGCGCGACCGCGACACCAAGCAGCCTGCCACCGCCGAGGCGCTGGCGCTGGCCGAGCGCATGCGCGAGCTGGGCGTGATCGTCTACCCCACCGGCGATCACTACAACATCTTGAAGATCAAGCCGCCGCTGGTGTTCAGCCGGGCCAATGCCGAGTTCTTCGCGGCGATGCTCGATCGCGCGCTGCGCGAGGGCGTGGCGGTGTAGCCGCCTGCAGCAGCATGGTGGGGGTGTGGGCGCGGCTTCGCCGCCTCCGAAATTCCTTACGGGTTACGCACGTGCGTGATTCGGCTTCCTCACGGTACGAGATTGAGCCTGCGGCAGCACGGTACGTGTGCATCTTCTGTGTCCATTTTCCGCGCGCAGCGCGGAAAATGGACACGATACTATGGATATACTATCGCCGGAGGCTGTATCATTCGCTGTCGCGCCGGGCCTGCTCGCGGCGCGGGCTCAGCCCCAGGCTAAACACCTCGGGCCCCTTGAAGATCCGGTACAAAAAGTACAGCGACGGGAACAGCAGCAGCGCGCCCACCGCGAGCGCGATCAACAGCAGCCGCAGCGTCACGGGCGGGGCGGCCGCGTCGGCGATCGTGATATGCGGCTCGACCAGGTAGGGGAACTGCGCCGCCGCCCAGCCAAGCATAATCAGCGTGATCTGCGCGGCCGCCAGCCCGCGCGCCAGCAGGTAGTGCCGCGTCCACAGCGCGCCGATTGCGCCCACCGCCGCCACGCCGGTGGCGACCTGCAGCGGCAAGGCCCAGGCGCTGGCGCTGATGCCGGCGCGGATGCGCGGCGCGCCGGCGCCCGAGAGCAAGAACACCAGCAGCGCCAGCACGCCCACAGCCACCGCCGCGCCGAGCGCGCGCCGCCGGAAATCCTCGCGCAGCGCCGTGTCGGTCGCCTCGACGGTAAGGTACACCGCGGCCAGGAACGCGAACAGCACCAGCGCGAAGCCGCCGACCGCCCACGGGAACGGCGCCAGCCACGCCGCGAAGAAGCCGCTCGTCACCACGCCACCCTCGACGGTGATCGTGCCCGAGGCGATCGCGCCGATGCACACCCCCAGCATGATCGGCGTGATCACGCTGGCGATCGCGAACACCCGGCTCCAGCGGCGCTGCACCGCGTCGGCCTGCGAGTCGTAGGTACGAAAGGTGAAGGCCGCGCCGCGCAGCACAATCCCGATCAGCATGATCGTCAGCGGGATGTGCAGCGCGGTCATGATCGCCACGAACGCGGGCGGGAACGCCGTGAACAGCAGCACGATCACCAAGATCACCCAGACGTGGTTGGCCTCCCAGATCGGGCCGATCGCGCTGGCGATCAGCGCGCGCTGCTGCTGCGCGCGCGGCCCGCCGGCCAGCAGGTCCCACACGCCGCCGCCAAAGTCGGCGCCGGCCAGCAGCGCGTAGAAGATCAGCGCGGCCAGCATGATCGCGGCGACCACCAGCTCAAGCGATGGCATGCCCGGCCTCCTCGTGCTGGCCGTGGCCTTCGGCGTGCGGCGCGTTGATGATCTGCGTCCACATCAGCCAGGCGACCACGGCCGCCAGAAACAGGTACAGGATCGTGAAGGTGGTGAACGTCACCGCCAGCCCGGGCATGGGCGTGACGGCGTCGGCGGTGCGCACCAGGCCGTAGATCACCCAGGGCTGGCGGCCGACCTCGGTGACCACCCAGCCGGCCTCGATCGCCACGAAGCCCAGCGGCCCGCCCAGCACGATCAGCCAGAGCAGCCAGCGCTGGCGCGGCAGCCCGCGGCGGCGCCAGGCCAGCAGCGCGCACAGCAGCCCCAGGCCCATCAGCGCCATGCCGGCCGCCACCATGACCTGGAACGCCAGGTGCACCACCACCGGGTTGGGCCGATCCTCGGGCTTGAACTGGTCGAGGCCTACCACCTCGGCGTCGAAGTCGCCGTGCGCCAGGAAGCTCAGCCCGCGCGGGATCTCAAGCGCGTAGCGCGTCGTCTCGCTCGCTGGGTCGGGCAGGCCGCCGATCCGCAGCGGCGCGCCGCGCTCGGTGCGGAACTGGCCCTCGAGCGCGGCAAGCTTGGCCGGCTGGGTCTTGGCCACCACCTTGGCGCTGTGGTCGCCGCTGATCGGCTGGAGCACGGCGCTGATGGCCAGCACCCACAGCGCGATGCCCAGCGCCCGCCGGTGAAAGCGATCGGCGGGGTGGCGCAGCAGCATAAAGGCGTGGATGCCGGCCACGGCTGCGGCGGTGGCCAGGTAGGCCGCGATGGTCATGTGCAGCGTCTGCTGGAACCAGCTGGGGTTGAACATCGCCGCCACCGGGTCGATGTCGGCCGGCTGGCCGCCCTGCATGCGGAAGCCGGTGGGCGTGTTCATCCAGGCGTTGGCCATCACCACGAACACGCCCGAGATCGCGCCGCTGATCGCGGTGAGCGCGCCCGCCAGCCAGTGCACGCGCGGCGACACGCGCTTCCAGCCGTACAGGTACACGCCAAGAAAGATCGCTTCGGTGAAGAACGCAAAGCCCTCGAGCGAGAACGGCATGCCGATGATCGGGCCGGCAAAGCGCATGAAGCCCGGCCACAGCAGCCCCAGCTCGAACGACAGCACCGTGCCCGACACCGCGCCCACCGCGAAGAGGATGGCGGTGCCTTTGGCCCAGCGCTTCGCCAGCGTCAGGTAGGTTTCGTCGCGCGTGCGCAGCCACAGCCCCTCGGCCACCACCATCAGCAGCGGCATGCCGATGCCGACCGCCGCGAAGATAATGTGGAACGCCAGCGACATGGCCATCTGCGAGCGCGCAGCTAGAAGATCGGACATATGCTCCCCTTTCCCCCTGTATCCCTCGTGCCCGCCGGTAGATGGGCAGCGGCAGGCCCCCGACCATTATAGCCAGGGCGCGCTGCTGCCGCAAACCGCCGACCGCACCCGTATCGGGGCAGGCGGGAAGGGCCGACGCTGCACGAGCGGCGGCCCAGGCCAAAACAGAGTATGCTATACTCTTGCGCAGCGGCACGCGGCATAGCGCAGGAGGAACCCGATGACCGACCAGCAGCATATTCCGTCGCAGGTGCTCCGGCAGGTGTGCGAAAGTATCATCGACAACCTTGGCGAGCGCAGCCTGCGCCTGCTGTTCGCCCAGGCCGGCCTGGCGCGCTTCTACGCCGGCGGCGAGCTGCCCCCGGCCGACGATACGCCCTCGGCCACGGTGGCCGAGCTGAGCCATCTGTTTGCCACGGCCTTCCGCATCTTCGGCGACAAGGGCATGAAGCCGATCCTGCTGCGTGCCGGGCGCAACTCGCTCAAGCACTTTCGCGAGACGAACAAGGGCCTGGCGGCGCTGGCCGGCGCGGCGTTCAAGGTGCTGCCAACCGACGCCAAGGTCAAGCTGGTGCTCTCGCGCTCGGCCAAGATCGCCGAGGATCTGCTGCGCACGCCGCACCGCACCTACGACGACGCCGAGGGCTTCTATGTCGAGATCAGCGCCTGCCCGTACTGCGCCGGCAGCCAGGCCACCCGCCCGATCTGTTACTTTCCGATCGGCTTCTATGGCGAGGCGCTGCGCTGGGCCACCGGCGAGAGCTACCCCGTCGAAGAGACCGAGTGCATCGCCAGCGGCGGCCAGCTCTGCCGCATTCGCGTCGGCCGCTCGCCAGCGTAGGCGCCGAGCACGTAGAGGCAGAGAATGATCGCCGCGAAACCCCGCGAATTGAACCAACCCGTACGCAGCGGTATGGTCGTAATACAGAAGCAGGTGTCGCCGTGCCCTGAGTCATGCGCGCGCCACGCGCTGGCTGGTGTGGCCTCGCTTCCCGCAAGGTGGCTGCGCGGCTGCCCGCCAAACACAGCCCCATCCGATCTCGCAATAGCGCAGGACGCACCGTGACCACAATCTTTGTCTCCGGCCTGATCAACATCGAGACGACCGTGCAGGTCGATCGCTTTCCGATCGAGTACTCGCCGGTGCGCTACCCGTTCTTCGGCGTGCGCAGCACCGTCGCGGGCGTGGGCTACAACGTGGCCAAGGCGCTGGCGACGCTGGGCGACAGCGTGCGCCTCGCGTCGATCGTCGGCCGCGATATGCCCGGCGCGCTGGTGGACGCGCAGCTGCGCGCCGACGGCCTGCCCGGCGCGGATGTGCTGGCGCTGGCCGAGGCCACCGCGCAGTCGGCGATCTTGTACGACCCCGCCGGGCGCCGGCAGATCAACACCGACCTGAAAGACATTCAGGAGCTGCGCTACCCGCCCGAGCAGCTCGAGCGCGCCCTCGACGGCTGCGCGCTGGCGGCGCTGTGCAACATCAACTTCTCGCGCCCGATGCTGGCGCGCGCCAAGGCGCGCGGCATCGCGGTGGCCACCGACGTGCACGCGATCGGCGACCTGGACGACGCCTACAACCGCGATTTCATGGCCGCCGCCGACCTGCTGTTCATGAGCCACGAGCTGCTGCCGTGCGACCCCGAGGCGTGGGCGGCGCGCGTGCAGCAGCGCTACGGCACGCCGATCGTGGTGGTGGGGCTGGGCGCCGGCGGCGCGCTGCTGGCGGTGCGCGCCGACGGCTTCGTTGGGCGCTTCGCGGCCCACGCCGCGCGCCCGATCGTCAGCACCATCGGCGCGGGCGACGCGCTGTTCTCGGCGTTTCTGCACTCCTACGCCGCCGCCCCCGACCCCTACGCGGCGATCCAGCGCGCGATTGTGTTCGCCGGCTACAAGATCGGCTCCATCGGCGCGGCCGAGGGCTTCCTGAGCCACGCCGCGCTCGAGGCGCTGCTGGCCGAGCTGCCGGGCTAGGGCGCGCCTGGCTAAGAAGCTGGTGTGTGGCGGGGGCGGCTTGCCGCCCCCGCTTTGCTGCGCCGCGCCGGCGCATCTTTATGGAATTTTTATACCCCGCGCCACAAATCCCAACGCTATCTTTATACCAACCTCGCTATGATCAGCGGCAGCAGCGATGCGCGCCGGCGATGCGGCGCGCCGGAAACCAAAGGAGCTAGACGATGGATCTGCTGTACCTGGCCGCGGCAGTGCTGCTGTTCGCCCTGTCGTGGGGGCTTATCAAGCTATGCGAGCGACTATAGGAGCACGCCAATGACCGCGCTGTATCTGGTTGGGGCGATTGTATCGCTGGCCTTGCTGGTGTACCTGTTCGTGGCGCTTTTGAAACCGGAGCTATTCTGATGACACTCAACGGCTGCCTGCAGCTGCTGCTGTACCTGGCGGTGCTGATCGCGCTCGCCAAGCCGCTTGGCTGGTACATGGCCCGCGTCTACGACGGCCAGCCGGTCGGCATCGACCGCGTGCTTGGCCCGCTTGAGCGCCTGCTCTACCGGCTGTTCGGCACGCGCGCCGACGCCGAGATGGACTGGAAAGCATACACGGTCGCGATGCTGCTGTTCAACCTTGCTGGCTTTCTCGTGCTGTACCTGCTGCAGCGCGCTCAGGCGCTGCTGCCGCTCAACCCGCAAAGCCTCGGCGCGGTATCGCCCGACTCGGCCTTCAACACTGCGGCCAGCTTTGTGACCAACACCAACTGGCAGGGCTATGGCGGCGAGACCACCATGAGCTACCTGACGCAGATGCTCGGCCTGAATGTGCAGAACTTCGTTTCGGCCGCGTCGGGCATGGCTACGCTGGTGGCGCTGATCCGTGGCCTGCGCGCGCGCTCGGCCGCGACAATCGGCAACTTCTGGGTCGACATAACACGATCGACATTGTACATCCTGCTGCCGCTGGCGCTGCTGCTCGCGCTGGCGCTGGTGTCGCAGGGCGTGGTGCAGAGCTTCGGCAGCTACGCCGATGTGCCGCTGGTGCAGCCGCAGAGCTACCAGCAGCCCAAGCTGGATGCCAACGGCAACCCGCTGAAGGATGCTAGCGGCAACGACGTGGCCGAGACCGTGCCAGTGACGCGGCAGACGCTGCCGATGGGGCCGGCGGCCTCGCAGATCGCGATCAAGCAGCTCGGCACCAACGGCGGCGGCTTCTTCAACGCCAACTCGGCCCACCCGTTCGAAAACCCGACGCCGCTGGCGAACTTCCTCGAGCTGCTGGCGATCCTGCTGATCCCCGCCGCGCTGTGCTACACGTTCGGCAAAATGGTGGGCGACACGCGGCAGGGCTGGGCCATCCTCGCGGCCATGACGATCATCTTTGTGCCGCTGCTGCTGGGGGCGGTGCTGGCCGAGCAGAGCGGCAACCCGCAGCTGGCGCGCCTCGGCGCCGACACGGCCGCCAGCGATGCGCAGCCCGGCGGCAACATGGAGGGCAAAGAAACGCGCTTCGGCATTGTCAACTCGGCGCTGTGGGCCAGCGCCACCACCGCAGCATCAAACGGCTCGGTCAACGCCATGCACGACTCGTTCACCCCGCTAGGCGGGCTGGTGCCGATGTTTCTGATCAAACTTGGCGAGGTGATCTATGGTGGCGTCGGCTCGGGGCTGTACGGCATGCTGGTGTTCGCGATCATCGCGGTGTTTGTGGCCGGGCTAATGGTCGGCCGCACGCCCGAGTACCTCGGCAAGAAGATCGAGGCGTACGAGATGAAGATGTCGTCGCTGGTGATCCTGATCCCCGGCGCGCTGGTGCTGATCGGCACGGCCGCCGCGCTGATGACGCGCGCCGGCACCGCCACGATCTACAACCCCGGCCCGCACGGCTACAGCGAGGTGCTGTACGCCTTCGCCTCGGCCGCCAACAACAATGGCAGCGCCTTCGCCGGGCTTGGCGCCAACACGCCGTTCTACAACACCGCGCTGGGCATCGCGATGTTCTTCGCGCGCTACTGGCTGGCCATCCCCACCCTGGCGATTGCCGGCTCGCTGGCGAAGAAGAAGCTCGTGCCGGCTGGCCCTGGCACGCTGCCAACCCACACGCCGCTGTTTGTGGCGATGCTGGTGGGCGTGGTGCTGATCGTCGGCGCGCTCACGTTCATCCCGGCGCTGGCGCTCGGCCCGATCGTCGAGCACTTAATGATGGTTCAGTAGAATTAATTAAGGCTTACGCAGTCTGCGTTTTTAGCCTTCGGCAGAGCGGTACTTCTTTTCTCGTTGTGTAGATTTTCTGCGCGTAGCGCGGAAAATCTACACAAAGAATCGGCAAGCACCATGCTGCCCCAGGCAGATCATGCGCGAAATGCGGGCAGCCGCGTAAGCCCTGATATTGAGGAAACTATGACCCTTCAACCCAACAAGGCCCGCCCGCTGTTCGACCCGCCGATTGTGCGGCGCGCGCTGGCCGACTCGTTTAAGAAGCTCAGCCCGCGCCATCAGCTCAAAAACCCGGTGATGTTTGTCGTCGAGGTCGGCAGCGTGCTCACCAGCGCGCTGGCGCTCCAGGCGCTGCTGGGCCAGGGCGAAGCGCCGGCCGGCTTTATCGTGGCGATTGCGCTGTGGCTGTGGTTCACCGTGCTGTTCGCGAACTTCGCCGAGGCGATGGCCGAGGGCCGCGGCAAAGCCCAGGCCGACACCCTGCGCAAAGCCCGGCGCGATGTGCAGGCGAAGCGACTGACGAACGACGAACGGCGAAAGGTGAAAGATGGCAGTGGTGATGACGCGAGCCTTCGCCCCTCGCCATCCATCCTCCATTCCCATGAAGTGGTAGCGGCTTCGGAGCTGCGCAAAGGCGACGTGGTGCTGATCGAGGCCGGCGACTTCATCCCCATGGACGGCGAGGTGATCGAGGGCGTCGCCTCGGTCGACGAGAGCGCGATCACCGGCGAGAGCGCCCCGGTGATCCGCGAGAGCGGCGGCGACCGCTCGGCGGTGACGGGCGGCACGCGCGTGCTGAGCGACTGGCTGGTGGTGCGGGTGACGAGCAACCCCGGCGAGACGTTTCTCGACCGCATGATCGGCATGGTCGAGGGCGCCAAGCGCCAGAAGACGCCCAACGAGATCGCGCTGAACATCCTGCTGGCCGCGCTGACGATCATCTTTCTGCTGGCCACCATCACGCTGCTGCCGTTCTCGATCTACAGCGTCACGGCCGCCGGCCAGGGCAGCCCGGTGACGGTGACCGTGCTGGTGGCGCTGCTGGTGTGCCTGATCCCCACCACGATCGGCGGGCTGCTCAGCGCGATCGGCATCGCCGGAATGGATCGCATGATCCAGGCGAATGTGATCGCCATGTCGGGCCGCGCGGTCGAAGCAGCCGGCGACGTAGACGTGCTGCTGCTCGACAAGACCGGCACGATCACGCTGGGCAACCGCCAGGCCACCGCATTCCTCCCGGCCAATGGCAACGACCCGCGCGCGCTCGCCGACGCGGCGCAGCTTTCGAGCCTGGCCGACGAGACGCCCGAGGGGCGTAGCATTGTGGTGCTGGCCAAAGAGCAGTACAACATCCGCGAGCGCGCCATCCACGAGCTCGGCGCCGAGTTTGTGCCCTTCACCGCGCAGACGCGCATGAGCGGCGTGAACCTCGACGGCCACCAGATCCGCAAGGGCGCGGCCGACTCGATCGAGACGTATGTGCGCGGGCTGGGCGGCGACTTCCCGCCGGCCGTGCGCGAGACGGTTGAGGGCATCGCCAAGGCCGGCGGCACGCCGCTGGTGGTGGCCGACGGCGCGCAGGTGCTCGGCACCATCCAGCTCAAAGACATCGTCAAGGGCGGCATCAAAGAGCGCTTCGGCGAGCTGCGGCGCATGGGCATCAAAACCGTCATGATCACCGGCGACAACCCGCTCACCGCTGCGGCAATCGCCGCCGAGGCCGGCGTCGACGACTTCCTGGCCCAGGCCACGCCCGAGGCCAAGCTCAAGCTCATCCGCGAGTATCAGCAGGGCGGGCGGTTGGTGGCGATGACCGGAGACGGCACCAACGACGCGCCGGCGCTGGCCCAGGCCGACGTAGCCGTGGCGATGAACAGCGGCACCCAGGCCGCCAAAGAGGCCGGCAACATGGTCGACCTCGACTCGAACCCGACCAAGCTGATCGAGGTGGTGGAGATCGGCAAGCAGCTGCTGATGACCCGCGGCGCGCTGACGACCTTCTCGATCGCCAACGACGTAGCGAAGTACTTCGCGATCATCCCGGCGGCATTTGCCAGCACCTACCCGGCGCTGAACCGGCTGAATGTGATGGCGCTGGCGACGCCCGAGAGCGCGATCTTGTCGGCGGTGATCTTCAACGCGCTGATCATTATCTTTCTGATACCGCTGGCGCTGCGCGGCGTGCGCTACCGCGCGGTGGGCGCGGCCACGCTGCTGCGCGATAACCTGCTGATCTACGGCCTCGGCGGCATTGTCGTGCCGTTTATTGGCATTAAGCTCATCGACATGCTCCTGGTGGCGCTGCGGCTGGCGTGATGATTGACAAGCGACCAAAGACGAATGACCAAAGACGAAGGACAAGTGACCAAAGACGAAGGACAAGTGACCAAAGACGAAGGACAAGTGACCAAAGACGAAGGACCAAAGACGAATGACAAGCGACCAAAGACGAATGACGAATGACAAACCGTCGCCCTCCGTCCTGCGTCCTCCGTCCTGCGTCCTCCGTCCTTCGTCCTGCGTCCTCCGTCCTGCGTCCTCCGTCCTTCGTCCTCTGTCCTCCGTCCTGCGTCCTGCGTCCTCCGTCCTTCGTCCTCCGTCCTCCGTCCTCCGTCCTGCGTCCTCCGTCCTGCGTCCTATATAGGAAAGAAGACACTCAGATGGCAACTCTCCGCTCTCAGCTCCGCCCGGCGCTTGTGGCGCTGCTCAGCCTGACGCTCATCACCGGCGTGATCTACCCGCTGTTGGTGACCGGCGTCGCGCAGGCGCTGTTTCCGTACCAGGCCAACGGCAGTATAATCACCAACGCGTCCGGCCAGCCGGTTGGCTCGGCGCTGATCGGCCAGCAGTTCGACGACGCGAAATACTTCTGGGGCCGGCTCTCGGCCACCGCGCCGGTGCCCTACACCGCATTCAACGCCGACAGGCTCACCGGCTCGTCGGGCTCGAACTACGGCCCGCTCAACCCGGCGCTGCGCGACGCGGCGCAGGCGCGCGTCGACGCGCTCAGGGCCGCCGACCCCGGCAACACCGCGCCCATCCCGGTCGATCTGGTCACAGCCTCGGCCAGCGGCCTCGACCCGCAGATCAGCCCGGCCGCTGCGGCGTACCAGGTGGCGCGGGTGGCGCGGGCGCGCGGCCTCGATCAGGCGCGCGTGCGCGAGCTGGTGGCGAAGCACACCGAGGGCCGCACGCTGGGCCTGCTGGGCGAGCCGCGCGTGAATGTGCTCGCGCTGAACCTCGATCTCGATACACTGAAGTGAGCAGCATATGCGAACAATCGAACTTGCCGGCGACTCGATCGACTGGACGGCGGCGGTGGAGGCTGTAAGCGCAAGCGGCGAGCCGGCCGTGCTGACGCTGCATGGCGTGGCGTGTGGCCTGCTGCTGCCCGAGCACACCGCCCGCCGCCTGGCGGCGCGCTACGCGCCGGCGCCGCCCGCCGCCCACGATACTGCAGTGGCCTGGATGGGCGAGGCGCGCAACTACCTCGAGCTGCTGCGCGCCGACCCGACCATGGTGCCGGTGGTCGACGGCCAGCCGCTCGAGTTCGTCACCATGATGAACTCAAGCTACATCGACCCGCAGCAGCTGTACCAGTTCAAGCACCCGGTCACGCGCCAGATCTACATCTATCGCTCGGGCGAGCTGCAGCGCGCGATCGGCCATACGTTCGTCAGCGTCGATTTCGTGCCCGACAACCCCAAGGGCTTTGTCGAGGGCAAGGGCTAATAACTCACCGCTCTGCCGAAGGCAAAACGCGCACCGCGTAAGTTCTACCTATAAGAGGCGGGCCGCGAGCCTGGGGCTCGCGCCCGGGCTGGTATGCAGCAACGACCCGATTCCGACGCGATCCTCGACCAGATGCGTCAGGAAACCCACGCCCCGGCGCGCGGGCGGCTGAAGATCTTCTTCGGCGCCGCGCCGGGGGTTGGCAAGACCTACGCCATGCTCAGCGAGGCCCGCGAAAAGCAGGCCGCCGGCGCCGACGTGCTGGCCGGCGTTGTCGAAACCCACGGCCGCGCCGAGACCGAGGCGCTGCTGCAGGGCCTTGCGCTGCTGCCGCGCCGCGAGATCGCCTACCACGGCATTGTGCTGCGCGAGTTCGACCTGGACGCAGCGCTGGCCCGCCGCCCGCAGCTCATCCTGGTCGACGAGCTGGCGCACAGCAATGCGCCCGAGTCGCGCCACGCCAAGCGCTGGCAAGACGTCGCCGAGCTGCTCGACGCCGGAATCAGCGTGTACAGCACCGTGAACGTGCAGCACGTCGAAAGCCTGAACGACGTCGTCGCGCAGATCACCGGCGTGACCGTGCGCGAGACCGTGCCGGACTCGATCCTCGAGCGCGCCGACGAGATCGAGCTGGTCGATCTGCCGCCCGACGAGCTGCAGGAGCGGCTGCGCGAGGGCAAGGTGTATGTGCCGCAGCAGGCCGACCGCGCGATCAAGAGCTTTTTCCGCAAGGGCAACCTGATCGCGCTGCGCGAGCTTGCGCTGCGCCGCACCGCCGACCGCGTCGACGAGCAGATGCGCAGCTACCGGCGCGACCAGGCGATCACCGCCGTGTGGCCGGCGCAGGAGCGCGTGCTCGTCGGCGTCCACGCCGGCGCCACGGCCAGCCGGCTGGTTCGCACCGGGCGGCGTATGGCCATGCAGCTGCGCGCGCCCTGGTACGTGGTGTATGTCGAGGCGCCGGCCGAGCTGCGGCTGCCCGCCAGCGCCCAGGACGAGGTGCTTCAGGCGCTGCGCCTAGCCGAGCAGCTCGGCGCCGAGGTAGCGACGCTCAGCGGCGAGCATGTCGTCGATGAGCTGCTGGCGTTCGCGCGCACCCACAATGTCACCAAGATCGTCGTGGGCAAGCCGCGCCGCCCGCGCTGGCGCGAGCGCCTGTTCGGCTCGCTCGTCGGCACGCTGATCCGCCAGAGCGGCGAGATCGACGTGTATGTGATCAGCGAGGAGCCCGAGCCCGCGCCCACGCGCCTGCGCGCGCCTGAGGAGCCGGCCGGCTGGAACGGCTACCTGGCGAGCATTGCCGTGCTGGTGCTGATCACCGGCCTGGGCTACCTGGCGCGCGTGCTGTACCCATCGTTTGCCGAGGCGAATGTGATCATGGCCTACCTGCTGGCGGTGATGGCTGTGGCGCTGCGCTACGGCCGCGGGCCGTCGATCCTGGCGGCGGTGCTCGGCGTGCTAGCGTTCGATTTCTTTTTTGTGCGGCCCTTCCTGACATTCGTGGTCTCCGACACGCAGTACCTACTGACATTCGCGGCGCTGCTGTTTGTGGCGCTGGTGGTGGGCACGCTGACGGTGCGCCTGCGCCAGCAGGCCGACGCGGCGCGCCAGCGCGAGCGCCGCACCGCCGCGCTCTACGCCATGAGCCGCGACCTGGCGAACGTGCGCGAGGCCGCGCAGCTGCTGCGCGCGGCGGTGCGCCACCTGCACGAAACCTTCGAGAGCCAGGTGGTGCTGCTGCTGCCCTGCGGCCCGGCCAGGCGCCTGCAGCCGTGGGGCGATGTCAGCGGCTGGTGGCGCGAGGATGTCGAGCAGCGCATGGTGTTCGTGCCCGACGCGCGCGACGTCGGCGTGGCGCAGTGGGTGTACGACCACGGCCAGATCGCCGGCATGGGCACCACCACGCTGCCGGCCTCGCAGGCGCTGTACCTGCCGCTGCTCGGCGTGCAGGGCGGCGTGGGCGTGCTCGGGTTGAAGCCGGCCCAGCCGCAGCGCGTGATCGCGCCGCACCAGCGCCACCTGCTCGAGACATTCGCCAACCAGATCGCGCTGGCGCTCGAGCGCGCCCAGCTGGCCGACGAGGCCCAGCGCCAGCGCGTGCAGGCCGAGACCGAGCGCCTGCGCAGCACGCTGCTCAGCACGATCTCGCACGATCTGCGCACGCCGCTGGCCAGCATCACCGGCGCCGCCAGCGTGCTGGCCGATCAGGAGGCTATGCTGCCGCCCGCCACCCGCCAGGAGCTGGCGCTGGCGATCTCCGACGAGGCCGACCGGCTCAACCGCCTGGTGACCAACCTGCTCGATATGACGCGGCTGGAGGCCGGCGCGGTGCGGGTGGTGAAGGAGTGGCAGCCGCTCGAAGAGGTGATCGGCACCGTGCTGCAGCGCCTGGAGCAGGCGCTGCGCGACCGCCCGGTCGCCGTCGAGCTGCCGCCGGGCCTGACGCTGGTGCCGCTCGACGGCGCGCTGATCGGCCAGGTGCTGGCGAACCTGCTCGACAACGCCGCCAAGTACGCGCCGCCCGGCAGCCCGATCGCGATCAGCGCCACCAGCGGCCCGCGCGAGGTGCTGGTGGCCGTGGCCGACCGCGGCGCCGGGATCGCGCCCGGCGACGAGCAGCGGATCTTCGAAAAATTCTACCGTGGCCAGGGCAGCGCCGGCGCGGCGGGCGCGGGGTTGGGCCTGGCGATCAGCCATGGTATTATCACCGCGCACGGCGGGCGTATCTGGGCCGAGAACCGCCCCGGCGGCGGGACGGTCATCCGCTTTACGCTGCCGCTTGAAGGCACGCCGCCGCAGCTGCAGGATGAGCCCGATGCCTGAGCCGAAACATACGATCCTGGTGATCGAAGACGAGCTGCAGATCCGCCGCTTTCTGCGCGCCACGCTGCTGGGCCACGGCTACCGCTGCCTCGAGGCTACCACCGGGCAGGAAGGGCTGCTGCTGGCCACCAGCCAGGCGCCCGACGTGATTATTCTCGACCTCGGGCTGCCGGATATCGACGGCCTGCAGGTGACGCGGCAGCTGCGCGAGTGGGCGCGCATGCCGATCATTGTGCTTTCGGCGCGCGGCCAGGAGAGCGATAAGATCGCCGCGCTCGACGCCGGCGCCGACGACTACCTGACCAAGCCGTTCGGCGTTGGCGAGCTGCTGGCGCGGCTGCGCGTGGCCCTGCGACACCAGCAGCACCGTGGCTCCGAGCACGACGACCCGCTGTTCCGCGTCGGGGCGCTGCAGGTCGATCTCGCGCGCCGCCAGGTGTCTGTGGGCGGCAGCGAGGTGCACCTCACGCCGATCGAGTACAAAATGCTCACCGAGCTGATCCAGCACGCCGGCAAAGTTGTGACGCACCAGCAGCTGCTGCGCGCGGTGTGGGGCCCGAACTACACCACCGAGACGGCGTACCTGCGCGTGTATATGGGCCAGCTGCGCCACAAGCTCGAGGCCGACCCGGCCCGGCCACGCTACCTTGTGACCGAGCCGGGTGTCGGCTACCGGCTCAGGCTCGAAGAGTGAGCCGTGGCTGCCTTAGCGGCCGACGTAGCGCAGCCGGAAGATCCGGCCGCCCAGGTCGTCGGATATCAGCAGGCTGCCGTCGCGGTCGGCCAGCAGCCCGGCCGGGCGGCCCCACACGTCGCCGTTCGCATTCCAGCCGCGCACCAGGTCCTCGGTCGCGATCGGCCTGCCGCTCTTGAAGCGCACGCGCGCCACGCTGTAGCCGCCCAGCGTCTGCACCTGGTCTTTGGCGGTGCCGTGGAACGCCACTAGCGCGTCGCCCTGGTAGGCCGCAGGAAAGCCGAAGCGGTTGTAGAACACCAGGCCCAGCGGCGCCCAGTGCGGCGGGAAGTTCAGCGCCGGGGCGATTGTGGCGGCGCACTTGCCGGGGTCGGCAAACTCCGGGTTGGGCACGCGGTCGTCGTAGCAGTACGGCCAGCCGTAGTTGCCGCCCTGCACGATCTGGTTCAGCTCGTCGTGCACGCGGTCCTGGCCCAGGTTGTTGCGGCCCATGTCGGCGCCCCACAGCTCGCTGGTGCCCGGCCGCCAGTCGAAGCCCACGGTGTTGCGCAGCCCCGAGGCGTACACCTCTAGCCCGCTGCCGTCGACGTTCATACGCACAATCGCCGCGCGCAGCGGCGTGTCTTCGACGCACACATCGCACGACGAGCCGATCGAGACGTACAGCTTGCCGTCGGGGCCGAGCGCCACCGTGCGCGTGCGGTGGCCGTACAGGTCTTTGGCGCCGCTCGGCAGCGCGGCGATCTGGTCGACCTGGCGCGCCGCGCCGCTGCTGTCGAAGTTGCTCAGGCGCACCAGCCGGTCTTCGGCGGCGGCGAGCAGCTGCCCGCCGACAAACGCGACGCTGTGCACGGCCGCCAGCCCGCCGGCGATCGTCTGGGCCTGGTCGAAGCGGCCGTCGCCGTTCCAGTCGCGCAGCCGCACCACCTGGCTGGTGGTATGCGATCCGAACACAACCGAGCCGTCGGCCGGGTCGATCGCCATGAAGCGCGGCGTTGGCATGCCGGCGGCGGCCTCGCTGATGGTGAAGCCGGCGGGCACCTCGAGCGGGTGCGGCCAGCCGGGCTGCTGCACCGCGTGGTACTGGGTCGGGCCGGTGCCGGCATTCACGTCGTACAGCTCGGCGCCGAGGCGGCCCAGCAGCACCTTGAACGGATCGGGGTTGGTAGGCACATACTCAAAGCGCGCGCGCTCGAACCACTGCGTCAGCACGCTGAAGCCCGAGCTGTTGGTCTCGGTCGCCGGCTCGGAGAGCGGGTAGCCGAACAGCGCCAGGCTTTCGTCGAAGCTGGTGCCGCGCCGGCCGTCGAACTCGAGGCCGTGGCCGCGCCAGTAGCTCAGGAACGGCTCGCAGACGCTGTGGCCGGTGGCCGCGAAGAACTCGCAGCCGGGCTGCGGCTGGCCCTTGGGGAACGTCTGCCAGTCGCGGCCCTGGCGGCGCAGCGCCTCGTCGCCGAGGCGGCCCAGCAGCACGTCGTAGGGCGGCTTGTTCGCCGGGTGGGCCTCGAAGCGCTCGCGCTCGAGCCACTGCGCCACGAACTGGCCCTCGGCGCCCTGCTCGGAGCGCTGCTCGCCGATCGGCAGGCCAAACACCGCCAGGCCGCCGTTGGCCGCCCAGAACTGCTCAAAGCGCCCGGCCAGGCACTGGCCGGTTTCGGGGAAGCAGCGCTCGGCCGGCGCGGCCTGCGCGGCTGGCGCTAGCGCTGCCAGCAGCAGCGTGCCCGCCAGCAGGCTCAGTATCGCTCGGATCATTGGTCGCTCGCTTTCGTGTGTGTCTTCTCTGCGCTTATGCTAGCTGCGCCGCGCGGCCGCGCATATGATAGCCCGCGAACGCGCGGCTGAGATCCTTCGGCAGGTCGATTTCAGATGGCGGGCGCAGTCGCGCCGATGTGCCCTTTTCGGGCGGCTTCTGGGTGGGAAAAGGCGATCCGCCGCGTGCGCAACGCCGGTGGCGCATGCCTCGTGGCATGCACGCGCGTGCTGGTTTGCCCTGAGGCATGCGCGCCGGGCATCGCTCGCCAGCACAGCGCTTGTTCAACCTCAAGCGGCAGGCTCGGCCGGGCTGAGCGCCACCACGCGCGCGGCCAGCGCGGCCGGCCAGGGCCAGCCATGGCGCGCGGCGATTGCGCCGCACACCTGCTGGGCCAGCAGCGTCGCCGCGCCAAACGCCCGCGCAAGCTCGTCCGGGTCGGCGCCGGCGAAGCAGCGCTCGAGCGCGGCGAGGCGCGCGGGCGCCAGCGCCTGCTCGATGCCGAGCATCGCCGAGCTATTGCGCCAGCGCTCGGTCGCGCCGGCCTCGAGCCGCAGCAGCGCCGCCAGGTTGCCCAGCACGATCGCGGTGTACTCTTGGTGCGCCACCAGCCACTGCTGGCGCAGCAGCTTGGCCCAGGTGCGCAGCGCGTAGTACCAGAAATCGCCGCAGACCTGCTCGAAGGCCGCGTGCGCGTCGGCCGGGCCGAGCGGCCGGCCGACGATCCGCGCCACGCGCTCGCCGATCGCGCCGCCGGTGGCGTCGTACAGCAGCATATGGCCAACCGAGCGCGGCGCGCACGGCCACTCGAGGATGCGGTCGAGCTCGCTGGCGGGGTAGAAGTTGAAGTCGACGCGCAGCGGCAGCGGCGCGGCGTCGAGCGCGGCCCAGGGCTTGCCCAGGCCGCTGGTGTAGGCCAGCAGCACCGTGCCGAACTGCGCCAGCCACTCGCGCCAGCCGCGCTCGAACGCCGGCAGGTCGGCGTCGCGCACAAATAGCACAATGTCGGCATCCGAGAGCGCGTCGCCGCGCCCTTCGCTGGTCGAGCCGTAGTCGAGCACGCCGGCAATGCGCGCGTCGGCGGCGGCGGCGGCCAGCAGCCGCGCCACAAATCGCTCGCGGGTAAGCATATCCGTCACGGCGCGCTCCTTCTGCCCGAGAGGTATAGGCCTCGCTAGCTCTTGGTTTCGACGACCAGCACCTGCTGGAGCGGCGGGTCGGGCGGGAGCGTCACAATCAGCGTCAGGCCGCGGCCGATCGGCGCGGGCACCCCAAGGTCGAACGATGTCGACTGGTTCGGGTCGAGCGTGGCGCCGCCGCTGCCGGTGGTAGCGTAGGTGATGCCGGCGCTGTCGCGGAACGCGAACGCGCCGGGCGGGATCGTCAGCGGCGCGCTGGTGATATTGGTGATCGTCCCGCTGATCTGGGTGTGGTCGCCGGCGCGCTGCACCTGGCGCACCTCTATGCGCGCGCGCGGCCCGCTGGCCACCGGCGTGAGCGCCGGCACCGCCTGCCCGCCCAGCAGCCGGTCGCGCAGCCCGGTGAGCTGCTGCTGCACGGCGGGCGGCAGGCTCGGCAGGTGCACCTGCGGCAGCTCGAAAGGTTGCGCCGTCGGCGCGTTCGGGTCGGTCGGGCGCGGCGCAAAGCGCTGCTGCAGCGCGGCGTTGTTCGGCCCGCCGCCGGCCCGGCTGCTGATCACGATCAGCAGCAGCGCCAGCAGCACCCCGCCCAGCCAGATCACCAGCGTGTTTCGGCTCTCGCCCATATGCCAGCTCCCTCAAAGCTGCTTCGTCGCCGGCATGATACCATCTCTTGTCGCAGTTGTGCGCACAGGGCTTGACAGCGCTCTCGCGCAGCTTATAATAAGCCAGCTCATCAATCCCGCAAAATGTCCTGGTAGCTCCGCAGCAGTGTAAGGAAATGTGGCGACAAACAGGCGGCCGCCTGTCTGCTGCTATGTTCGTGCGTGTTTTCACACGGAAAGGAGCAACTTTGTGTCCAAACCTCGTGTTCTAGCGCTGCTCGTACTGGCGCTAGTGCTGCTGGTGCTGGCCGGGTGTGGCCAGGGCGGCACGGCCAGCACGCCAACCTCCGCACAGGCTCCCCAGGCCACCGCCGCGCCGGCGGCCAGCGCCAACGACCTGCTGGCCGACGTAAAGAAGCGCGGCAAGCTGCTGATCGCCACCGACGCCAACTACAAGCCCCAGAGCTTCAAAAACCCCGACGGCTCGTTTGAGGGCTTTGACGTCGACGTCGGCCGCGAGGTCGCCAAGCGCCTGGGCGTGCAGGCCGAGTTCGTCGACGTGAACTTCGACACCGTGACGGCCGGCAGCTGGAATGGCCGCTGGGATATCAACGTCGGCTCGATGACGATCACGCCCGACCGGCGCAAGGCGCTGTTTTTCAGCAGCCCGTACTACTACACCCCGGCGGCATTCGCGGTGCACAAGGACAGCAAGGCCGCCTCGATCGACGACCTCAAGGGCAAGAAGGTTGGCGTCGGCGCGGCCACCACCTACCTCGACTACCTGCAGGGCAAGCTGAATCTCGAGGGCGAGACGATCCTCAAGCCCGCGCCCGATGGCGCGACGGCGCAGGTGTACGATACCGACGCGCTGGCGCTGACCGATCTGGCGCTCGGCGACGGCACGCGCCTCGACGCGGTGCTCACCGCGCTGCCGACGATCGAGGACGCGGTCAAGGGCGGCCAGCCGTTCAAGGTGCTGGGCGACCCGGTGTACTACGAGGATCTCGGCATCGCGCTCGATCAAAAGAGCCCGCTCGACTCCAAGGGCCTCGCCGACGCGATCAGCGCGATCGTCGACGATATGCACAAGGACGGCACGCTCACCGCGCTGGCGAAGAAATACTACAGCAGCGACCTGACCAGCAAGAAGTAGCTGGGCGGCTCGCGCCGGCGCCGCTCCGCGCGGCGTGGGCATCCGTGCGCCATATACCAGAATGTGCTGCCTGGCCGAAGGCACAAACGCTAGCCACGTGCATCGTAATAGACTTTATTGGACGTAAGTGGGGTTGGGGCCGCAGGCCCCCAAGAAGCCTCTCTTGGTGGGGCGTGTACGGCCGCAAAACGAGCATACACGCCCCGCCAGGGCGGTTCGGCGGGGCAAAGCCCCCCAGGCTCCTGTATTTCCGATGAAGCCTAATGACAAGGGGGCCTCATGGCAAAGGAAGCCCTGGATCTACAGGCGATCACCGCGCGCCGCCGGCCCTGGAGCGGATTCCGCGCCTCGCTGATCGCCTGGTGGTGCGTCTGGCTGCTGGTGCTGCTGTTCTTCTTCAGCGGCGCGCGCTTCTCGATCGGCCCGGTCACAATCAAAACGATCGCGCTCGACTGGGGGTTTATCGCCACCTGGTGGCCGTTTATCTCGCGCGGCGTGATCGTCACCTTTCAGCTCTCGATCATCTCGATCATCCTGGCGGTAGTGCTGGCGCTGCTGTCCGCGCTGGCCCGGCTCTCGCGCGTGGCGCCGCTCAACAGCCTGGCGGGCCTGTATATCTCGCTGATGCGCGGCACGCCGCTGTTCCTGCAGTTCATCTTTATCTACTCGGCGCTGCCGCAGCTCGGCCTGGTGCTGAACGCGTTTCCCTCGGCCGTGCTGGCGCTGAGCCTGAACTACGGCGCCTACATGAGCGAGATCTTCCGCGCCGGCATTCAGGCGGTGGGCCGCGGCCAGACCGAGGCCGCAGCCGCGCTGGGCATGACGCCGTGGCAGACCATGCGGCGGATCGTGCTGCCCCAGGCGCTGCGGATCATCACCCCCGACATCGGCAACCAGTTCATTGCCATGCAGAAGGATACCTCGCTGGCCAGCGCAATCACCCTGCTCGAGCTGATGGGCCTGGCGCGCCAGGCCGGCGCGCCGCGCCAGCGCTTCTTCGAGGCGCTGGTGGTGGCGGCGATCTGGTACTGGCTCATGACCATCGTGCTGACCTACTTCCAGGGCAAGCTCGAGCACCGCATGGCGCGCAGCGACCGTTAGTAGCCGACTGCAGATTGCCTGCCGGGTAGGCGCGCGGAGCGTGCAATCTGCACTATTCAATTGGCAACAGTATGCAGCCAATCGTCCAGGTCGAAAACCTGCACAAACGCTTTGGTGGCCTCGAAGTGCTCAAGGGCGTGAACCTGCGGGTGGCGCCGCGCGAGGTCGTGTGCCTGATCGGCCGCTCGGGCTCGGGCAAAAGCACGCTGCTGCGCTGCATCAACTTCCTCGAAGAGCCCGACGAAGGCCGCGTCACGGTCGCGGGCATCAGCGTGCCGGCCGGCGAGCGCACCCGCGAGCACCGCCAGCAGATCATCGAGCTGCGCCAGCGCGCCGGCATGGTATTTCAGAGCTTCAACCTGTTCCCGCACAAAACCGTGATCGAAAACCTGATCGAGGCGCCCGTGGTTGTCAAGGGCATGCAGCCGAGCCAGGTGATACCGCTGGCCGAGCAGCTGCTGGCCAAGGTTGGCCTGGCCGAGAAGCGCGACGTCTACCCCAGCAAGCTCTCGGGCGGCCAGCAGCAGCGCGTCGCGATCGCGCGCGCGCTCACAATGCAGCCGCAGGTGATGCTGTTCGACGAGCCGACCTCGGCGCTCGACCCAGAGCTGATCGGCGAGGTGCTGGCGGTGATGCGCGACCTCGCGCGCGACGGCATGACCATGATCGTCGTAACGCACGAGATCGGCTTCGCGCGCGAGGTCGCCGACCGCGCGATCTTCATGGACGGCGGCGTGTTCGTCGAGGAAGGGCCGCCCGAGCAGTGCCTGAGCAACCCGCGCGACGAGCGCACGCGCCGCTTTCTCGAGCGCATCCTGTAGTGTGCGCCGGGCAACTATCCAGGCTCGTGCAACGTCTTTCGGCCGCTCGCTCTGCCTGCTCCTCTATCGGGCATAACCAACGTTGGCGTCGTGGTGCGGATCGCAACGCGACCGCACCACGACGCCAACAATACCCCCTCACCCCAAGCGCACGAGCAGGGGAAGAGGGTGAGAAAACGGCTTTGCGCGAGCCCTGGGCAACTATCCATAACGCTTGACAAACCAAACCGCATCGAATACACTACGCGCCACACCACACCAAGCTGCGAATATCCAGGGGTCAAAGTTCAGTGTTGCAATTGCCCCACTGTGGCGTTGGGAGTTCACTGGAATGTTCTTGACGTAGAAGGAGGAGATCGGCCAAGGTACGCGAGGCAGCGATCGACCCAGCAGCACACGAGCAGCGCGCTGCGAATGGCCACCTGGCATTTCATATTCGTTTACCCGATTGTTCGTAGCCCGAACACAGATTCCGCAAGTATGAAGGAGCAACCATGAAACGGCGAGTTAGCTTGTTCCTGCTGATCTCGGTTACCGCCGGCCTGCTGGCGGCGTGTGGTGGCGGCGGCACGCCGCGTCGCCCACGGCCCTGGCGAGCGGCGGCGGCGCAGCGGCGGCTACGGCCCCGGCTGCGGCCGCAGGCGGCGGCGAGGGTGGCACCATCAAGATCGTCTCGTCGCTGCCGCGCACCGGCTCGTCGAAGGGCCAGTCGGATACGGTGGTGAATGCGATCAACCAGCGCCTGAAGCAGGACAACAGCCAGGCGTGCAATGGCCAGTTCAAGATCACCTACGAGGATATGGACGACGCCACCGCCGCAGCTGGCAAGTGGGACCCGACGCAGGAAGCCAACAACGCCAACAAGGCTGCCGCCGACGCCGACGTGATGGTGTACATCGGCACCTTCAACTCGGCGCCGCGAAGGTCTCGATCCTGATCCTCAACCAGGCCGGCCTGGTGATGATCAGCCCGGCCAACACCTACCCTGGCCTGACCAAGCCGGGCAAGGGTGAGGCCGGCGAGCCCGAGAAGTACTACCCGAACGGCAAGCGCAACTACACTCCGGTGCGTGGTGCCCGCCGACGACCTGCAGGCGCAGCGGCCGCCAACTGGGCCAAGGAACTGGGCGTGAAGAGGCTCCTACATCCTGCACGACACCAGAGAGACGTACGGCAAGGGCATTGCCGACGTGTTCCGCGCCAAGGCCAAGGAGAATGGCTTCGAGGAGAAGGGCTACGAGGGCATCGACAAGAAAGCCCAGGACTACAAGGCCCTCGGCACAAGATCAAGAGCGCGAACCCCGACCTGGTGTACTTCGGCGGTATCACCCAGAACAACGCCGGCCTGCTGCTGAAGGACCTGCGCGCTGCTGGCTACACCGGCAAGTTCATGGGCCCCGACGGCATCTACGAGGACGCGTTCCTCGAGGCGGCGGGCGAGGCCGGCGAGGGCGCCTACGCGACCTTCGGCGGCGTTCCGGCCTCGAAGCTCACCGGCAAGGGCAAGGAGTGGTACGACGCGTACAAGAAGGAGTTCAACAGCGAGCCCGAGGTGTACGCGGTGTACGGCTACGAGGCCACCAACGTCGCGCTGAACGCGATCAACAAGGTCTGCAAGAAGGACCGCGCGGCCATCCTCGACGCGGTGTTCTCGACCAAGGACTTCGACGGCGTGACCGGTAAGTTCAGCATCGACGCGAACGGCGACACCAGCCCGACGACCATGAGCGGCGTGCAGGTGAAGGGTGGCAAGTTCGACGCCGATACCACCACCGTGCTGGAAGTGTCCTCCGGCAGGCGCGGCTCGCGGCGCCATCCTGCGCGAGCGCGCGCCACCAGTGGGGAGCGCGGGGCTGGCGTAATGCCCCGCGCTTCCCATGCGTACCACGGCGTAACGGTTTCATCTTGAAGGAGACCCTGATGGCCAACGGCGCAACCGGCTGCCCGCCCTGCAAGCCAAAATATCGGTCGATGGATCGTCGGCGTAACAGCGGCGCTCCTGCTGGCGCTGGTACTCTTCCGATCCTCAGCCAGGCGATCTAAAACCCCAGCCTGCTGGCTCAACAGCTGGATCACCGGCGTCTCGAAAGGCGCGATCCTCGCGATCATTGCGCTCGGCTACACCCTGGTGTATGGCATCATCGAGCTGATCAACTTCGCCCACGGCGATGTGTTTATGTCGGCTCGTTTGCCGCGCTGATGCTGATCGGCTTGACTGGCTGGAATCGTACGACGCCACCCCTGCAGCGCGCTGACGCTGTTCGTTATCCTGATCTTCGTCGTGATGTGCTTCACGGGTTCTTGAACTATGCATCGAGCGGATCGCTCATCGCCGCCTCGCTAACGCCTGCTCTGGCGCCGCTGATCTCGGCGATCGGTATCTCGTTTATTCTGCAATGGGTTTTGCTGTGGGGCAAGCTGCCGTGGCGCCGTGGCGATACCGGCGCGCTGTACGGCCTGGTGGTGTTTGTGGTGCCGGTTCGCCGCTGGCCTGTGGGGCATTGCGCTGAACCGCCGCGTGAAGACCGACCGGGCGATTGCGCGGCTGGCGCTGTGGCTCGTGCCGCTGCTGCTGCTCACGGCCATCTCGGTCTCGGCGCTGAACGCCACGCGCAACGCCGTGCTTGGCCCCGAGGGCAGCCCGGCGCGCGTCGAGCTTGAGATCGCGCCAAGCACCCCAAGATCATGGGCACGACCGACGTGGCGTCGAAAGACGTGCCGGCGGGCCTGGTGTCGACGAATAACCTCTTCGGCGAAGGCGCGCCGATTTGAGCTGGCTTGACGTGGCCGTGGTGCTGGTGAGCGTGTCGCTGATGACTGGCTATCTTGCTTGTGCAGCGCACGAGCGCCGGCAAGGCTATGCGCGCCACCGCCCAGGATCGCGACGCTGCGCGCCTCATGGGTATTGATGTCGACCGCACGATCTCGCTGGCGTTTTTGCTCGGCGGCGCGCTGAAAGCTGGCGGCCGGCCTGATCGCCGCGATCTATACCACTCAGGTGGTGTTCGACCTGGGCTTCAAGGCCGGCTTGCTCTCGTTCACGTCGGCGGTGCTCGGCGGCATTGGCAATGTCGTCGGCGCGATGCTCGGCGGTTTCCTGATCGGCCTGATCCAGACGCTGTCGGACCAGTATTTGGCGACACAGTGGACCAACGCCGTGATCTTCGGTATCCTTGTGGCCATTCTGGTCTTCCGCCCCACCGGCCTGCTCGGTGAGGATGTCGGACAGAAAGCGTAGGTGCGGGCGATGGGTAAGGTACGATTTGGTATCTGGGCCGGCGTCGCCGCGTCGCGACGATTCTGATTGCCGGCGGGAAAAACCGTGTGGATGGCCGCGCTGATCGTCGGCCTGATCATCGGTCTGCTCTCGGCAAACAACGAGTCGCTCAAGACGCCGCGCGATGGTGTGCGCTACGGCTTGCTGAATGGCGTGGCCGCCGGCGTGGTGCTGGATCATTCGCTGGTGCTGCTGGCGCAGCCTGTGGCTCGACCCGCTGGCGGCCAGACGGCGCTCGACATAGCCATTGGGACTGGCGCCGCCGGCTCGGCGCTGGTGGCCGGCCTGATCGGCCTGGTGGACGTGGTGGCGGTGGCGGCGATCCTCTCGGCTAGCCAGCACCTCGCCGGCATCGGCCGCACGCCCGCTTCGTTGGCGCGGTGGTCGGCGCGTTTCTGCTGTTCCTGCCGCAGATCGACCGCGGCCTCGGCCTGGCATGGCTCGGCGATATCATCCCGATCATGATCTTTATCATCCTGGCGCTGGGTCTGAATATCGTGGTTGGCTATGCCGGCCTGCTCGACTTAGGCTACGCCGCGTTTTTCGCGATCGGCGCCTATACCGCCGGCATGCTCTCCTCGACGCACCTGTCGGGCCAGTTTGGCTCGAACTTTCAGCTCTCGTTCTGGCTGGTGATCTGGATCGCCGCCGCCGTCGCCGCGATGTTTGGCATCATCCTCGGCGCGCCGACGCTGCCGCTGCGCGGCGATTACCTGGCGATCGTGACGCTGGGCTTCGGCGAGATTGTGCCGATCTTGTTCACCAACCTCGATGCCGTCGACTGGATCAAAACTTCGACTGGCGAGCCGCTGAACCTGACCGGCGGCGACCCGGGCATCAGCGCGATCGCCCCGCCGTTCCTGCCGATCGTGCAGCGCCTCGACGGCTCGGGGGCGATGATTATCGAGCTGATCGGCTTTGTGCTGGTGGTGCTCGCCGCGCTCTACCTGGTGCGCCGCGTGCTCGACGACGAGCGCGCCGCCAGGAAGTCGACCACGCTGACAAAGATCGTCGGCGGGCTGCTGGCCGTGTTCCTGCTGTATGCGTTCTTCTATGGCACCGACATCGGCGGCACACCCCTGGCGATCCCCGGCACCAGCGGCGCCGGCCAGTTCCTGCCAACCGAGCGCACGCCCTGGTACTACCTGATTATCGTGATCTTTGGCTTCTCGATCTTCTTCATCAACCGCCTGCGCCGCTCGCGGCTCGGCCGCGCCTGGATGGCCATGCGCGAGGATGAGCTGGCCGCTGCCTCAATGGGCATCGACCTGGTGCGCACCAAGCTGCTGGCGTTCGCGCTCGGCGCGACGTTCTCGGGCTTCGGCGGCGCGTTCTACGGCGCCTACCTCGGCTCGATCACGCCATCCAGCTTTCAGTTCGATAAGTCGGTGCTGATCTTGTGTATGGTGATCCTTGGCGGCCTCGGCAATATCCCTGGCGTCATCCTCGGCGGCCTGATCATCGTCTCGGCCGATATCTTCTTCCTCAACCGCCTGACCGACCTGCTCAAGCAGATCGCGTCGAACTCGAACAACGAGGCCCTGGCCAACTTCAAGGCCTCCGACTACCGGCTCATGCTGTTTGGCATCGTGCTGGTGATCATGATGCTGGTGCGGCCCGAAGGCCTCGTGCCCAGCGCGCGCCGCCGCGCCGAGCTGCACGCCGACGAGGAGACCGCGCGGCACGAGAACGCGAGCGCGTTTGATGTCGAGCATAATAACGCTCAGCTGAGCACGGAGTAACCATATGGCGCCTGTACTCGAAGCGACTGGCATTACCAAGCGCTTTGGCGGCCTCGTGGCCGTCAACAACGTGGACTTCGTGATCGAGCGCGGGTCGATCAGCGGCCTGATCGGCCCCAATGGCGCTGGCAAGACCACGTTCTTCAATATGATCACTGGGCTGTACACCCCTACCACCGGCACGCTGCTGTTCGATGGCGTACAGCTCAATGGCCTGAAGCCACACCAGGTGACGGCGCTTGGCATCGGGCGCACGTTCCAGAATATTCGCCTGTTCGCGAATATGACCGCGCTTGAGAATGTGATGGTCGGCCAGCACCCGCGCATGCGCGCCGGCGTGTTCGGCACGCTCATCCGCTCGAAGGCCATGAGCCAGGAAGAAGAGCGGGTGCGTAGGCGCGCGCTCGACCTGCTCGACTTCGTGGGCCTCGGCCGCAAGCGCGCCGACGAGACGGCCAAGAACTTGCCGTACGGCGACCAGCGCCGGCTCGAGGTGGCGCGCGCCCTCGGCACCGACCCCAAGCTGCTGCTGCTCGACGAGCCGACCGCCGGTATGAACCCGGCCGAGACCGACGACCTGACGCGGCTGATCTACCACCTGCGCAGCGACTACGAGAGCCCTTCGCGCAAGGAAAAGGGCGTGACGGTGCTGCTGATCGAGCACGATATGAAGGTGGTGATGGGCATCTCCGAGAAGGTGACCGTGCTCGACCACGGCGCGAAGATCAGCGAGGGCCTGCCCGGCGAGGTGCAGAGCGACCCGCAGGTGATCGAGGCGTACCTCGGCAAGGGCGCGGCTGCCCACGGCAAGGGCGGCCGAAAATCGACGGCCACTGCGGCGCTAGGCTAGCGGATGATTTGTCCACAGATTACAAAAGTACCGTCCCGCCGAAGGCTAAGAACGCTGACTGCGGAAGTCTTGCAATCTGTGTAATCTGTGCAATCTGTGCAATCTGTGGATTGATGAGGGCACTATGGCGCTTCTGGAACTGAAAGACGTTCACACCTACTACGGCAACATCCACGCCCTCAAGGGCATCTCGCTCACGGTTGAAAAAGGCGAGATCGTCACGCTGATCGGCTCGAATGGCGCCGGCAAGAGCACCACGCTGCGCACGATCTCGGGCATTACGCCGCCGCGCCAGGGCCAGGTGACGCTTGAAGGCCAGCGGATCGACCAGATTCCCGCGCACAAGGTCGTGAACCTTGGCGTGCTCCAGTCGCCGGAGGGCCGGCGGATCTTCCCGCGCCTGACGGTGCGCGAGAACCTCGAGATGGGCGCGTTTACCCGCACCGATAAAACCAATATCGCGAGCGATATGGAGCGGGTGTTCGGCCTGTTTCCGCGCCTGAAGGAGCGCGTTGGCCAGTACGGCGGCACGCTCTCGGGCGGCGAGCAGCAGATGCTGGCGATCGGCCGCGCGCTGATGGGCCGGCCCAAGGTGCTGCTGCTCGACGAGCCGTCGATGGGCCTGGCGCCGGTGCTGGTCGAGCAGATCTTCAATATCATCAAAGATATCAACTCCCAGGGCACCACCATTCTGCTCGTCGAGCAGAACGCGCTCATGGCGCTTGGCATCGCCCACCGCGGCTACGTGCTGCAGACTGGCCAGATTGTGCTGTCGGACTCGGCCAAGGCGCTGAGCGAGAACGAGACGGTGCAGAAGGCCTACCTGGGCATGGAGTAGCCACCTCAGCCACCGAAACGCGCCAGCAGCCGCCGACGAGCGCTTCGTCGGCGGCTGCTGCGTTGTGGGCGCCTCTAAGCGCCGGGCGAGCGGCCGCTCACATACGCCAGAAAGCGCGCGCCCGTCGGCCCGCTGCGGATGTCGGCGTAGCCGGCTTCGGCATACATGCTGGCGTACTCGGCAATGCTGATATGGCTCATCGGCGCTGCAGAAGAGTGCGCCAGCAGGCGGCCGACCAGCCCATGAGGCGCAATCTCGGCGTCGACGGTCAGGAACATGCCGCCGGGCTTCAGCACACGGCGAATCTCGCGCAGTCCGGCGCGCTTCTGCTCGTCGCTCAGGTGGTGAAACATGAGCCGGCCCATCGCCAGATCGAACATGCCGTCGGGAAAGGGCAGCGCCTCGATCCCGCTAGCCTGGAAGCGCGCGGTCGAGCCGGCTCGGCGGGCGTTGCGCTGGGCGCGCGCCACCATCTCGGGTGCGGGGTCGATGCCGTAGGCCGCGCCGTGTGCACCGGCCGCGCGCTGGGCGGCGCGCGTGAGGCTGCCTGGCCCGCAGCCCACGTCGAGCACCGTGTCGCCCGGGCGGATGCCGGCAATCGCAATCACGCGCGCGTCGCTCAGGCGCGAGATGCGCTCGAGGAACAGATCGTAGGCCGTGGCCCAGTGGATTACGTGGCCGCCCCGGCTGGCTATGTGGCTGTGGCTGGCATGGTGCATGGTCATTTCCTCCTAAAACAGTCTATTCCATACCGAACATTGTGTTCGAGATCGGTTATACTACCGGGAGGGGCGCCGGGCAATAACCAGATGCCGGGCGACTATTCATTAGCGAACAGCGCTGCCCCGATTGTGCGAGAACGTGAGGACGCCAGATGAAGACCGAGCAGACCGATCGGCGCGTGCGGCGTACCCGCCACCTGCTGACCGACGCGCTGCTGGCGCTGATGCGCGAGCGCCAGTACGGCGAGATTACCGTGCAGGATATTCTCGACCGGGCCGACGTTGGTCGCTCGACGTTCTACGCCCACTTTTACGACAAAGACGACCTGCTGATGAGCGGGTTCGAGCGTCTGCACAGCCTGTTTGATCTGCCGGCCGACCAGTCGGCGCCGGTGGAGCGCTTCAGCCTGGTGTTTTTCCGCCACACCGCCCAGCACCAAGCCGAGTACCGCGCGATCGTCGGCAGCCGCGGCGGCGAGCACGTGCTGCGGCGGGTCGAGCAGTTTCTGGCCGAGCGCTTGGCCGAGCGCCTGGCGCGGATTGTGCCCGGCGAAGCGGCCGACGCGCGGCTGCGCAGCATTGCGACGCTTCACTGTGCCTCGACGCTGTTTGAGCTGCTGGCGTGGTGGTTTGAGCAGAAGCAGCCCTACAGCCCCGAGCAGATGAGCGCGCTGTACGCCACGCTGGTGCTGCCCGGCCTGTGCGAGCTGCTGAAGATCGAGCGGGCGCCGGCCGAGCGGCTGCTGTGACGCTGCCAGCGCTCTGCCGAATGCTGAGCGCCCCTGATTCTGTATCTGTGTGCGTTTTTCCGCGCTCTGCGCAGAAAAACGCACACGCAACGATGGCTGAGTACCATGCTGCC
>NZ_JAXLWP010000037.1:0-67842 GCF_046328425.1 Kouleothrix sp.
AGCAGCGCGTGCTATCGTAGCGCCTGGTTAACACGAGTTACGCGGTCGCCTGCGATATCGGCTCCTTCTGCCTGCGGCAGCATGGTACTTCGCTTTCTTTTGTGCTGAGATTGTGGCGCTTTGCGCCACAATCTCAGCACCATAGATGAAAAGTACCGCCTGTCTGCTGAGATGCCGCTGTAATCTAACCGGCCGTTGCTTTGGCGAGAGCAGCGCGACTATGAGAATGGCGCCGCGAGCTAAAGCGGGCAACAGCTGATAGGAGAGGAACCGACATGCCAGCACGACAGCCAGCCAAACGTTCAAACCACCGGGTTGTAGCCTCGAAGATCGTGATCGGCCTTCTGGCGCTCACGGCCACCATCGGCGGGGGCGTAGCGCTGAACCGCCAATCCGAGCCGCTGGTGCAGCGCACGGTCTACGCCGTCGATCTGCAGGCCGCCGTTGTACCAATCGACCAGGCGTTCGCCCGCTAGGAGAAGGAGGCAACCTGCTATGCCATCGCAACCTGTCGTTCAAGTGGCTGCCCAGGCATCAAAGGTGCGCCCCGCCACCGGCGCGGCCCAGCCAGGCGAGCGCATCGCGCCGCCGACGTACAGCATTCCGCTCGGGCTGCGCATAGTGCGCGTGCTGGCGGTGTCAGTCGTCAGCAGCATCTTGATCCTGGCGACGCTGCCGATCTGGCGGCCGGCCGGGCCGATCGTACTGCCATCGCTGGCGCCGGCCGGCTACCTGATGCTGGCGCGCGCCGGCGGGTTTGTGGCCTATGCGCTGCTGTGGCTGTCGATGGCGCTGGGCGTCTCGATCAGCAGCAAGCTCTCGCGCATCTGGCCGGGCGGCCCGGCTGCGGCCGACGTGCACCGCTACGTCAGCCTGCTGGGCGTCAGCTTCACGCTGATCCACGTGCTGACGCTGCTGGGCGACGCCGCGCTGGGCTATACGCTCGGCAAGGGCCTGCTGCCGTTCGCGGGGTCGAGCTACCGGCCATTCTGGATGGGTCTGCTGGGCAAGATTGGCTTCTACATCATGGCGCTGGTGGCCCTGAGCTTCTACATACGCGCGCGGCTGGGGCACCGGCTGTGGCGGCTGATCCACTACCTGAGCTTTGTGTCGTTCGTGCTGTCGCTGGTGCACGCGCTGTCCGCCGGCACCGACAGCGCGGCGCCCTGGGCGATCGGGCTGTACGGCGCCAGCGTGGCCGTGCTGCTCGGACTCACGGCCCACCGGCTGCGGCAGGCGCGCCGCGCCCGCAGGCAGCCCGCCACACCCCGCCGATCGGCGGCCGCACCGTAGAGGCGCGGCGCACGCGCCTGCATTGCAACCAAGCATAAGGAGGAACACCGTGGCCTACATCATCACCGAAGCCTGCATCGAAACCAAAAACGCCGCCTGCTCGGCCGTGTGCCCGGTCGACTGCATCTACGAGGGCGACGACCAGTTCTACATCAACCCGGAGGAGTGCATCGACTGCGGCGCCTGCGAAGCCGAGTGCCCGGTGTCGGCGATCTATGCCGAGAGCGCCGTCCCGGCGGCGCTGCGCGGCTACGCCGGCAAGAACCGCGCGTACTTCGTCGGCTAGCGCGCGCAGGGGCGGAGCGGATGCAGCCCCGCGCGTACCGAGGTGCGGCTCGCCTTTCTGCTGCGGCGTGAAGCTAAGCCGCGCGCCGCAGCAGAAACCAGATGCAACCAACTACAGAGCCGGCTACACCATAAACGAGGCGGGGAAGCTGGGGTCGGTAAGCGCGGGCCGATCGATGCGGAACGCGTCGATCGGATATTCCGAGCGGCCGTCGACCGCCAGCTGGCTAAGGATCTTGCCGATCAGGCCGGCGAACTTAAAGGCGTGGCCAGCGCCGATCGCCACGGCGATCTGCGGGTGCGCGGGCAGCCTGTCGATCACGAAATCACGGTCGGGCGTGAGCGTGTACAGGCAGGTTTTGGTATACAGCTCGGGGCCGACCATACGCGGGATGTACGTCTCGAGGAAGCGCAGCAGGTCGGCGTGGGCGCGCGGGTTCGGCTCGAACGTGCGCGTGTCGGCGGTCACCACCTCGCCGCCGACGTCCTGCCCGGCCTTGGCGGCGACCTCGCCGTACACCGGGAAGCCGTAGAAGCACTCGCGCGCGCCGCCGTGCCAGATCCAGATCGGGAAGCGGTCGGGCGCAAACTCGCGCAGGTGCGGCGTCGCGAAGTACGTCACCTGCTCTTGCGTCACCGTGAGCGGCAGGGTTGTGCCGGCGGCGCGCAGCACCTGGTTGCTCCACGCGCCCGAGGCCACCACCACGCGCCGCGCGCGGAACGTGCCGGCGGCGGTATCGACCTCGGCGCCGTCGCCGGAGGGGCGAATCGCGCGCACCGGCGTAGACTCAAGGATCGTCGCGCCGCGCGCGCGCGCCAGCGTGGCGTGCACCGCGTTGGCCTTGCGCGCGTCGACCAGCCCGCTGTCGGCCTGGTACAGCGCGCGCGCGGCGCCCGGCAGGCGGAACTGCGGCCAGCGCGCCATGACCTCGGCCGCGCCAAGCCGCTCGTAGGCGATCCCGGCCGCGTCCATCGAATCGGCGTAGTGGCCGATGTACTGCGGCTGCTCGCCGGCGACCAGCTCGAAGTCGAGGCCGCCGGTGCGGTGCACCAGCCGCACGCCCGACTCGTCCTCGGCGGCGGCCCAGGCGGCGTAGGTGTGGCGGGTCAGCGCGGTGTAGGCCGGGGCGTGGTAGGCCAGCCGGATGATCCGCGAGTGATCCTGCGACTCGCCGCGCTCGTGGCCGAGCGCGAACTGCTCGATCGCCAGCACCTCGCGGCCGGCCGCGCGCGCCAGCCAGTAGGCTGCGGCGCTGCCAATGCCGCCGCAGCCGACGACGATGTATTCGTAGGCGGTTTTCATGTTTGGTTGCTTTCTGCTCGGGGCGCGGGCGCTGCGCCCCCGGCCCTAGCTCTCCGGGGTGCTGCGCCCCCGTGCCCCAGCTTTCCGGGGTGCTGCGCCCCCGTGCCCCAGCTTTCCGGGGTGCTGCGCCCCCGGCCCTAGCTCTCCGGGGCGCTTCGCCCCGTGCTCCAGCTTTCCGGGGCGCTTCGCCCCCGGCCTTCGAGTAGGAAAACCCTGCCGGTTTTCCTACAACCTTTCCGGCTAAAAGAGCGCCGTGCCAGCAACGCCGTGATCCGTTCATGCCTCAGGGCAACCCAGCACGTCCTTCTGCGCCACAAGGCATACCACCTTTCCGGCTAAAAGAGCGCCGTGCCAGCAACGCCGTGATCCGTTCATGCCTCAGGGCAACCCAGCACGTCCTTCTGCGCCACAAGGCATGCACCACCTTTCCGGCTAAAAGAGCGCCGTGCCAGCAACGCCGTGATCCGTTCATGCCTCAGGGCAACCCAGCACGTCCTTCTGCGCCACAAGGCATGCACCACCTTTCCGGCTAAAAGAGCGCCGTGCCAGCAACGCCGTGATCCGATCATGCCTCAGGGCAACCCAGCACGTCCTTCTGCGCCACAAGGCATGCACCACTGGCGCTCAAACAGAGATGGCTTGCTTTGACGGGGCCTGGGGCGAAGCCCCAGCCGGGGGTGCAGGGGCGTCGGCACGCCCCTGCCGCAGGGCGCGGGGGCGCGTAGCCCCCGAAAGCCGGCCGCAGGGCGCGGGAGCGCGTAGCCCCCGAAAGCCGGCCGCAGGGCGCGGGGGCGCGTAGCCCCCGACAACCAAGCCGCAGGGCGCGGGGCGCGCGTAGCCCCCGAAAGCCGGCCGCAGGGCGCGGGGGCGCGTAGCCCCCGAAAGCCGGCCGCGGGGCGCTTAGCCCCCGAAGCGGCGCGATGCCCGCGCTACACCAGCTCGCGCGCGCGGCGATCGACAAACTCGTTCAGCTCCTGCTCGACGCCGGGATCGATCGGCGGGCGCTCATAATTCTGCAGCAGCTCCTTCCAGATGCGGTTGGCGCGCTGGGCCGCGTCGGGCCGGCCGGCCTCCTCCCACTGGCCGATGTTCAGCCGGTCGCCAATGATCGGCCGGTAGAACTCGCTCTGGTAGCGCGCGGCGGTGTGCTCGGTGCCGAAGTGGTGCCCGCCCGGCCCCACCGCCTTGATCGACTCGAACGCCAGCGTGTCGGCGCTCACCTCGACGCCGCCGAGCAGGTGCTGCATCATCGCGAGGCCCTCGACGTCGAGGATGAGCTTCTCGAACGAGGCCACCAGCCCGGACTCGAGCCAGCCGGCGGCGTGCTGCACCCAGTTGGTGTGGCTCATCACCGTGGGCCACAGGCACCACTGGCTCTCGAAAGCCGCCTGGGCGTCGGGCGTCTTGGCGGTATTCAGGCCGCCGCTGCCGCGGTAGGGCAGGCCGTAGCGCCGCGCCAGCTGCGCGCCGGCAAAAAACGCCCACGCGCCCTCGGGCGTACCGAACGCCGGGCTGCCGCTAGTCATATCGGTGTTGGTAGTGAAGCCGCCGTAGATCACCGGCACGCCGGGGTTCACCAGCTGGGTCAGCGCGATCGCCGCCAGCGCCTCGGCGTTCTGCTGCGCCACGGCGGCGGCCATGGTAATCGGGCTCATCGCGCCCGCGAGGATGAACGGCGTCACCACCAGCGGCTGGCCGCCGCGCGCGTAGGTGATCAGCCCGCCGAGCATGCTGGTGTCCCAGCGCAGCGGGCTGTTGGCGTTGACGATCGCGGCAAACGCGGGCTCACGGCGCAGCGCCTCGGCGCCGCCGAACACGATCGCCGCCATCGCCAGGCAGTCGGCGGCCACACTGCGGCCGTGGGCCGCCTGGGCCACCACCTTGTCGCTGAGCGTAAAGATCGCCCGGCCGCGCTCGAGGTGGCGCACCTGCACCGGCAGATCCTGCGGCTCGGTGATCTGGCTCTCGAGCACGTGGATGGGGTTGCACATATGCACCAGCTTGGCCAGCGTGTGCACGTCGGCCAGCGTGCCGGGCCGGCGGCCGCTGTCGAGGTCCGAGGCGAACGCGGTGCCGCTGGTGCTGACGAACACAATATTGTTGCCGCCGATGCGCAGGTTCTTGGCCGGGTTGCGCGCGCGCAGCGTAAACTCGTGCGGCGCCTTGCCCACGGCCTCAAGCACGATCCCACGGTCGATCCATGCGTGCTGAGCCGAGCGATCGACCTTCGCGCCGGCGCGCTCCCAGATATCGAGCGCCTCGGCGTCGAGGAAGTCGAGGCCGATCTCCTCAAGGATGCGCATGGAAGTGTCGTGGATCTGCTCGAGCTGATCGGGCGCGAGCATCTCGACCGGAGGCAGCCAGTTGCTAAGCTGGCGAAACGGCAGCTGCTCGATCGGCGAGCGCCGGCGCTGCTCGCGCCGCGCCGCGCGGCGGTCGGAGGCTGTGCGTGTGGTCATTGGTATTGCCTTTTTGATAGCGAGAAGAAACGTAGCCACCAAGGCACGAAGACACCAAGATTGTTGTGCAATGCTCTACGCGCAGCCTGCTTCCACCCCTTGGTGCCTTGGTGTCGTGGCGGTAAAGACCAATTGCTACTGCCTTCGTAGTAGCGAGAAGAAACGTAGCCACCAAGGCACGAAGACACCAAGATTGTTGTGCAATGCTCTACGCGCAGCCTGCTTCCAACCCTTGGTGCCTTGGTGTCGTGGCGGTAAAGACCGAATGTATCACTCGAGCGTAGCGCCGTGTGGCGAGCACACGCTGCCGATCACGCTGCCGCCGAAGAAGCCCAGCTCGGCGGTGAGCGCGCGGCGTAGCGCCCGGCTGGGGCCGGCGCCCTGGATCAGGCCATACAGCGCCAGGCCGCCGAGCGCTCGGCCACACACCAGCGCGCCGTGGCCGCGCATGATCGCCAGCAGCCGGGCCTCGGCGTCGTCGAGCGGGTGCGGCGTTTCGGCGAGGCGCAGCGCGTCGTCGTTGAGCTGCTGGATCTCGCCCAGCGCCGCCGCGAAGGCCGCGATGTCGTCGCGCTCGGCCGCGCCAAACAGCTGCTCGCAGCTCGCCCGGCCAGCGCCGAGGTGGCGCGCGGCGGCGCGCAGCTCGGCGCGGCGCTCGGCCTCGAGCGACTCGACCGCGCCGGAGGGCACGCGTGGCAGCACCAGCACCCACACCCAGGCGGCGTCCTCGCCGGCGTGCGCGATCGGCACGCGGCGGGCCAGCCCGCCCGAGTCGTCGACGAGCAGCAGGCCGCCGTGGGCAAACGCGTGCGTCTCGAGCGCCTCGTCGGCGCCGAGGCCTGCCGCACTGGCCAGCGCCTGCGCGTCGTCGGCGGGCAGCTCGCCCAGCTCCGCCAGCGTGCGCGCCACGCTCAGCCCGAGCATCCCGGCCGAGCCCAGGCCCATGAAGCTCGGGATGGCCAGCTCGATCTCGATCTCGCCCTGGCGCGGCAGGCCGTGGTGCTCGAGAAAGCGCTCGGCCTGGCGGTAGGCCAGGTCGGCGCGCCCGCCGGTGATCAGCAGCAGCGCCGAGCGGCGCGCCTCGATCTCGATGGGCGGGTAGGTCAGCGCTACGCCCAGCTGGTGCGTCCGGCCGTCGATATCGGCCATGCCGAGCAGCAGGCAGCATGGCGAGGTAAGCTTCAACTGCATCATGTATTTCTTTGTAGGCAATCCTCAGAGCCTGTTTGAAGGGTGCGCGAGGGGCTATGCCCTCGCACTTCTGGCGGGTGCGGCCACATTCGTGGCCGCCACCCGCCAGAAAAATCTGTATCATCTGCACGATCTTAAGAATAACTACTCCATGGTTCCGGTATGAATCCGCAGCGGCTCGAGCGCGCCCCAGTCGATCGCCACGCCGAGGCCGGGGGCATCGGGCAGCGCGATCGTCGCCGAGGCGTCGGGCAGGATCGGCCGCGGCAGAATGAAATCGCGGCGCTCGGGCGTCCAGCCCGGCGGGTCGATCGGGTACTCGACAAACGGCGCGGTCGAGAGCGCCGCGCAGACATGCAGGTTCGCCAGCAGCACCAGGCCATCGCCCCAGGTGTGCGGCGAGTAGATCGCGCCGGCGGCCTGCACCTCGCCCGCGAGCTGGCGGGCGCGCAGCACCCCGGTGCTCCACACCACGTCGGCCTGGTACACGTCGAACGAGCCGTGGCGCAGGTACTCGCGCAGCTCGCTGTACTCGCGGTTGCCCTCGCCGCCGGCGATCCGCAGGCGCGCGCGGCGGCGCAGATCGGCCAGGCCGCGGTAGTCGTGGCGCTGCAGCGGCTCCTCGAGCCAGTAGACGCCCAGCTCGGCCAGCGCATCGGCAACCCATAGCGCCGTCTTGAAATCCCCCGACGGCGCGGCGTCCCAGGGCATCTGCCAGCCCTGGTTGGCGTCCACGAGGATGTGCATGTCGGGGCCAACGGCCTCGCGCACCGCGCGCACCACTGCGATGTCGTCGCGCGGGTCGGCGGCGTGAAAGCGCACCTTGAGCGCCGGGAAGCCCGCATCGCGCAGCGCGCGGGCCGAGGCGGCGCGCGCGTCGGCCGGCCGGCGCTCGCCGCACGAGGCGTACATGCGCACGCGGGCCTCGCGGCCGCCCAGCAGCTTCCAGAGCGGCTGGCCGCTGATCTGGCCCATGAGATCCCACAGCGCCACCTCGAGCGGCCACATGCGCCCGTACATGAACTGCAGGTTGTCGAGGATGCGCACGTGCCGCTCGATCTCGAACGGGTCGCGGCCGATGAACAGGTGCTCGTGGCCGGCGAAGCCCAGCATCGCGTCGCCGGAGCCGACGCCCTCGTAGGCGCCGGCGCGCACGCGCACGAGCGTGGCGGTGTGGCTGGTGCGCGGCCGCGGATCCCACGACGCGTGGAACGGCGGGTCGAGCGGCAGACGGTAGTGGTGGATTTGGATTGAGTCGATCTTCATAGTATCTCGTGCAAGAGCCGGCTTTTGGCTATGTTCGGGGCTACGCGCCCCTATGCGCCTCTAGGGGGCTACGCCCCATGCGTCTCCGGGGGCTGCGCGCCCCCGTGTTCCTCGCGTCTCCGGGGGCTGCGCGCCCCCGTGCTCCTCGCGCCTCTGGGGCTACGCGCCCCCGTGCCCCGCCAAGGCTACTTCGGGGGCTGCGCCCCCGACCCCCGCCAAGGCTACTTCGGGGGCTACGCGCCCCCGTGCCCCGCGGCTGGGGCGTGCCGACGCCCCTGCACCCCCGGCTGAGGCTTCGCCCCAGACCCCGTCAAAGAATGCCGCCTTGCATGCGGCGCCGGTGGTGCATGCCTTGGGGCACAGAATAGCTGCTTTGTTGCCCTAAGGCATGATCGCTTGACATTGCTCGCCAGCACAGCGCTCGTTCAGCCGGAAAGGTCGTAGGAAAACCGGCCGGGTTTTCCTACTCGGGGGCACGGGGGCGAAGCGCCCCGAAAGGATCTGATACTCCCCTACTCGGGGGCACGGGGGCGAAGCGCCCCGAAAGGATCTGATACTCCCCTACTCGGAGGCACGGGGGCGAAGCGCCCCGAACAAGCCAGGCGCAAGCCGCTAGAACGCCGCCCGATACAGCGCCTCCATCGCATCTTCGTTCACCGAGCGCGGGTTGGTCCACCAGTTCAGGTCGACGGTGTAGGACAGCTTGGCCATCGGCTTGATCATCGCCTCGGTCACGCCCACGTCGCGCAGGCGCGTGGGCAGCCCGGCGTCGACCGCGAGCTGGCGCACGGCCTCGACGGCGCGCTCGGCGCTCTGGCGCAGGCTGCCCTCGGCGGGCACGCCCAGCGCCGCGCCGACGCGCGCGTAGCGCTCGTAGGCCCCCAGCAGGCTGTAGGCCATCTGGTGCGGCAGCATGATCGAATTCGCCAGGCCGTGCTGCACGTTCGCAAACCCCGAGAGCTGGTGCGCCAGCGAGTGGCACGCGCCCAGCCACTTCGAGCTGATCGCCACGCCGCCGATATAGGCCGCCTGGGCCATGTCGTAGCGCGCGGCGCGGTTGTCGCCGCGCGCCACTGCGGCCGGCAGCGCACGCCCGGCCAGCTCGATCCCGTGCAGGATCATCGGGTCGAGCACCGGGTTGTCGTTGGTCGAGACATACGCCTCGATGCAGTGGGTCAGCGCGTCCATGCCGGTGGCGGCGGTCAGAAACGCCGGCAGCGTCAGCATCAGCTCGGGGTCGATGATCGCCATTGTCGGCACCGAGCGCGGCCCGCCTACGCCGAACTTGAACTTGTCGGCCGCGTCGGTGATCACCGCCCAGGGCGTCACCTCGGCGCCGGTGCCGGCTGTCGTCGGGATGGCGATATACGGCGGCAGCGCCTTCGGGTGCGGGCGCGCCTTGTCGCCCATGCGGTAGGCGTACTCGGCCACGCGCCCCTCGGGCGGGCCGCCGGCCACCATGCGCACGGCCTTGGCGGTGTCGAGGCCGCTGCCGCCGCCAATGCCGACGATCAGGTCGGCCGCGCTCTCGCGAAACGCCGACACAGCGGCGTCGACCGAGGTGGTGCTGGGGTTAGGCTCGACCTGGTCGTAGAGCGTGTGCGACACGCCGGCGGCCACCAGCGAGGCCAGCACCGGCTCGATCAGGCCAGCCTTCACCACACCGGGGTCGGCCAGCACAAACACGTGGCGCGCGCCCTCGGCGCGGGCCTCGGCGCCAACACGCCCTGCGGCGCCGAAGCCAAAGTAAACCTGGCCAGGCCAGATGTAGTACGACGGTGAGGACATAGTCGGGAGAATGCCTTTCTTTATTGACAGGACTTACGTGGTAGGGGTTCGGGGGCGGCTTCGCCGCCCCCGTAAACCTCTTTGGCTGGTCGCGGCCACGGCGGTGGCCGCGACCAGCCAAAAAGAGTGATCTTGGAGGGCTTGCGCCCTCCAAACCTCCCACGCGGGAGGACACCGCGTAACTCGTGTTATTGACAGGAACGAGACGCGCAAGTTCCGCTATTGAGATCGTTTCCGGCTGTGCTATCGTATACTATGCACAGCAAGCTGTTTCTTAGGCTGCCCGCGCCCCGCGCGGCGCGCAGCCGAGGCGGGTGAAGCGATGGAGCGCGAACCACGATCCCGGCGCTGGCGCGCGGCGGCCGCAACCGCCGTGCTGCTGGCCGTGCTCGGCCTGGCTGGGTTGGGCGCGCTGCTGTACCGCTCGTTTCAGGCCACCGAATACCCCGGCGCCACGCGCGTGGCCGACGCGACGATCACGCGCTACACGCCAAACTTTGTCATCCGCCGCACCTCGGTGTACCGCACCACCGACGCTTTCAACAAAGTGTACAACTGGTACTCGGTTCGCTTCGCACTTGGCCCCGAGTCGTACGCCCAGAGCAATTGCATCCTCATGAGCGCGTCGCGACCGCGCGGCTGGGGCCTCGACGAGCAGATGAGCGTCATGGTGTGCGGCACGCCGAACGACCAGATGATGTTCGTGATGCGCGCGCTGATCTTTCGCTACCCGCGCTTCGGCCTGCTCTAGAGCGAAGCTGCCGGCCCGCTACCGCGCCTCCTCGGTTGTCTCGCGCAGATCCACAAGCTGCTGGCCCTCGATGCTGTTGAGCGCCGCGACAAGCGCGTCGCGCTGGGCGTGGCGCACCTTGACGATCAGATCCCAGTGGTTTGGATCTTTGGGCGTGCGCACGCTGCCCAGCGCCATGATGCCCCAGCCGTTGTCGGAGATCACGCGGATGAGCTTGCGGAACTCGCCGTTGCGGTCGGGCACGCGCATCACCACGCGCCAGCCGGGGTCGATCGCGCCGAGCAGGTTGCGCAGCTCGATCAGCAGGTCGGTCTCGGTGATGATCCCCACCACAATGCCGTTATCTTCCACCACCGGCAGGCCGCTGATCTTGCGGGCGATCATCAGGTCGGCGGCCTGCTCAAGTGTCGCGTCCGGCGCGATCGTCGCCAGGTCCGGCCCGCTGATCATCACTTTGTCCACCGTCAGGCCCGAGAGGTAGCGCGTCAGCTCCCATGGGTCGAGGCTGCCGACCTGCTCGGGCCGGATGGCGATGCGCTGGCGCGTGACCAGGCCGATCAGCCGCTTGCCATCGCCGACCACCGGCAGGTGCCGGATGTTGTTGTCGGCCATGAGCTTCTGCACCTCGAGCACGCGCCGGCCTGGCTCGATCATAATCGGGTGGCGGGTCATATAGTCTTTGACAAGCATTGGGCTGCCTTTTCGCTATGCTTGGTTTTGAAGCGCGGTGCCCTCTCCCCGCCCGCTCTCGCTGCCTGGTATGCGGGCGCAAGCGCCGCATCGCAGGCCAATCTGCTGCCCTAGCCGATAAGCAGTCGGCTTATAAAGGATTCGCCGCCTCGACCACGGGCTCCAGGCTGCGCAGGGTTTCGAGCGGAATATGGCACAGGATCTTGTGGCCGTCGCCGGCTTCCTGCCAGGGCGGCTCCTGGGCCGCGCAGATCGCGCCGCCGTCGGGCAGCAGCTGGCGGCGCGGGCAGCGCGTGTGGAAGCGGCAGCCGCTTGGCGGGTGCAGCGGGCTCGGCACGCTGCCCTCGAGCCGGATGTGCTTCTGCTCGACGCTCGGGTCGGGGATGGGCACCGCCGCCAGCAGCGACTCGGTGTAGGGGTGGTAGGGCGGCGCGTAGATTGCCTCGGCCGGGCCGATCTCGACGACCTTGCCCAGGTACATCACCGCGACGAAATCCGAGAAGAACCGCACCACGCTCAGGTCGTGCGCGATAAAGATCATCGTGGTGCCGTGCTCGCGCTGGATCTCGAGCAGCAGGTTCAGCACCGCCGCCTGAACCGACACGTCGAGCGCCGACACTGGCTCGTCGCACAGCACCAGGTCGGGGCGGCCGGCGAAGGCGCGCGCGATGCCGACGCGCTGCTTCTCGCCGCCCGAGAGCTGGCGCGGCCGCCGGTCGTAGTAGTGCTCGTCGAGCTTCACCGCCTGCAGCAGCCGCACCACTTCGTCGTGCACCTGGCTGCCCGGCACCACCTTGAAGCGCTTGAGCGGGCGCTCGATCTGCGCGCCAATGCTGTAGCTCGGGTTCATGGTGGCGTCGGGGTTCTGAAACACCATCTGCAGCTCGCGGATCAGCGATAGGTCGCGCTGGCTGGCTTTGCGCGTCAGGTCGAAGCCGAGGAACTCGACCGTGCCGCCGCTCATGTCCTCCAGGCCGATGATCGTCTTGATCAGCGTGCTCTTGCCGCAGCCCGACTCGCCGACTACGCCCAGGGTTTTGCCCGGCGGCAGCGCGAAGCTGACACCGTCGACCGCCTTCACAAACTCTTTTGGCCCGAGCCCGAGCAGGCTCAGCGGCGAGGCCGAGGACGCGCTGTGGCGATAGTAGGTCTTGAGCTCGTCGACGCTCAGCAGCGCGCCCTGGCCGTCTGGCGCAGCTGCCGAAGCCAGCGGCGAAGGGCGAAGAACCGCTGGAGTGCTTTCGTCTTTCGTCTTTGGTTCTTCGTCAATGTTGGTAGGCTCGATCAGTCTGATCACATCGCCGGGCGGGCGCCAGGCGCGCGGGTCGATCTGCTCGGCGAGCAGGCAGCGGCTGAGGTGCTGGCCGCCCAGCTCGCGCAGCGGCGGCCGCTCGGCGCGGCATGCGTCGCGGGCGTAGTCGCAGCGCGGCTCGAACACGCAGCCGGGCGGCAGCCGGTCGGGCGCGGGCACCCTGCCGCGGATCGGGTACAGCTGGCTGCCGGCCTTGTCGATGCCCAGGCGCGGCACGCAGCGCAGCAGGCCCTGGGTATAGGGGTGGCGCGGGTTGGCAAAGATCTCGCGGGTATCGGCCAGCTCGACAAGCTCGCCGGCGTACATCACGCCGACGCGGTTGCTGACGCGGGCGATCACGCCGAGATTATGGCTGATGAACAGGATCGCGGTGTCGAAGTCGCGCCGCAGGTCGGCGATCAGGTCGAGCACTGCGGCCTCGACCGTCACATCCAGCGCGGTGGTCGGCTCGTCCATGATCAGCAGCGCCGGGTTGTTCAGCAGCGCCATGGCGATCACCACGCGCTGCTGCTGGCCGCCCGAGATCTGGTGCGGGTAGCGCTCGAGCACCTTGGCCGGGTCGGGCATATACACGCGCCGCAGCATCTCGACGCAGCGCTCGCGCGCCTCGGCCTGGCCGATGCCACGGTGCACCGTCAGCACCTCGGCCATCTGCTCGCCGATACGCAGCACCGGGTTGAGCGAGGTCATCGGATCCTGGTACACCATGGCGATCTGGTCGCCGCGCAGCTTGCGCAGCGCTTCGGGCGTGCGGCCCACCAGCGACTGGCCCTGGAAGACGATGTCGCCCTTGACGATCTTGCCGTTGCGGCCAAGGTAGTTCACCAGCCCGTACGACACCGTGCTCTTGCCGCAGCCCGACTCGCCCACCAGGCCGAGCGTCTCGCCCCGGAAGATCTCGAACGACACGTCGCGCACGGCATTCACGTCGCCATTACGCGTCTCGTAGGCAATCGCCAGGTTGTCGACCTTGACGACTGGCTGATCCATTTTGCCGGGAGCGCGATTCATGCACAGATTCCTTTGCCAAGCAGCAGTAAGTTGTCGGCGATCGGCAGAAGTAGCCACCAAGACACGAAGACACCAAGATGCGGTGGTTCTCAGCCATCTTTGTGTGCGGTTTTCCGCGCGGAGCGCGGAAAACCGCACATTTCTACGGAATCAGGGAGCGCTCTGCCGAAGCCTGAGCGCGCCAACTGCGTACGTCCTACGAGCTTGTTTGAAAAGTGGGCGCGCGAGGGGCATAGCCCCCGCACTTCCCTTCTGGCGGGTAGCCGCCACCCACCAGAAAAAAGAGAATCGCACTACCCGCTGCTGCCTGCTTAGCGGTATCGCCCCAGCTCCTCCTGTAGCCCATCGGCCAGCAGGTTGAGCCCCACCACCAGCATGGCGGTGGCGGCCGAGGCCCACAGCGCGTCCCAGGGGTGGCCGGCCTGGATGAACTTGCGCCCAGCGTTGACAATGCTGCCCCAGTCGGGCGAGGGCGGCGGCAGGCCCAGGCCGAGGAAGCCGAGCGTGCCGATCGCGAACACCGCGTAGCCCACCCGCAGCATCGCGTCGATCAGGATCGGGCCGCGCGCGTTCGGCAGGATCTCGACGAACATGATGTACCATGGGCTCTCGCCGCGCGTCTGCGCCGCCGCCACATAGTCGCGCGTCTTGATATCGAGCGTCAGGCTGCGCACCAGCCGCGCGATGCCCGGCGCGCCGGCGATCGTGATCGCCAGCACCACGTTCAGCGCCGAAGGCCCGAGCGCGGCGATGATCACCAGGTACAGCAGGATCTGCGGGAAGGCCATGAGCGCGTCGAGCACGCGCATCACCGACTCGTCGATCAGGCCGCCGTAGTAGCCCGCCAGCAGCCCGAGCGTGCCGCCAATCAGCAGCGCCATGCCCACCGAGATCGGCGCCAGCAGCAGGATGATCCGCGCGCCGTGCGCCAGCCGGGCCCACAAATCGCGCCCAAGGCGGTCGGTGCCGAGCCAGTGCTCGGCCGAGGGGCCTTGCAGGCTCGCGCCGCTGAACTGCTGCAGCGGCGAGTAGCGCGCCAGCAGCGGCGTGGCCTGGTAGTCGTCGCCGCCAACCCAGCAGGCCGGCGTAAACAGGCAGGTGTCGGCGAACAGCGCCACGATCACCCAGAAGCTCACCAGCGCCAGCCCGACCATAGCGGTGCGCGAGCGCGCCAGGATGCCGAATGTGGCGCGAACTCTGGCCCAGCGCGAGGGCCGCGCCGGCGCGGGGATGCGTGTCGTCTGTTCGATCGCTGCCATAGAGCTTTCCTTTTTTGCCTGCGGCAGCAAGGTACTTACCGGTATCTCAGGTGCTTCGATGTTTGCGCGCAGTGCAACATCGAGGCACCCCAATGGTACAAGTACCGCTCTGCCGAAGGCTCAGTGCAGCGCCAGTGTAAGCCGTTGCCAACACGCTGCGTTGGGGCGGCGCGCCGTGGCGCGCTACGCGTACCGGATGCGCGGGTTCAGGTAGGTGTAAATAATATCGGCAAACAGCTGCGTGCTCACCGCGATGATCACCAGCACCATGGCCGAAGCCTCGATCGCGAACACATCCTTGAACAGCGCCGCCTCGAGGATGTAGCGGCCGAGCCCCGGAAAGCCGAACAGCGTCTCGACCACCACAATGCCGCCGATCAGCCAGTTGACATGCAGAATAATCACAGTGATCGGCGCCATGAGCGCGTTGCGCAGCGCGTGGCGAAACACGATCCGCCAGCGCGGCAGGCCCTTCAGCGTGGCGGTGCGGATGTAGTTGGTGCGCATCACCTCGATCATGCTGGCGCGCGTGATCCGAAGCACATACCCGAGCTCGATCAGCGTCAGCGTGATGATCGGCAAGATCAGCATCTTCGGCTGCTGGAACAGCGTGCTCTCGTCGGTGGTGACGACCGCGCCCGGAAACCAGCCCAGCCAGGTCGAGAACACCAGGATCAGAAACACGCCGCTGGCAAACTCGGGCGTTGCGGTGGCCACCAGGCTGCCGATCGACAGCAGCCGGTCGATCCAGCGGCCCTCGTTCAGCCCGGCCAGCACGCCCAATGCCAGCGCCAGCGGCATCACAATCAGAAACGCCGCCCCGCCCAGAAACAGCGTGTTGCGCAGGCGCGGCAGCAGCGTTTCGGCCACCGGCCGGCGCGTAAAGAACGACACGCCCGGGTCGCCGCGCAGCAGGCCGTACTGCAGCGGGATGTACGCGCGCGGCGCGCCCTTCGAGGTTGTCCACCCGGCCTTCTGCGGCGTCCAGGTTTCGATCTGCTCGCCGCGCACCCACATGCCGGCGTGGCCCTCGCGGTCGATGCCCCAGAAGATCTGGCGGCCGCTCGCGTCGGTCTTCCACACCTCGGGGCCGAGCGTTACCTCGCGCCGGTCGCCGCCGGGCAGCAGCTCGATCCGCTTCATGGTCTCGCTGTCGTCGGTGAAGTTCTGGTACAGCGTGCCGGCCGCGTCGACGCCCCACCAATTGTAGCGGTTGTTGGTGGCGTCGTAGTAGCGCTGCACCTGCGTGCCCACCACGCCGGCGGCCTGCCAGTCGCTGCCGATCATCCAGCGGATGTAGCGCGTCGCCGCCGGCTGGTCGAGGCCGTTCTGCGCGTTAAACGACGCCTCCTGCTCGGGGGTGATCGTGTTGCCGAGCGAGTTGATCGCGATGTTGCCTGGCGCAAGCTCCGAGATCGCGAAGATCGCGATCGAGACGACAAACAGCGTGAGGATGAGGAACACAATCCGGCGGATGAGAAATTTGACCATGAGCGCCTCGTCACGCATTACCATGCTGAGCGAAGCGAAACATCTTGGCGGTAATCATTGTAACGCAGAGAGATGCTTCACTTCGTTCAGCATGACAACGACCTTCGCTGCCATGCCCGCCGTGGCACGCTATCACAGATCCGAACCGGGCTTGACGAAAGACGAAAGACGGCGCTGTTTCGGCTTCTGTCTTTCGTCCTTCGTCTGAAAGCTCGGCGAACCTGCGGTAGCCTGTACTTAGGCTTTCTTATCCGGGTCGTACCACACCTCGCGCCAGATGTGGTAGTGCGTCGGGTGGGCCTTCAGGTTTTGGAACGCCGGGCTGTAGATGTTCCACACGCTCTGCCACCACGAGATCGCGATCGAGCCGCGCTCCATCTGGATGCGCTCGATGTCCTTCATGATCGCCTTGCGCGCCTCGAGGTCGAGCGTGCCCTGGGCTTTCTTCAGCAGGTCGCTGAACTCCTGGTCGACCCAGCGGCTCTCGTTCCAGGGCACCGGCTTGCCGTCTTTGTCGGCGATATACGCCAGCGGCAGCACCATCACCGCCAGCGGCCGGTGCGTCCAGGGCGTCACGCCCACCGTCGTCTCAGTCCACTTGTCCCAGTACGACGCGTTCGGCATGGTGTCGAGGATGATGTTGAAGCCGGCCGGCTTGGCGTCTTCCTTCAGCGTCTCGATATACGCCACGATGTCGGTCCAGCCGGTGCCGACCGAGATCTTGACGTCGAGCGGCGTTTTCACGCCGGCCTCTTCCAGCAGCTTCTTGGCGCCCTCGGGGTCGTACTTCGGCACATCGACCGGCGCGTAGTCGGGGTGCACCGGCGAAACGTGCATGTCGTGGCCGAGCACGCCCTGGCTGAAGTAGGCTTTGTCGAGGATGCTCTGGCGATTCTGGGTCATCTTCAGCGCCTGCCGCACCTTGTTGTCTTTCCAGGGATCCTGGTCGACGCGCACGCGCAGCACGCGCACCTGCGAGGTGGCGATCGGCTCGACAACGACTTTCTTGTCGTTGCGCAGCGTCTGAAAGGTCTCGACCGTCGGGTCGTAGATCGTGTCGATCTGGCCGGCCTGCAGCGCCGCCACGTAGGCCGTCTGGTCGTTGCCCAGGTCGATGTACTCGATCCCGTCGAGGTACGGCAGCGGCTTGCCGTCGGCGCCGTTCTGCCAGTAGCCCTCGCGCTTCGAGACCTTTACGCGCTCGCCGACCTTGAACTCGTCGAGCTTCATCGGGCCGGTGCCGGGGTTCTTCAGCGTCGTCAGGTCGCCGTTGAAGCTGCGGTGCATGATCTGCGCCGGGTAGTGGAACAGCGTCTCGGGCACGTCGAGCTTGGGGCCGTCGAGCATCAGCTGCACGGTGTACTTGTCGACGGCCTTGACGTTCTCGGGCTTCAGGAAGCCTTCCCACAGGCCCAGGATCGACGATTTGGTTTCGGGCTTGAGCCACTCTTTGAAGTTGAACAGCACGTCTTCCGAGGTGAAATCGTCGCCGTTCGACCACTTGATGCCCTGGCGCAGGTGCAGCGTCCAGACGTCGAGCTTGTCGTTGACGTCCCACTTCTCGAGCAGGTACGGCCGGGTGATGTTGTCGGAGCCCGTCTCCGTCAGGTACTCGTACACCTGGCGGAACTCGTTCGAGTCGAACACCCACGAGAAGCGCGCCGGGTGGTCGACTGCCGGCACCTGGATGCCGACGCGCAGCACGCCGCCGCGCTTGATCCCGCCGGCTGCGGCGGCCTGCGCCGCCGTGGGGGCCGCCGCGGCCGGTGCGGCGGTCGCGGCCGCTGGCGCAGCGGTCGGGGCAACCGAGCCAGGCTGCTGCGGGCTGCCGCCACACGCCGCGAGCACATACGCCGACGACGCGCTCGCGCCGAGCAGCGTCACCACGCGCAAAAACTCGCGGCGGCTGATGCGCCCCTGCCGAAGCTGCTCCTGTACCTCGGGAATCGCTGGGTGAATCCGATCCGTGCGCTTGGCCATCTGTGGTCTCCTTTCGGTGGAACCTGTATCGCAGACGCAGCGCGCTCGCGCCGCAGATGAGGCGAAAGGTCGCCAGCACACACGCTGGCCCCGCGTTCCCGTCAGGTCGAACAGCCTATGCCAGGAGCAATGCAGTATGAATCGCGTATTTCGATTATTGCTATGCGGCGAAAGTTAATATATCATACGGTTGCGAAATTTGCAATATAGGTTGTGAATAGCGCAACTTTAGTGCATCAGCGGAGAATGCTATGGGCGCAGCCGACCCGATCGAGCAGGAGGCGGAGTGGCTGCCGGCCGGCGCCGGCTCGTCGGGCCTGCGCCGCGATATGGCGCTGCTGCACGCGCTGGCCAGCGACGAGGCGCGCGCGCGCGGTGGCCTGGGTGTGGTGCGCCTGGCCGAGATGCTCGGGCGCGACAAGAGCCAGGTGTCGCGCGCGCTGCGCGCGCTCGAGCAGGTGGGCCTGGTGGCGCGCGACGCCGCCACGCGCGAGTACCGCCTCGGCTGGCAGCTGTTCGGCCTGGCGGCGCGCGCGGGCGAGCCACGGCTGCTGCACTGCGCGCCCCCGCTGATGCGCGATCTCGTCGGGCAGCTCGGCGAGAGCGTTCACCTGTGCGTGCTGCAGGCCAACCAGGTGCTCACGGTGCTCACCGAGGCGCCGCAGCACGCCTTCCGCGCTTCCGGCTGGGTTGGCCGCAATTTCCCGGCCTACTGCAGCTCGGCCGGGCGCGCGCTGCTCGTCGACAGCACCCGCGACGATCTGGCGCGGCGCTTCCTTCATACCGCTTTCGTGCCGTTTGGCCCGGTGCAGCTGGTGCACAGCGTCGCCGAGCTGTACGACCAGGTGGCGCTGGCGCGCCGCCGCGGCTATGCCACGGTCTGCGAGGAGTTTGAGCCCGAGCTGGTGGGCGTGTCGGCGCCGGTGCGCGATTTTCGCGGCCAGGTGGTGGCGGCGCTCAACGTCAGCGCGCCGAAGTTCCGCATGGGCGCCACGCTCGATGCGGCAGGGCGCGCGACCGCCCTCGTGGCCGTGCAGCTCTCGGCGCAGCTTGGCTGGGCCGGCGCCTGACCGGCGCCGGCCTGCCGCCCGCCAGGGCCGAGCGGCAGGCGCCTCCGGCGCGCGAACACTACGCCTTCAAGCGCGCCATCTTCGGGTCGAACAGCGGCTCCTCGCGCACAGTCGCCGGCAGGCGCTCGCCGAAGTACTCGATCTCGATCGCGGTGCCAGGCGCGCTCAGCGCGATCGGCAGGTAGCCGTAGGCCACGAACGCGCCGACGCTGTAGCCGTAATTCGCGCTGGCCACGTAGCCCACCGCCTCGCCATTGTGCAGGATCGGCTCTTTCCCTAGCAGCGCGCCCGGCCCGTCCAGCGTCATGCAGCAGAGCTTGCGGCTGATGCCGGCCTCCTTCGCGCGCACAAGCGCCTCGCGCCCCAGGAAGTCGCCCTTGTCGAGCCGCACCGCCCAGCCGATGCCAGCCTCGTAGGGGTTGTAGTCGGTGTGAATGTCGGCGCCCCACAGCCGGTAGCCCTTCTCGATCCGCAGCGAGTCGAACGCGCCGCTGCCCGCCACCGCAATGCCGTGCGGCTCGCCGGCCTGCCACAGCACGTCCCACAGCCGCAGCGCGTACTCGGTGGGCGTGTACAGCTCCCAGCCCAGCTCGCCGGCGTACGACACGCGCAGCGCGAACACTGGCGCGTTCTCAACCGTGATCTGCTTGGTGGTGTAGTACGGGAAGGCCGCGTTCGACACGTCTTCCTCGGCCACCTTCGCCAGCACATCGCGCGCCTTCGGGCCCCACAGGCCGATCGTGGCCCAGCCCGACGACACATCGGTGATCGTCACCGTGCCGTCGGCGGGGGCGTGCGCGCGCACCCAGGCCAGGTCGTGCGGCAGCAGCCCGCCGCCGGTGATCACCCAGAAGCGATCGGCCGCCCGCCGTACCACTGTCACATCCATCACGATGCCGCCGCGCTCGTTGAGCATGCTGGTGTACACGATCTTGCCGACCGGGCGGTCGATCTGGTTGGCGGCGAGCCAGTTCAGGTACTTCAGCGCGCCCGGCCCGGCCACCTCGATGATCGCCAGCGCCGCCAGGTTGAACATGCCTACGTGCTCGCGCACGTGCAGGTGCTCGGCGCCCTGGATGCGCGACCAGAACTGGCTGGCCCAGGCGTCGCGCGCCGGCACGCGCTCGTCGTAGCTTTCGAGCAGGCGCGCGTTGGCCTCGTGCCACTGCGCCACCTCCCAGCCGCCGCTCTGGAAGAAGTACGCGCCCTGCTCGGCCAGCCGCTGGTGGAACGGCGACAGGCGCACATTGCGCGGCCGCGAGATCGGCTGGAGTGGGTGGATCAGGTCGTAGACCTCGCGGTAGTTCTGCGCCGCGCGCTCGGCCACGTAGGCGCGGCTGGTCTGGTGCGGCTGGAAGCGCGTGATGTCGGCCTCGCGCAGGTCCATGCTCGGCGTGCCTTCGGTCATCCACTCGGCGATCGCCCGCGCCGCGCCGCCGGCGTGCGTGAGCCACAGCCCGATGCACGACCACAGGCCGCGCAGCGGGGTTTCGCCCATCACCGGGAGGCCGTCGATCGTGAAGGCGAACATGCCATTGAACTTGGTGACAAGGTCGGTATTGCGGAGCGGCGGCATCAGCTCGCAGGCCGACTCCCACCCCGAGTGGAAGTGCTCGGGGGTGAACGGGAGCTTTGCGGTTTTGCCGAGGTCGCGCGCGTCGACCATGAGTGGCACGTGGCGGTAGCTGCCTACGCCATACTGGCTGCCCTGCTGGCGGAAGTACATCGCGTGGTCCTGGTGGCGCATCAGCGGGTGGCGCACCTCGGCGCGCTCGTTCGCCAGCTCGGGCAGCGGCGTCGTGACGGTGTAGAGGTGCTGGGCGGCCTGCAGCGGCACGCGAAAGCCGAGCTTCTCGGGCAGCAGCGGCCCCCAGATGTTCGTACACAGCAGCACGTGCTCGGCCTCGATCCGGCCTTCGTCGGTCACAACCGCGGCCACGCGCCCGTCGCGCGCCTCGATGTCGCGCACCGCAGTGTTGCCGTGAAACGCCACGCCCAGCGCCTCGGCCGCGCGCGTCATCCGCGTGATCAGGCGCACCGCCTTGGCTACGCCGTCGAGCGGCGTGAAGAACGAGCCGTGGATCACCTTGGGGTCGAGGATCTCGACCATGCGCTGCGTCTCCTCGGGCGAGATCAGCTCGGAGGGCATGCCGTAGGCCGTGGCCCAGCCCTGCTTGCGCCGCAGGTCGCGCCAGCGCTCGGGCGTGTAGGCCACCTCGAGCCCGCCCACGGGGTAGAACACCGGCTCGTCGGCCGAGTTGAACTCGTTGTAGAACGCGCGCGAGTACTTGGCGAACTCCGACATCATCTTCGAGGAGTTGGTGAGGAACATGCCGCCGGGCGCGTGCGAGGTCGATCCGTCGACCTCGAACAGGTCGCCCTTTTCGAGCACCAGCACGTCGCGCCAGCCGAGCTTGGCGAAATGGTACGCGGCGCTGCAGCCGACGATGCCGGCCCCGACGATCACTAATCGAGCGTGCTGTTGCATGGCTTCCTCACAGTCGCGCGGTGGCCGGCGGCCATCGCGGCGGGTCTTCGATTGCGGTTGGCTTCGGGGAAGTGCGCCAGAGTATACCGGAACTCAAAACCGGCTGCAACCGCCCTGGTTGCGTATGGTGCAACAGCCTACTTCGCGTCTTCGAGCCACGCCGCAACCGCGGCGGCCTGCTCGGGCGTGTTGACATTCACAAACGAGCGGCCCAGCGGGTCGTAGCGCAGCGTCTCGTCGGGCTCGATCACCGCCACGCGCACTTCGGGGAAGAATGTGGCGATCTGGCGGCGGCCGCTTTCGAGCGCGGCGCGCATGGGCGCGAGGCAGCGCTTGCCATACAGCGCGTGCAGCGTCTCCAGCCCCAGCCGGTTGCGCGTCGCGCCGGCCTCGAGCGAGCGCGGCGCGAGCACGTCGTAGTCGCGCGGGCGCGCAAGCATGGCCGCCAGCAGCGCCTCGCTCAGCAGCGGCATGTCGCAGGCCACCACCAGTGCGTACTCGTGGCGCGCGGCCAGCAGGCCGCTGTAGATCCCGCCAAGCGAGCCGCCGTCGGCGTACAGATCGGGCGTGATCCGCGCCGGCAGGCCGGCCCAGTCGTCCGGATCGTTCAGCACGGCCACGACGTCGTCGCATAGCCGGCCGGCCAGCCCAACCACGTGCGCCAGCAGCGTCGGCCCGGCCGCGCCCCACAGCTGCAGGCGGCGCTTGTCGTGGCCGAGCCGGCGGCTCAGCCCACCCGCCAGCACCACGGCGCTGGTTAAGGGATCGTGTGCCATTGTGCTCCTGTTGCCAGACGGCCTACACAGTCGGCGTTTTTGGCTTCGGCAGAGCGCTGCTTTTGTGCGTACGGTGCTGCGACGGTGGCGCAGGCGCCGCCTTCATAGCACCGAAGATCGTACGTACCGTGTGGCTTGCGGCAGCACGCGTCGGCGACGCCGCCTACGCCGCCAGCCGCCGGATCGACGCCGCAAGTATAGCACGCGCCGCCTGCATCAGCCGCCGCTGGTGCAGCATATGCAACAGCTGGCGGCTCCTGGCGTGGCGAATATGCTATAATTCCGCCACTTCACCGAGCTTCTGCCACGGAGCAACCTATGAACGCCGATCTGCGGGCGCGCCTCGAACAGCTTGGCGACGACCTCCGCGCGGGCGATGTCGACCGCGCGGCGCTGTTCTGGCTGAAAGTGTTTGCCGACGCCGCGACTGGCGACGGCGGGCAGATCCGATCAGACCGCTGGGTCGACGCGGGGCTCGCCGCCGCGCGCGCCGTGCCCGGCCTCGACGCCGCCGCGCTTGCGCCGCGCCGCGCGCTGGCCGAGCGCTACGGCCTGTTCCGCTTCGTGCGCCTGAAAGACGGCGCCGAGTTCAGCGGCGCTGCCCTCGCCGACCTCGACTGGCAGCGCAAGTACGATGTCGGCCTCGCGCCGGCGTTCGCCGCCGACCTGCCGGCGCTGCGCGAGTGGGCCGGCGCCCGCTGGGATGAGCTTGGCGGCGTGGCGCCCACGTTTGCGCTGCTCGAAGGCGTGCTGGCGCGCTACGCGCCACAGGGCCGCGCCGGGCTGCTCGAGGTGCTGCACGAGGCCCAGGCGATCTTCGGCGGCTGGCTGCCGCGCCCGGCCGTCGAGCGCGTGGCCTCGCGGCTCGGCCTGCCCGTGGCCGACGTCTACGGCGTCACCGAGTTCTACGAGATGTTCCACACCCAGCCGGTCGGCCGCACGATCCTGCGCATCTGCCAGGACGCCGCGTGCGCGCTGGCCGGCGCCGACGCGCTCACCGAGGGAGTGTGCCGTCGCCTGGGCGTGCGGCCGGGCGAGACAACCGCCGACGGCGCGTATACCGTCGAGCCGGTGCGCTGCCTGGGCCTGTGCGACCGCGCGCCGGCCGCGCTGGCGAACCTGCGCCGCTACGCGCCGCTCGACCCGGCCGCCCCCGAGCGATTGCTGGGCGACGACCCGCCGCCCGAGCGCCAGGCATTCGGCGGCCAGATCAAAGTCGCGCTCGCGAACGCCGGCCTGGCTGCCCCGGCCAACCTCGAGGCCTACCGCGCGCAGGGCGGCCTGGCCGCGCTCGAAAAGGCGCTGCGCACCATGGCGCCGGCCCAGGTGATCGACGAGGTCAAGGAGAGCAGGCTGGTGGGCCGTGGCGGCGCGGCCTTCCCCGCCGGCCAGAAGTGGCAGCTCACCGCCAGCAACCCGCCGGGGCCGCGCTACGTGATCTGCAACGCCGACGAGAGCGAGCCCGGCGCGTTCAAAGACCGCGTGCTAATCGAGAACGACCCGCTGCGCGTGCTCGAAGGGCTGCTGCTGGCGTGCTACGCCGTCGGCGCTGAGCGCGGCTTTGTATACGTGCGCGGCGAGTACCGCCCCGGCTACGAGCGCCTGGCCGCCGCGATCGAGCAGCTGGCGCTCGCCGGCTACGTCGGCGAGCGCATCCTCGGCAGCGCGTTCAGCTGCACGATCGAGCTGCGGCGCGGCGCGGGCGCGTACATCTGCGGCGAAGAAACCGCGCTGATGGAGAGCATCGAGGGCAAGCGCGGCTTCCCCAGGCTCAAGCCGCCCTTCCCGACCACCGCCGGCCTGTGGGGCCGCCCCACCGCGATCAACAACGTCGAGACGCTCGCCAAAGTGCCGCCGATCATTCTCTACGGCGGGCGCTGGTACGCCAACCTCGGCACGCCCGACTCGGCCGGCACCAAGCTGTTCGCCGTCAGCGGCTCGGTGCGGCGCCCCGGCGTCTACGAGGTGCCATTCGGCGTTCCGCTGCGCCACCTGATCGACGACCTGGCCGGCGGGCTGCGGCCGGGGCGCGCGCTCCAGGCAGTGCTCACCGGCGGAGCGGCCGGCGCGTTCCTCACCGCCGAGCACCTCGACACGCCGCTGAGCTTCGAGGGCTTCCGGCTGGTCGGCGGCACGATCGGCGCCGGCACGATCATGGTCTTCGACGACAGCGTCGACATGCGCGAGGTGCTGGCGCGCATCGGCGAGTTCTTCGCGCACGAGAGCTGCGGCAAGTGCTACCCGTGCCAGATCGGCACGCAGCGCCAGGCCGAGATCCTGCGCCGCGCGGCGCGTCGGCACGGCCAGCCCGGCGATACGATCGCGCTGGCCGAGCTTGGCCAGGTGATGAGCGATGCGAGTATCTGCGGCCTTGGCCAGGCCGCTGCGCTGGCGATCGTGAGCGCGCGCCGCCGCTGGCCCGATCTGCTCGGCTGACGGCCGTGTACCAAGCGGCGCAGTACCGCATCGGCGGCCTGTGGCCCATGCCCCCGCGCAGCGCACCAGCCCTCGCCGCCGCATGGGGCATGCTCACACTGTCAGTGACGTGATCTTGTATTCGCTGGGCCATCGAACGTCCCTATCATGCGGAACGCGGCTTCACTCCCTCAACGCTCTCTTCAGCGATGTTCGTCGAGATGGTTCGCTTCGCTCACCATGACATTGAATGCCAGGGGAACATTGTTGACACGGTAATGCGCTACCACGTTCGAATAGGCGATCGCGCCCTTTCAAGCGACACGGGGGCACAAACCTACGCAGCGCGCCCGGCGGCGCTATCCAATCGGCGCAGCGCATCAGCCCTCGCCGCCGCACAAGGCATGCGCCGCCACGTTCGAGTTGGAGATCGCGCCCTTTCACGCGACACGGGGGCACAAACCTACGCAGCGCGCGCGGCGCGCACCGCCCCTCGCCGCCGCACAAGGCATGCGCCGCCACGTTCGAGTGGGAGATCGCGCCATGGAAGGGGTCTGGGGCAACGCCCCCCGGGGGTGCTGGGGCCTCGGCACGCCCCTGCCGCGGGGCACGGGGGCGCGTAGCCCCCGAACTCGTCACGAGGCACCAACCCAGCCGTCGTGCAGGCCCCTTCGGCGGTCACGAGGTCACCAACACATCGAAGGAAACCCGGACAACCAGGCATGCGCAGCACATACCCATCGAAGGAAACCCAGACAACCAGGTAGGGCCCAAGCAAGACGATGAGTATCTTCTCAAGGACATCATCTGTGAGCACCATCCTGATCCTGGCGCTTGGCGCCACGGTTGGCGCGGCGCTGCGCTACTATGGCAGCCTGTGGGCCGCGTCGCTGTTCGGCCCGGCGTTCCCGTATGGCACGCTGATCATCAACGTCTCGGGCAGCTTCATCCTCGGCTGCTTCCTGACGCTCGCCACCGAGCGGCTCGCGATCAGCCCGCAGCTGCGCCTGCTGGTAGCCACCGGCTTCTGCGGCAGCTACACAACCTTCTCGACGTTCAGCTACGAGGCGGTTGGCCTGCTCACAAAGGGCAGCTACCTGGCAGGCGGCGCCTACCTGCTTGGCAGCGTGGCGCTCGGCGTGGCGGCCGTGGTGGCCGGCGCGGCGCTGGCGCGCGCGCTGCCGCTCTAAGAATTCGCACGTAGCTTGCTGCCGCAGGCAAACACCGAAAGCCAGCCCGGGAGGCGACCATGGAACCGAGCAATACGCACCAGCAGGTCTGGATCTTCATCGGCGAGAGCGACCAGTGGCACGGCCAGCCGCTGCACCTGGCGCTCCTGAGCACGCTGCGCCACGCCGGCGTGGCCGGCGCCACAGCGCTGCGCGGCCTGGCCGGCTACGGCGCCAGCAGCCGCATCCACACCGCCTCGCTGGTCGAGCTTAGCGGCGACCTGCCGATCGTCGTGACGTTTGTCGACCGCGCCGACCGCATTGCTGCGGTGATGCCGACGATCGCCGCCATGGTAGGCGAGGGCCTGATCACCGCGCTGCCGGTGACAGTGCTGAAGCACGCGCCGCACCACGCCGGCCCGTTCCCGCCACACCTCACGGTCGCCGACGTGATGAAGCGCGAGATCGCTAGCGTATCGCCCGACACGCCCGTCGCCGAGATCGTCGCGCTGCTGATCGACCGCGCGGTGCGCGCCGTGCCGGTAGCCGACGCGCACGGCCGGCTGGTTGGCGTGATCACCGACGGCGACCTGCTGCGTCGCGGCCGGCTCGATCTGCCGGTAGCCCTGCAGCAGGCGCTGCCGCCGTCCGATCGCGCTGCGGCAGTCGCCGGGCTCGCCGGGCAGCCCCACCGCGCCGCCGACCTGATGACGCCCGCGCCCGCGTGGCTGCCGGCGGGGGCCTCGCTCGCGCAGGCCGCGCAGCTGCTGGCCTCGCGCGATCTCAAGCGCGCCCCGGTGCTCGACGCCGACGGCCGGCTGGTTGGCATGCTCAGCCGTGGCGATCTGCTCGACACCGTCGCCGAGGGCATGCGCCAACGCCCCGACGACGCAGTGCAGCTGCCGGCAGGCTCGCCGCAGACGGTGGCCGAGGTAATGCTGCGCGACGTGCCCACGGTGCGCCCCGACACGCCCCTCGCCGACGTGATCGAGCGGCTGCACGAGTCGGCGCGCCAGCGCGTCGTGGTCGTCGGCGCCGATGGCCGCGTCGCCGGCATTATCACCGACGGCGACGTGCTCAAGCGCGCCGGGCGCGCCGGCCACGCCGAGCCGGCCGGGCTGCGGCGGCTGGCGCGCTGGCTCGGGCGCGGCGAGCGCCCCGAGGAGCGCGAGCTGGCGCTGCGCGGCCGCCACGCCGCCGACGTGATGACCAGCCCGGCAATCAGCGTGCGCGCCGATACGCCGATCGTCGACGCGATCCGCCAGCTCATGCAGGCGCAGGTCACGCGCATGCCCGTGGTCGACGCCGACGAGCGCCTGGTAGGGCTGGTGGGGCGCGCCGGCCTGCTGCGCGCGCTCGCGGCCCACCAGGAGCATGGCTGACGCAGGGCCGCCGTGGCTTCGGAAGAGATGAGCATGCGCCTTTCGCGCGAGGAGCAACCAGTGAGCAGCGAACCAGCCAACACGATCGCGCTGACGATCAACGGCCAGCCGGTGCAGGCCGCGCCGGGCAGCACCATCCTCGCGGCCGCGCGCGCCGCCGGCGTCGAGATCCCGACGATCTGCTACCACCCAAGCCTCACACCCAACGCCGTCTGCCGGATGTGCGCCGTCGAAGTTCAGGGTGCGCGCGTGCTCCAGCCGGCCTGCGTCGTCCAGGTGGCGCCAAACATGGTCGTGAACACCGAGAGCGAGCGCGTGAATACCGCGCGGCGCGTCATCCTCGAGCTGCTGGCATCGGCCGTCGACCTGCACGACGCGCCCGAGATCCAGGCGCAGATCGCGCGCTACGGCGCCGACGCCGCGCGCTTCGGCGGCGGCCGGCGCCGCGATATCCCGCTGTACGACGACAACCCGTTCTACATCCGCGACTACTCGCAGTGCATCATGTGCTGGCGCTGCATCCAGGTGTGCGCCGACGACGTGCAGTTCACCTACGCGCTCACCTGGGGCGGCCGCGGCCTCGCCAGCCACGTCGGCACGGCCTTCGGCGAAGACATGCCCGACACCAGCTGCGTGTTCTGCGGCAACTGCGTAGGCGTCTGCCCCACCGGCGCGCTCAAGGGCAAGGTCGAGTTTGAAAGAGAGAAACAGGCTGGGTAATCCACAGATTACGCAGATTCCAAAGATGAAGAGTACCGCTCTGCCGAAGGGCTGAGGGCGCCAGCTGCGTAAGCCCTAGAAGAGAAGAAAACTTCATTCACAAAGTAATGAGGTGATAGCTCATGCAAGCCGATCGCACAGTTCGCACCACATGCGCCTACTGCGGCGTGGGATGCCAGCTCGATCTGAACATCAAAGACGAGCGGATCATCCGCATCGAGGCGCCATTCGAGGCCGCGCCAAACTATGGCCGGCTGTGCGTCAAGGGCCGCTTCGGCGCCGACTACGTGCACAGCCCCAGGCGCCTCACCACGCCGCTCATCCGCCGCGTGCCGCAGCGCCCCGGCGCGCGCACCGCCGCCAGCTCGCCCGGCGAGTGGCGTGAGGCCAGCTGGGACGAGGCGCTCGAGCTGGTGGCGCGCCGCATGGCCGAGCTGCGCTGGGCGTACGGCCCCGGCTGCATCACCGCCAACGCCTGCGCCAAGGCCACCAACGAAGACAACTACCTGCTTCAGAAGTACCTGCGCGCGGTGATCGGCACCAACAACATCGATCACTGCACGCGCCTGTGCCACGCCGCCAGCGTGGTCGGCCTGCAGATGGCGATCGGCTCGAGCGCCATGAGCAACGCCATCGCCGAGATGAAAGATCTCGAGTGCTTCGTAATCACCGGCTCGAACACCGCCGAGAACCACCCGGTGATCGCCACGTTCCTCAAGCACGCCGTGCGCCGCAACCAGGCGCAGCTGATCGTGATCGACCCGCGGCAGACCGAGATGACGCGCTTCGCGACGCTGTGGCTGCGCCAGAAGCCCGGCAGCGACGTGGCGCTGTTCAGCGCCATGGCCCACGTGATCGTCGAGGAGGGTTTATACAACCAGCAGTTCGTCGCCGAGCGCACCGAGGGCTTCGCCGAGTATATCAGCAGCCTCGAAGACGCCACGCCCGAGTGGGCCGAGCCGATCACCGGCGTGCCCGCCGCCGACATCCGCGCCGCCGCGCGCATGTACGCCAGGGCCGGCCGCGCCGCGATCTACTGGGGCATGGGCATCAGCCAGAGCAGCCACGGCACCGACAACGCGCTCTCGCTGATCAATCTTGCGCTGCTGTGCGGCCATATCGGCCGGCCCGGCACCGGCCTCAACCCGCTGCGCGGCCAGAACAACGTCCAGGGCTGCTCCGACGCCGGCGGCATCCCGGCGTTCTACACCACCTACCAGCCCGTCACCAGCCCCGACGTGCGCGAGGTATTCGAGCGCGCCTGGCGCGTGCCGCTGCCCGCCGCGCCTGGCCTCACCACCACCGAGATGGTCGACGGCGTGCTGACCGGCGAGGTGCGCGCATGGTATGTGATGGGCGAAAACCCGCTCATGAGCGAGCCGCACCTCAACCACGCGCGCCACGCCGTCGAGCAGCTCGAGTTCTTCGTCGCCCAGGACATCTTCTTCACCGAGACGAACGTCTACGCCGACGTGATCTTGCCGGCGGCGGCCTTTGCCGAGAAGGACGGCACCTTCACCAACTCCGACCGGCGCGTGCAGCGCGTGCGCCGCGCCGTGCCCGCCCCCGGCCAGGCCCGCCCCGACTGGGCGATCGTCTCGGATCTGGCGCGCCGCACGATTCGCCTGATCGCCGCCGAGGCTGCCGCCCACCCCGCCGCGCCCACCGCCGCCCACGACGCGGCGATCGTCGCCCAGGCCGCCGCGCTCGGCCGCCAGTGGACCTACGAGCACCCCTCGGAGGTGTGGGACGAGATGCGCGCCGTCACGCCTGAGTTCGGCGGGATTAGCTACGCCCGGCTCGACGACGCGGGCGGCCTGCACTGGCCCTGCCCCACGCCCGATCACCCCGGCAGCCCATTTCTGTTCAGCGAAGATTTCCCGCGCGGCAGGGGCCTGTTCATCAGCGCGAGCTACAGCGCCACCAGCGAGCAGCCCGACGACGAGTACCCGCTCTCGCTGAACACCGGCCGCGTGCTGTACCACTGGCACGGCGGCACGCTCACGCGCGCATCGGCGCTTACGCAGATCTGGCCCGAGTGCACTGTCGAGATGCATCCGCACGACGCCGCGCGCCACGGCCTGGCCACCGGCGACTGGCTGGCGATCGCCAGCCGGCGCGGCAGCATCACCGCGCGCCTGCTGGTGACGGGCCGCTCGCCCGAGGGCGTGGTGTTCATCCCGTTCCACTTCGCCGAGGCCGCCGCCAACACCCTCACCGACCCACGGCTCGACAAGCGCGCCAAAATCCCCGACTTCAAAGTCTGCGCGGTGCGCGTCGAGAAGGCCAGCCAGCCGCCCGCGCGCCCCGGCGCCGACACGCCGCTCACCGACCGCGGCGCGATCAAAGATCCGCTGGGCGTGTAGGAGCGGAGAGCGTGGGAGCGAGGGAGCGCAGAGCGAGTGAGCGAAGCCCGTGCCAGTAGCAACGTCAGACGCGCATGCCTCAGGGCAAACCCACACCCGCGCTCGCGCCACGAGGCATCCGCCACCGGCATAGCAACAGCGGCGGCATTCATTACGGGGCCTGGGGCGCTAGCCCCAGCGCGGGAGTGCAGAGGGCGAGCGACCGCCCTCTGCCGCGGGGCACGGGGGCGCGTAGCTCCCGAAACCCCTCTGGCGAAGAGCAGGGGCACGGGGGCGCAGCCCCCGCAAGCCCTCGCAGGGGCACGGGGGCGCGCATCCCCCCGCAAGCCCTCGCAGGGGCACGGGGGCGCGCAGCACCCCCCGAAGCCCTCGCAGGGGCACGGGGGCGCGTAGCCCCCCGAAAACAGGCGCAGCCCCCCCACAAGTAACACCCCCCAAGATGACCATCGGCCTATTCTCTTCCCGCCGCGCCCAACATATACTGATGCCGGACGCCCGACAACTACACGCTAGCCAGAGGAAACCGCATGCGCATCCTGATCGACCAGCGCTCCTACGAGGAGCTTCAGGCCAAGCCCAACCACCCGCGCGACTGCTACGTCCGCGCCGGCGAGTACCCGCACCATATGTATATCGACGGCGTGAAGTACCTCGTGGCCCGCGCCGTCTACGATTGCATCAAGCGCGCCCAGGCGGCCGACGACCAGGACGCGCTGCTGCACCTGCTGTTCCACAAAGACGAGCTCGAGCGCGCCGTGGCCGACGCCCGCGCCAAAGGCGTCAGCCTCGCCGGCACGCGCGCGATCGGCGACCCGCCGCCCACCGACGAGGTTGCGATGCCCCGGCTCTCGAATTCCTTCACGCCGGCCCAGCCCGAGACCATCGAGGCCAGCGGGCTCAACCGCACGTTCCTCTACGAGCACCTTACGCGGATCATCTACAACAAGGGGCGCATCACCGGCCTCGATCTCGTCGACGATATGCGCCTGCCCTACGGCATCATCGACGTGCTGCTCAAAGAGCTGCGCGCCCAGGAACTGATCGATATCGCCGGCCAGCGCGGCTATGGCGACGTCAACTACGAGTATGTGCTCACGCCGCGCGGGGTGCAGGCCGCCGCCGACGCGCTGCTCAAAACCATGTACGCCGGCCCCTGCCCGGTGCCGCTCGACGACTGGATCGCCTCGGTGAAGGCTCAGACCGTCAAAGACGTTGTTGTGACGCGCCGCAACATCCGCGAGGCATTCCAGGGCCTGGTGATCGACGAGTCGATCCTCAACCAGGTCGGCCCCGCCGTCAACTCGGCCTCGTCGGTGATGCTGTTCGGCTTCCCCGGCAACGGCAAGACGACCATCGCCGAGCGGATCACCCACCTCATGGGCGACGATATCTTTATCCCTCACACGGTGTACGCCGACGGCGCGGTGATCAAGCTGTACGACTCGATCGTCCACGAGCCGCCAAAGAAAGAGCTGCCGGCCGATCTGGAGTATGACCGGCGCTGGGTGCGCATCAGCCGCCCGGTGGTGATCACCGGCGGCGAGCTGACGCTCGATGGCCTCGGGCTGATCTACAACAAGGAGTCGCGCATCTACGAGGCGCCGTTCCAGATGAAGGCCAACTGCGGGATCTTCCTGATTGACGACTTCGGCCGCCAGCAGGTGCGCGTGTTCGACCTGCTCAACCGCTGGATTGTGCCGCTCGAGAAGCGCTACGACTTCCTCACCACCGTCACCGGCAAGAAGCTGCAGATCCCGTTCGACCAGCTGATCATGTTCTCGACCAACCTCGATCCAAATGATCTTGGAGATGACGCATTGCTTCGTCGTATCAAGTTCAAGTTCGAGATCATCGACCCGACCGAGGGGCAGTGGCGCGAGATCTGGAAGATTATGTGCCGCGTCTACAAGGTGCCCTACGACGACCGCGCGCTCGACTACCTGCTGGCGAAGTGGTACCGCCCCGACAGCCGGCCGCTGCGCATGTGCCAGCCGCGCGACTTGCTGCTGCAGGCGATGGCGATCGCGAAGTACAATATGGAGACCGTGACGCTCAGCGCCGACCTGCTCGACGCCGCGTGCGCGACCTATTTCACCAGCAAGGAGAAGAAGAACTTCGGCGCGAAGGTGCGGCTCGATCTGTAGCCACGTATCTTCCACGGCATGGTCGCGGTATTCCTGATGCGTCACAGTGTAGTACCGCGGCCGTGCCGCGTGGAACTGAATGGAACCAGGTATGCCGCTCCTCCGCAAGCTCGCCCCTCTCGCTCTCCTGCTCGCACTGCCTGCCGCGCTGGCGCCCGCCGCCCCCGCCCACGCCGCGACGATCGGCGTCGATACGTTTGCCGACACGCTCGCCGCCGATGGCGCCTGCTCGCTGCGCGAGGCCATCCAGGCCGCTGACGCCAATGCTCAGGTCGATACCTGCCCGGCCGGCGGCGCCAGCACGACGATTATTCTCGCCGCAGGCACCTACACGCTCACGCTCGCCGGCCGCGACGAAGACCTCAACCAGGCCGGCGATCTCGATATCGCCGCGCACATCAGCATCCAGGGCGCCGACCGCGACGCCACGGTAATCGACGCGAGCGCGCTCGGCGACCGCGTGTTCGATATTCACCCCGGCGCCGCGCTCGCGCTCGCGCGGCTCTCGCTGCGCCACGGCGGATCGAGCCTGGCCGATCTCGATGGCGGCGCGATCTTCAACCGCGGCGTGCTGGCGCTCGAGAGCACCGAGCTGGCCTACAACACCGCCGGCGGCGACGGCGGCGCGATCTTCAACCAGGCCGGCGCGCTCAGCATCGCCGGCAGCGTGATCCGCGATAATACCGCCGGGCTGGCCGGGCAGAGCAACGGCGGCGGCGGCGGCATCTTCAACGCCGGCGGCGACACCCATATCAGCGAGAGCATCGTCAACAACAACAGCACCTACAACGGCTACGGCGGCGGCATCAGCAGCAGCCGCCTGCTGGCCATTGCCAACAGCTGGATCCACGACAATACCACCAACAGCCATGGCGGCGGCGTGTACAACACCGCCACCGCGGTCATCACCGGCACCGTGCTCGAGTCGAACCGCGCCGGCCACGACGGCGGCAATCTCTACAGCGGCAACGACGAGGGCGACAGCGCGCTGACGGTCACAAGCTCCGAGCTGCGCGCCGGCCAGGCGCGCCACGGCGGCGCGATCTTCAACAGCGGCGCGCTGGCGCTCAGCAGTGCGTCGCTGGCGCTGAACAGCGCCGAGGTCGGCGGCGCGCTGTATTCGGTGGCGCTCAGCGCGACGGTGCAGCTGAACAACGATACGCTCGCCGCCAACACGCACGAGGCCGCCGGCCCCGGCGCGGCGATCACCAACCTCGGCGGCACGCTGATCGCCGGCAACACGCTGATCGGCCAGAACGGCGCGGCCGCCAGCTGCGCCGGGCCGATCACGTCGGCCGGCCACAACCTCGATAGCGAGGCCAGCTGCGGATTCAGCGGCGCGCGCGATATGTCGAATACGGCGCCGCAGCTCGGGCCGCTGCCGGCCGTAGACCGTACGCCGAACACGTTTCCGCTGCTGGCCGGCAGCCCGGCGATCAACGCCGGCGACAATGCCAGCTGCGCCGCGCTCGATATCTTCCAGCGCGCACGGCCGCACGGTTTGGCCTGCGACATCGGCGCCTACGAGACGAACAGCCCGCCCAGCGCCAGCGCGGCGTCGTACGCTACCGCCGAAGATCAGCCGCTGAGCGTGGCCGCGCCGGGCCTGCTGCTGGGCGCGAGCGACCCCGACGGCGACGCGCTGCGCGTGGTGGCGGTGGAGTGGCCCACGCGCGGCCAGCTCGTGCTCAACGCCGATGGCTCGTTCAGCTATACGCCGCCGGCCAACTACTACGGCGGCGACCAGTTCGCCTACCGCGTGAGCGACGGCGCGCTCGCCACCGAGGTGCGCGTCGCCAGCGTCGAAGTGACGCCGCAGAACGACCCGCCGACCGCGCGCGACGATAGCGTCACCACCGGCAGCGCCGCCCCGCTGCGCATCGCCGGCGCGGCGCTGCTGGCCAACGATAGCGACATCGAGGGCGATGGCCTGGCGATCAGCGCGGTAAGCGCGCAGAGCTTCGGCGGCGGCGCGGTGCTGCTCGACGACGGCGATGTGCGCTATACGCCGCCGCTGGGCTTCCGTGGCGTCGACAGCTTCGGCTACAGCGTGAGCGATGGCAATGGCGGCGCTGCCGGCGCCACCGTGCGCGTGGACGTGCGCGTCAGCTGGCTGTTCGTGCCGGTCGCGCGGCGCTAGCGCCACCACACCGCGCGCCACGCGCGAGCTCCAAACGGCGGCACAGGCCAGCACCGGCCAACGACAAGGACGAAGGGCAACACGCCGCTTCGTCCTTTGTCTTTCCCGTCCAGCTTCCCGCGCGAAAGCGCCGCGCTAGCCCCGATCGCGCAGCAGCGCCCAGCCGCCAGGCAGCGCCAGCGCGGCCAGCACCAGCTTCAGCGCGTCGCCGGGCAGGAACGGCAGCACCGCAGCGCCGAGCAGCCCCGCGACATTCAGCCTGCCGCTGATCAGCCACGTCGCCGCAGCCAGCCAGGCGAAGCCGCAGATCAGAATCACCAGGCTGCCCAGCAGCATGGCCGGCAGCGCCGAGCGGATCGTGCGATCCCAGCCGCGCTCGGCCAGCGCGCCCACCAGCAGCGCCACCACCGGCCACGACAGCAGGTAGCCCGCCGTCGGCCCGATGATCACCGGCAGCGCCGGAACGCTGCTCGGGCTCCACGCGCTGCGCCCGCCCGCGAACACGGGCAGGCCGGCGAGCCCTTCGGCCAGGTACAGCAGCATCGTCGCGGCGCCGAGGCGCGGGCCGTACAGCGCGCTCAGCAGCAGCACCGCAAATGTCTGCATCGTCACCGGAACCGGTGTGGTGGGGATCGGAAAGCTGATGCGCGCGCACAGCGTCAGCAGCAGCGTCCCTGCCAGCGCCAGCGCGCCGTCGCGCACCAGCGGCCGCGCCAGCAGGCCCTGGCGCGGCGCCAGCCGCTGGGCCAGCGTCGTATGAGAGCCGAGCATAGTACCTCCTCGATAGCCCTAGTTTATGTGTAAGACGGGCCTATTATATGCGATGGCAGTTCGGCAATAGTGGACAAGCCGCTACCATAGATTTCTTTCTGTTTGCGCGATTTGACGATCGCACCCCCGCCGCGCTACAATCGGGCTATGCCCAGTACACCCCAACAGATTGATACTTGGAAAAGCCGCCTGCTCGACCTGAGCCGCCGCAATCGCCTGCTGCACCTGCGGCCCGGCGCGGCGCTGGCGCTCACCAACCCGCCCGCCGCCGATCTCTACGGCCTGCTGGTGCGCCGCCGCACGCTCGAGTTCGCCGACGCGCTGACGCCCGAGCAGCGCCTCGAGGCGCTGAGCTGGGACGCGCCCGCCACCGGCGCGACCGTGCGGCTCGACCGGATCGCCGCGCCCGCGCCCGCGCCCGGCCAGCTCGCCACCGACCGGCCGCCGGCCGAGCAGGAGCGCGCGCTGTATAACCTGCGGCTGCGCGCCCGCACCATTGCCGGCGAGCAGGGCGTGAATGTGCTCTACGTGGCGATCGGCTTTCTCGAATGGCTCGCGCCCGGCGCCGGCGAAACATTCTGGCGCTCGCCACTGCTGCTGCTGCCGGTCGAGCTGCGGCGCCCCAGCCTTGGCGCGCACTACTCGCTGCGCCTCGCCGACGACGAGGTAGCGCTGAACCCAACCCTGGCCCACAAGCTGCGCCAGCAGTTCGGGCTGGCGCTGCCCGAGCTGCCCGCCGACCCCGACGAGCTGGAGATCGCGGCGCTGTTCGAGCAGATCGAGGCGCTGATCGCCGGGCGCGAGGGCTGGCAGCTGGCGCGCGACTCGGCCCTGGGCCTGTTCTCGTTCCTCAAGCTGCTGATGTACACCGACCTCGAGCGCGCCGCCGAGGCCGCCGCCCAGCACCCGATTGTCGCGCGGCTGGCCGGCGACGCCGCGCCGCTCCCGCAGCCGGCCGGCGCCACGCCCGGCCCGCAGTTCGCGCTCGACGCGCGCCCGCCCGAGCACTGCTACCAGGTGCTCGACGCCGACTCGAGCCAGGCCGAGGCGATCGAGGCCGCGCGCGCCGGCGCTAGCTTTGTGCTGCAGGGCCCGCCCGGCACCGGCAAAAGCCAGACGATCGCCAACATCATCGCCGAGTCGCTCGCGGCTGGCCGGCGCGTGCTGTTTGTCAGCGAGAAGATGGCCGCGCTGCGCGTGGTGTACGATCGGCTCGACGCCTGCGGCCTCGGCGAGTTCTGCCTCGAGCTGCACAGCCACAAGGCCGGCAAGCGCGCCGTGCTCGACGCATTGGGGGCCACGCTGGCCGCCACGCCGCCGCCGGCCGACCCGGCCTTCCCCTACACCGAGCTTGCGGCCGCGCGCGACCAGCTGAACCTGTACGCCGAGGCGCTGCACACGCCCGATCCGCTGCTCGGCTGGACGCCATTCAGCGCGCACGGCCGCCTTGGGCTGCTGCACGACGCGCCCGACCTCGACGCGCCGCTCGGCGACTTGGAAAGCTACACGCCCGCGCGCATGGGCGCGATCGACGCGCTGCTCACGCGCCTCGACGCGCGCGCCGACCTGCTCGCGCTGATGCCCGGCAATGTCTGGCGCGGCTGCGCGATTACCACAAGCTCGTTTGAAGAGCGCGGGCGCATCCGCGCCCGGCTGCGCGCTTTGCTGGCGGCGCTAGCCGAGCCACAGCCGCCCGCCGAGGCCCTGGCCGCCACGCTCGGCATGCCCGCGCCCCGCAGCCTGGCCGATATGCGCGCGCTGCTGGCGCTCGCCGTGCTGCTGCGCGAGCCACGCGCCGCCCCCGCCGAGTGGCTGGCCGAGCCGGCGGGCGCGCGCCAGCGCTGCGATCTGATCGCCGAGGCCGGCCGGCGCTTCCGCGAGCTGGCCGCGCTTGAGGCGCGGCTGCTCGCACGCTACGACGAGGGCCTGCTCGCACTCGATCTGCCCGCGCTGCGCGAGCGCTTCGCCACGCAGCACGCCGCGTGGTCGCGCGTGCTGCGCCCGCAGTTCCACCGCGACATCGCGGCGCTGCGCGCGCACGCTCTGCCGGGCGCCGACGTTGCCCCCGAGGCCGCCACGGCCGATCTGGCCCTGGCGATCGAGCTGCGCGCCGCGCGCGAGTGGCTTGCCGCCCAGCACAGTGCGCTGGCCCGGCTCGGCCCGGCGTTCGACGGCGCCGCGACCGACTGGGACGCGCTGGCGGCCGACGCCGACTGGGCCGCGCGCCTGCTGGCGCTGCCGCTGCGACAGCCGCTGCCTGCGCCGCTGGCCGAGCTGGCCGCAGATCGCGCCGCGCGCGCCGCCACGCTGGCCGGCGCCGCGCCACTTGCCGCCGCGCTCACCAGGCTCGACGGCGAGCTGGCGTTTGTGAACGAGCTGGGCCTGGCGAATCCACTGCTCGCCCCCGCGCGGATCGAACACGCGCCGCTGGCCGAGCTGCAGAGCCAGTGCGCGCTGCTGCTCGAGCGCATGGGCGACCTCGATACCTGGTGGGAGTACTGCGAGCTGCGCCGCGCGGCCGAGCCGCTGGGCCTGGCGGGTATTCTCGACGCGCTCAGCCACGACTCCGCCGCGGCCGCGCAGCCACGCCGCGCATTCTACAAGCGCTTCTGCCAGCTCTGGCTCGACCGCGCCTACGATCAGATGCCGGTGCTGCGCCGCTTTGGCCGCGAGGGCCACGCCGCGCTGGTCGAGCGCTTCCGCCGGCTCGACCGCGAGCAGCTGCCGGCGGCCCAGGCGCGCCTGCGGCGCATGCTGGCCGGCCGCCGGCCCGCGCTAAACGCCGTGGCCGAGCCTGGCAGCGAGCTTGCCACGCTGCGCCGCGAGCTGCAGAAACAGCGCCGCCACAAGCCCATTCGCCAGCTGTTCCGCGAGATCCCGCAGCTGCTCGGCCAGCTCAAGCCCTGCCTGCTGATGAGCCCGCTCTCGGTCAGCCAGTTCCTCGACCCCGAGGTCGCGCCGTTCGACCTGGTGATCTTCGACGAGGCATCGCAGATCCGCACCGAGGACGCGATCGGCGCGATCATGCGCGGCCGCGCGCTGATTGTCGTGGGCGACAACCGCCAGCTGCCGCCGACAAATTTCTTCGCCGCCGAGGCCGAGCCCGACCCCGACGACGACGACGCGGCCGATGCGGAGCTGTTCGAAAGCGTGCTCGACGCCGCGAGCGCGGCCGGGCTGCCCACGCGGCTCTTGCGCTGGCACTACCGCAGCCGCGACGAGGCGCTGATCACCTTCTCAAACCGCCAGTTCTACAGCGCGCGGCTCGCGACCTTCCCGAACGCGGCGGCGGCGCCTGGGCGCGGCGTGAGCTTTGTGCACGTGCCCGACGGCGTGTACGACCGCCAGGCCAGCCGCACCAACGCCGCCGAGGCGCGCCGCGTGGCCGATCTGGCGATCGAGCGCTGGCGCGCTACACCCGAGCGCTCGCTTGGCGTGGTCACATTCAGCCAGCCGCAGCAGCTGGCGGTGCTGCACGAGCTTGAGCGCCGCCGCGCCGCCGACGAGTCGCTCGCGCCACTGCTCGACGAAAGCCGCCCCGAGCCGTTCTTTGTCAAAAACCTCGAGAACGTGCAGGGCGACGAGCGCGATGTGATGATCATCAGCGTGGGCTACGGCCCCGATGCAGCTGGGCGCGTGCTGATGAACTTCGGCCCGCTCAACCAGCTTGGCGGCGAGCGCCGCCTGAATGTGGCGATCACCCGCGCGCGCGACTGCGTGGTGGTGGTAAGCTCGCTGCTGCCCGAGGCGATCGATACGCGGCGCGTGCAGAACCCCGGCCCGCGCCTGCTGCGCGAGTACCTCGACTACGCGCGCCGTGGCGGGCCGGGCGGCGGTGTCGGCGCCGAGGTGCGCGCGCCCCACGCCGAGCCGGCGGCGCGCCCGCTGGCACAGTCGCTCGAGCCGCGCTTCGAAGATCGGCTCGCGGTGGCGCTGGCGCGGCGCGGCCTGATGCTGGCGCGCCAGATCGGCCACTCGGAGTTTCGCATCGACATCGCCGTGCGCGACGCGCAGCACCCCGAGCAGTTCGTGCTGGGCATCGAGTGCGACGGCGACGACTACCGCACCGCCCCAACCGCGCGCGACCGCGAGCGGCTGCGCGAGCAGATGCTCGGCGGGCTGGGCTGGCGCATCCATCGCGCCTGGTCGGCCGCCTGGGCCGCCGACCAGGCCGCTGAGATCGAGCGCGCGCTCGCCGCGCTCGACCCTTCTTCGCGCTAGCGCAGCATCCCCAGCGCCGCAGCAAACGTCAGCGCCAGCGCCAGCAGCTCGAAGCGCCGCTGGTCGAGACGCTCGACGATCGGCCGGCCCACCAGCGCGCCCAGCACCGCGAACGGCCCGAGCCACAGCGACACGCTCAGCGTGGCGGGGTTGATCAGCCCGAGCGAGGCGCTAAACGGTACCTTGAACAGGTTGATCACCAGGAAGTACCACGCCGCTGTGCCTACAAACACGATCTTCGGCAGGTTCATCGCCAGCAGGTATAGCACCATCACCGGCCCGGCCGCGTTCGCCACCATCGTGGTGAACCCTGCGGTGATGCCGGCTAGCGGCGCGAGCCAGGGCCGCGCCGGCCTGGCCTCGCCCTCGGGCGGCGCGGGGCGGCGCGAGCGCACATACTGGAACACAACCAGCGCCAGCAGGATCACGCCGATCAGGTGGCGCATCTGCAGGTCATTCACGCGGCCAAGCGCGAAGTAGCCGGCCACTACGCCCACCGCCGCCCACGGAAACAGCCGCCACAGGTGCCCCCAGCTGGCGTCGCGCCGGTATGTCGACACCGCGACAAGGTCGCCGCAGATCAGGATCACCAGCACCAGCCCTACCGAATCGCGGGCGGGGAACACCAGCGCGAAGATTGCGACGTTGAGGATGCCCAGGCCGGTGATGCCGGTCTTCGAGAGGCCGACAAGAAAGGCGCCGAGCGCGCCCAGCGCCCATTGCCATAGCTCAAGATGCATTGCGCGTGCGGATTCCAAGATTGCAGAGTGGCTACGCCGTCCAACGCGGCCTGCAATCTACTCGCGCTGCGTGGCGGTGCTCGATCGTACCGCCATAGTATACTCGAGATTGCTCCACTCATACCAACTCCGTTTGATCACTTGTGTTTTCTTGTGCGGCGCCCGGCAAAGCCGGGCGCCGACAGAAAAGATTCGGGGGCGGCAGTGCCGCCCCCGAACCGTCACCATAATCCAAAAGAAAATTCGGGGGCGGCAGTGCCGCCCCCGAAAGAGCAAAGGTAGAGGTTGGTGGTGCCGAGGGGCCGCGCTAGCCGCGCGGCGGCTCGACGATCTTAAAGTTGGCGCCGGCCGGGTCGAACACGGCGGCGATCCGCCCAAACGGCGATTCGTCGATCGGGCCGAGGATCTTGCCGCCAAGCCGCGTGATCGTCGCGGCGGTGGCCTCGACGTCGGCTACCGAGAAGTAGGTGACCCACTGCGGCTGAAAATTGCCCCACGATGATTGGATCTGCATAATGCCGGCGAGCTGCTCCTCGCCATGCTTGAGCACATAGTACTCCATCCCGCCCGGCATCGGGTCGGCGGTGGCGCCCAGCAGCGCGGTGTAGAAATCGCGCGCGCGCTTGGCATCCGAGGAGTACAGCTCGTACCACGCCGCCGAGCCAGGGTCCTCCGTCACCTGCGAGCCGACGTGGCTGCCGGCCTGCCAGAAGCTAAACATCGCGCCGGTTGGATCCTGGAGCGTGGCCATGCTGCCGAAATCGCCCACGCTCATCGCCGGGTACACCACCTTGGCGCCTAGCTCCGTCGCGCGCGCCACGTCGGCCGCAATGTCGTCGCTGGCGAAGTACAGGCTCCACGCTGCCGGCGGCGGCTCGCCCGGCTGGTTGCCAACGATACCTGCGACTGTGCGCTGCCCCAGGCGCGCCGTGGTGTAGCCGCCAAACTCCGGCCCGCCGACATCGTACTCCCAGCCGAAGACCTCGTGGTAAAACGCGCGCGCCGCCTCGGCGTCGGGGCCAATCACGTCGATCCAGGTGGGCGTACCAGCCGGCTTCGCAGTTGTATACGTGGCCACGATTCCTCCTCGTGTGCTCCATGCCCGGCCCACCAATGAGCCAGGAAAACAAATGTTCGTATACACTATTGTATCATGCCCGTCAAGATCGATAGCGTTAGCGTGGTGAGGTTAGGGTGGCGTCTTTCGCCCCCCTCTCGCGCGTGCGGGAGAGAGGGTAGGGCCGACTTCGCACGAGCCCTGGTAGTTGGCGGCCACGAATGTGGCCGCCAACTACCAGAAAGAATGATATTTGGCGAAACTTCGTCGCTCCAAACTACCCTTTCAGACAGTCTAGGATTATATTAGCGGCGCCAAGAAAGATATTGAGGGCGCTACGATTATCTTAGCGAGCGCATGAGGGCTTGTGGGCATGGCTATACACGGTATTGAGGCGCCTATGAAAGCTATTGGGCATGGCTATACACGGTATTGAGGCGCCTATGAACGATTTTGGGGCGTTTATCCCATGCCCTGGCCTGCGCCGGAAGGAATTGAGCGGCGCTAAGATAGATATTGAGGGCGCTACGATTATATTAGCGGCGCTAAGATAGATATTGAGGGCGCTACGATTATATTAGCGAGCCCATGACAGCTTATGTGCCCACCTATACAAGGTATTGGCGCGCCCATGAAAGGTATTGGGCCGTCTCCATGGTTCGCGAGGCGCTCGACGGTAGGCCTGGCGCGGCCTACTTGGCGATCAGCCGGCCGCGCCGGATGATCAGCTGCTGATCGGCGAGCAGACCGGCCTCGGGGATGACAAAGTCGACGTTAAGCGACGAAGCGTTCTGCCCACCGAGATAGCGGTTTTCGCCAAATGCGACAAGCAGCGTACCGTGGCGGTGTTCGTCGATGAGCGGCCAGCCAATCGTGCGTTCGACGTACGGGTTCAGGCCGATGCCGATATGGCTGATGCGGCGCGGCTCGCCGCGGTGCTGATCGAACAGTGCCGCGAGCTCGGCCGCGCCGTCTGCCGCGTCGATTGCGCTCACGCGCCCCTGCTCGAAGTGCAGCGTCACGTCGCGCGCGGGTCCAGCCTGGGGAAACCACAGGCTGCCCTGGCCTGATGTTTCCACAACCGTGGTGTAGACTGCTCCGGCCGGCAGGTTCTGCACCGCCTGCGTGCCTGCCGGCAGACTCTCGGCTGCCGGCATGGTTCCCGTATCGCTGAGCCAGCGGCGACCAGCCAGGCTCAGCTGGAGGCTGCAGCGCGCGCCGCTGTGAATCGTCAGCGCCTGGGCCTGCGCGAGGCGCGCCAGCACTCCGCCGGCGGCGCGTGCGAGTTCATCCGGTGGCGCACCGAGCGCTGGGATGATCATAGCGTCCAGCTCGGGCAGGGCAATGCCAAGCTGCGCCGAGCTGGCTGTGCTCGGCACGGCCGCCAGCAGGTAGGGGATACAGCGGCGCTCTTCCTCGAGCGTCAGCCGCTCGATCGCCTGGCCCCAGATATCGCGCGCGGGCGACGCAGGCAGATCCGGAGCCGCCGCGCTGCCTGCCAGCACGATCATACGATCGGTTATTGCCAGCCAGACGCGGCGATGCTGATCGTAATGGGTTAGCAGTGCCGGGTCGGTAGTGGCCAGCAACTGCCGCAGGTACTCGGGCGGGAAATACTGGAACAGTGGGGTAGCGCCGCGCCGCTCAACCGCGAGCAAGATCTCCTGGCTGATCTCGATGCGCCCCGCCAGATCGCGTAGCTGAACCAGCTCGCCCGCGCGCACGCCAACCGCGTCGACTATGCGCTCGGCCACGCGCGCCCACTGATCGTTCATAGCTTCTCCTTGCTTTGCCTGAAAAGCAGCATACAGTATCGGGAAGTAGCGCGCTGCGCAGCGTGTGGCTGTGCAAGCTGTGATATGTGAGCAGCAGATAGCAGGTGCTGCACCGGGGTGGCCGCACCGGCCTACGGCTTGTGGAGCGCGGCGGGTGAGGGCGTGGCCTGCTGGGGAACCGGGGAAAAGCTGTAGTACACGATCACCACCAGCAGCACCACCACAAAGATCGCGTAGCTGGCGAGCGGCACGTAGAAGCCAAGCAGCATGGCGACCAGGTAGCTGCTATTCACAAACACATACATAAAAACGGTTTTGTGCGCCGCCTTGTAGGTGTAGCCGCTGCTCAGCTCGGGGTGCGCGCGCAGGTACCGCAGCACCACCACGCCGGTGCCGTTCGCCAGCATCAAGTTCAGGGCATAGATCACAATCGGCAGCGGCTGCAGGGGGTAGCGGCCCAGCAGCGCCGTGGGAAACGGCATAAAGCTCACGGCCAGCAGGTAGATGAAGTTGATCCAGATCAGCCAGCCGTCGATCTTGCTGACCAGCTGCAGCGACTGGTGGTGCGCCAGCCAGTACACCCCGATCACGCCGAAACTGATCACGTAGGCGAAGATGCGCGGCAAACCTGCCAGCAGCGCCGCCGCGAGCTGGCCGTACTCCACATCGGGCACGCGGATGTCCAGTATCAGCAGTGTGATCACGATCGCGAACACGCCGTCGCTCAACGCCTCGAGCCGGTTTTTGCTCATGCCAATGCTCCTGCATACAGTTTCGACGCCGGCTATCTTACCAAATTTTGCGGCGGCCACTGCCAGGCCCGGCGCTGGCCCCGAACTTGCACGGATGCGAGCCTGACGGCATACAAAGGAGGGATGGAAAAGCATGAACCAGCAACAGCCGCCGCTTGTGACACTGAACAACGGCGTACGCATTCCCCAGGTCGGCCTGGGTGTCTTTCAGACCAAGGAGGGCGCGGAGGTTGAGCGCGCGGTGAGCGCCGCGCTGGCGGCGGGCTACCGCATGATCGACACGGCGGCGATCTACCGCAACGAGGCCGGCGTCGGCAAGGCGGTGAAGGCCAGCGGGCTGCCGCGCGAGGAGATCTTCATCACCACCAAGCTGTGGAACGCCAACCACGCCTACGACGACGCGCTGCGCGCGTTTGACGCGAGCCTGAGCAAGCTCGACTGCGAGTACGTTGATCTATACCTGATCCACTGGCCGCTGCCGATGGAGCGCAAGTTCACCGAGGCGTGGCGCGCGCTGGAGACGCTGTACGAGCAGAAGCGCGTGCGCGCGATTGGCGTCTCGAACTTCAAGCCGGCGCACCTCGACGTGCTGCTGGCGGGCGCGGCGGTGGTGCCGGCGGTGAACCAGATCGAGCTGCACCCGATGCTTCAGCAGCGCGAGACGCGCGCCTACTGCGCCGAGCGCGGCATCGCCGTCGAGTCGTACAGCCCGCTGATGCAGGGCGGCGAGGCGCTCGGCCACCCGCTGGTTGCCAACCTGGCGCGCAAGTATGGCAAAACAGCCGCGCAGGTGATCTTGCGCTGGCACGTGCAGAGCGGCTTGATCGTCATCCCCAAATCGACGCACGCCGAGCGTATTCGCGAAAACTTCGACCTGTTCGACTTCGCGCTGGCCGACGACGAGATGGCGGCGATTGCGGGCATGGACAGCGGCAAGCGCATTGGCGCCGACCCCGACACTGCCGCGTTTAAGTAGCTGGCGTGGTGGTGCGGTCGCTTTGCAACCGCACCACCAGGGCAGGGCTCGTGCAGCGTCGGCCCTCACCCCCCTTACCCCCCTCCCCTGACAGGGGACGGGCGAGGTGGAGGGGTCGAAAGTCGTTCCACGCGCCCTGCCGCCACCCACCAGAGACCTTGACATGTGACCATAAAGTCACATATAATACCCTCATGGAAGATAAAGCAGTCTTTCGCGCCCTCGCCGACGCCAGCCGGCGGCAGCTGCTCGACCTGCTGTTTGAGCGCGATGGTCGCACGCTCACCGATCTCGAGTCGGGCCTGCCGATGACGCGGTTTGGCGTCATGAAGCACCTGCGCATACTGCAAGAGGCCGGCCTGGTCACCACGCGCAAGGTGGGCCGCGAGCGGCTGCACTACCTCAACCCGATCCCCATTCAACTCATCTCCGACCGCTGGATGAATAAGTACGCAGTGGCACGCGCAAGCGCGCTCGCCGACCTTAAAACAGCGCTTGAAGGATGGAGCAGCATGAACACAGACACAAAGCCCCGGCTCGTGTACCAGATCATCATCAATGCGCCGCAGCAGCGCGTGTGGGAGGCGATCACCACGCCGGAGTTTACCTCGCGCTACTACTACGGCAGCGCGCTGAAGACCGACCTCGCCGTCGGGTCGCCCTTCACCTACCACATGCCCAGCGGCGCGCCAGTCGTCGAGGGCACGGTCGTCGTATCCGACCCGCCGAACCGGCTGGTGCATACCTACCATTCGCTCTGGCCGCCCATGCACGAAGACGCGCCAACCAGGGTCACCTGGGAGCTGGCAGCGCTGCCCGGCGGCGTCACCAAAGTCACCGTGATCCACGACGACTTCGCGGGCGAGACGGCTACCTACGCGGGGTTGCAGAGCGGCGGGTGGGCGTGGATCCTCAGCAACCTGAAGACGCTGCTCGAGACCGGCGAGCCAATGCCGCAGGGGTAATCAGAAAAGAGGGGCATAGCCCTCGCGCACCCCCTTTTCAAACATGCTCTAAAGAAATCAAACGAACGTGCTCCAAGCCGTGAACAGGAGGAAATACCCATGAGCCAATCCGCAAAGAAAAGCGCCGAGGGCTTCAGCGACGAAGAGCGCGACGCGATGAAACAGCGCGCCAAAGAGCTGAAGGCCGAAGCGCGCGCCGGCAAGAGCAGGGCCGAAGGCGAAAGCGCCGCGCTCGCGGCGATCGCCGCGATGCAGGAGCCCGATCGCGCCATGGCCACACGGCTCCACGAGATCATCACGGCCAGCGCGCCGTCGCTCGCGCCGAAAACCTGGTACGGGATGCCCGCGTACGCAAACAAGGACGGCAAGATCGTCTGCTTTTTCCAGAACGCGCAGAAGTTCAACACGCGCTACGCGACGCTCGGCTTCAACGACAGCGCAAACCTCGACGATGGCGCCATGTGGCCGGTCGCCTACGCCCTGAAAGAGCTGACACCCGCCGACGAGGCACGGATCGCCGAGCTGGTGACGCGGGCGGTGAGCCAGTAATGCCTCAGGAATACATCGAGATACGCGGCGCCCGCGAGAACAACCTGAAGAATGTGTCGCTGCGCATCCCCAAGCGCAAGATCACGATCTTTACCGGCGTATCGGGCTCGGGGAAATCGTCGATCGTCTTTGACACGGTTGCCGCAGAGGCGCGCCGCCAGCTGAACGAGACCTTCAGCACCTTCGTGCGCAACTTCCTGCCGCGCTACGCCCAGCCCGACGCCGACGCGATCGAAAACCTGAGCATGGCGATCGTCGTCGACCAGAAGCATCTCGGCGGCGGGTCGCACTCGACGGTCGGCACGATCACCGATATCTATTCGGTGCTCCGGCTGCTGTTCTCGCGCGTCGGCCAGCCGTTCGTGGGCTACTCGAATGCCTTTTCGTTCAACGACCCGCAGGGCATGTGCCCGGAGTGCAACGGCATCGGCCGCAAGATCGGCGTCGATCTCGAGAAGTTTCTCGACACATCGCGCTCGCTCAACCAAGGCGCGATCCTGTACCCCGAGTACGCGATCGACAGCTGGGGCTGGAGCATTATGACGCAGTCGGGCCTGTTCGATAACGACAAAAAGCTGGCCGACTACAGCGCCGAAGAGATGGATCTGCTGCTCCACAGCAAGCCCTACAAGGTCAAAATGCAGATGGCCAAGCCGGTGAACCTGACCTTCGAGGGCATTGTCGATAAGTTCAGCCGCAAGTATATTAGCGGCGACGTGAAATCGTACTCCGAGCGCACGCAAAACGCCGTAGCGCCGTACATGACCTACGGGCCGTGCACGCTCTGCAAGGGCGCGCGCCTCAGCCAGGCCGCGCTCGGCTGCACGGTCGACGGCTACAACATCGCCGAGCTGGCGGCGATGGAAGCCGACGAGCTGATCGAGGTGATCAGGTCGATCAAGAACCCCGTGGCGGCGCCGATGGTCGCCTCGCTGACCGAGCGGCTCCAGCATATGATCGACATTGGCCTGGAGTACCTCAGCCTGAGCCGCGCCACCGATACGCTCTCGGGCGGCGAGTCGCAGCGCATCAAGATGGTCAAACACCTGGGCAGCAGCCTGGTGGATGTGCTCTACGTCTTCGACGAGCCGAGCATCGGCATGCACCCGCGCGATGTCCACCGCCTGAACGAGCTGCTGCAAAAGCTGCGCGACAAAGGCAACACCGTGATCGTGGTCGAGCACGACCCCGACGTAATCAAAGTCGCCGATCACGTGGTCGATGTCGGGCCGCTCGCCGGAACGCGCGGCGGCGCCATCGTGTTCGAGGGCAGCTTCGCCGATCTGCTGAGCGCCGATACCCTGACGGGCCGCCATATCACGCACTCGACGCCGATCAAAACCAGCTGCCGCGCGGCAAAAGGCAAGCTGCCGATCGTCAACGCCAGGGCCAACAACCTGCAGAATGTCAGCGTCGACATACCGGCAGGCATCCTGACGGTTATCACCGGCGTGGCCGGGTCGGGCAAAAGCTCGCTCATCCACCAGAGCTTTCTGCGGCAGCACCCCGGCGCGATCGTGATCGACCAGGCGCCGGTTGGCGTCTCCAGCCGCTCGAACCCCGCGACCTACACAGGCATCATGGACGAGGTTCGCAAGACCTTCGCCAGCGCCAACAAGGTCAGCCCGTCGCTGTTCAGCTTCAACTCAAAGGGCGCGTGCGAGAACTGCCAGGGGCTGGGCGTCGTCTACACCGAGCTAGCGTACCTGGACGAAGTCAAAATGCCCTGCGAAATATGCGGCGGCAAACGCTTCAAGGATGAAGTGCTGGGCTACAGCTTCCACGGCAAATCGATCTCCGATGTCCTAGACATGCCGGTTCGCGAAGCCCTGGAGTTCTTCGACACCAAAGAGGTGGCGAAGGACGTCGTGCGCAAGCTGCAGGCGCTGAGCGATGTCGGGCTCGGCTACCTAACGCTGGGCCAGCCCCTGAGCACGCTCTCCGGCGGCGAGTGCCAGCGCATCAAGCTTGCCAGCGAGCTGCACAAAAAGGGCAGCGTGTATGTGATGGACGAGCCAACCACCGGGCTGCACATGTCCGACATCGGCCACCTGCTGGCGATCATCAACCGGCTGGTGGATGCCGGGAACACAGTGATTGTGATCGAGCACAACCTGGAGGTGATCAAAAGCGCCGACTGGATCATCGACATGGGCCCCGAGGGCGGCAACAAGGGCGGCAGGGTCATGTTCGAGGGCACGCCCACGCAGCTGCTCGCCGCCACGCACTCGCTGACGAGCGCGTATCTTAGTACATCGCCAGCGCGTTAGCATGCGCCAGGGTCAACCCACTGCGCCACAAGGCATGCGCCACGACGGCACCCGAAACGCGCGGCGCGCACGATGCGCGCCCTACGGGAAAGAAGGCAGTGCCAGGTCACCGCCATGCGCTCATGCCTCAGAGCAAAACCAAAAGCTCATTCTGCGCCACAAGGCATGCGCCACGACGGCACCCGAAACGCGCGGCGCGCACCATGCGCGCCCTACGGGAAAGAAGCCGCATACCGAAATCAACGCGTACGCTCATGCCTCAGGGTCAACCCACACGTGTTTCTGCGCCACAAGGCATGCGCCACGACGGCACCCGAAACGCGCGGCGCGCACGATGCGCGCCTCACGGGAAAGAAGGCAGTGCCAGCGTCACCGCCATGCGCCCATGCCTCAGAGCAAAACCAAAGCTCATTCTGCTCCACGAGGCATGGCACCCCACGACGGCACCCGAAAACGCGCGCGGCGCGCACGATGCGCGCCCTACGGAAAGAAGGCAGTGCCAGCGTCACCGCCATGCGCTCATGTCTCAGAGCAAACCAAAAGCTCATTCTGCGCCACAAGGCATGCGCCACGACGGCACCCGAAACGCGCGTCGCGCACGATGCGCGGCCCTACGGGAAAGAAGCTGTACCGAAATCAACGCGTACGCTCATGCCTCAGGGTCAACCCACACGTGTTTCTGCGCCACAAGGCATGCGCCACGACGGCACCCGAAACGCGCGGCGCGCACGGATGCGCGCCTCACGGGAAAGAAGGCAGTGCCAGCGTCACCGCCATGCGCTCATGCCTCAGAGCAAAACCAAAAGCTCATTCTGCTCCACGAGGCATGCACCACAACGGCCGCACGAGCGACGGCATTCTTTGTGGGGTCTGGGCGAAGCCCCAGCGGCGGGATGCAAGGGGCGGGCGGCCGCCCCTTGCTGTGGGGCGCGGGGGCGCACAGCCCCCGCCCACACCTGAACGCGGGGGCGCGGGGGCGCACAGCCCCGCCCACACACCCGAAACGCGGGGGCGCGGGGGCGCACAGCCCCCGTCCACACCCGCGCACCCCAACCAACCCTAGCCCAGCGCCACCTCGGCCCCCAGGCCAAGGCGCCGCGCCTCGGCCAGCGCTAGCTGCCCCACCGCCATATCCTGCACCGCGTTGCCCACCGACTTAAAAAACGTGATCTGCGCATCGTCGGCGCGGCCCGGCGCGGCCCCGGCGATCACCTCGCCTAGCTCGACAACCCGCGACGCGTCGAGCGCGCCCGCGTCGCGCGCCTGGATCAGGTCGCCGGCCTCGGCCCACGCCGCCGCGCGCTGGTCGACCGCCACGTAGGCGCGCGCGATCGTCGCCGGCGGCACCTCGGCCAGCGCGGGGGTAAACGCGCCCACGCCGTTGATATGCGTGCCGGGCCGCACGTCGGCGTCGTCGAACAGCGGCGTGGCCGCGCTGGTCGCGCAGCAGACCACGTCGGCCTCGGCAAGGGCCGCGCGCGCCGTGGTGGCCACCGCGCACTCGGCCGCAAGCCCCAGCGCGCGCAGGTCGCCGATCAGCCGCTCGGCGCGCTCGCGGCTACGGTTGACGATCAGCACGCGCTCGATCGGCCGCGCCGCGCACACCGCCTGCACCTGGCACGGCGCCTGCGCGCCGGCGCCAAACATCGCCAGCACGCGCGAGTCGGGCCGCGCCAGCGCGCGCGTGGCCGCCCCCGAGGCCGCCCCGGTGCGCAGCGCCGTAAGGTAGGTGCCGTCCATCGCCGCGATCGGCTGGCCGGTGGCCGCGTCGATCAGCACCACCAGCGCGTGAATGCTGGGCAGGCCGTGGCGCGCCTGGTTGTGGGGAAACACCGACACCACCTTCAGCCCCAGCGCGCCGCTCTCGGCCAGCAGCGCCGGCATAAAGAAGGTGTGCGAGTCGTGCCCGGCCTGGCCGATCGGCACGCGCAGCGGCACGTTCGCCTGGCCGCGCGAAAGCTGCGCGAACGCGCCCGCCACCGCGTCGATCGCGGCCGGCATCGGCGCGGCGCGGCGCACATCGGAGGCCGAAAGCACAAGCATAGATCGCTCCTTGTCTTGCGTAATCGCTAGCAGGGCAGAGAGTAGCGCTCGAATATCAGGGATGCGCCGCGCAGTATAGCATACCTGGCCGCGCACGGTGCCACATACCCAATGTGCTATAATACCCGTTCAGACGAGGATGCTACTTGCGCGCCGGGCCTCCCGGCGCGCTTCGTTGAGAAAGGAACCCTTGTACGATGTCTGTGCCTGCGCCCCAAGTGATCCAGCTGAACTGCCCGAACTGCCGCGCCCCCATGCGCGCGCAGGTCTTTACGCTGATAGATGTTGGCCTGCAGCCCGAGCTGAAGAACTACCTGCTGGCCGGGCAGCTCAACATGGCCGTGTGCCCGAACTGCGGCACGCCAGCTATGATCGCCGCGCCGCTGATCTACCACGACCCGGCCAAGCAGCTGTTTCTGGTGCACTTCCCGCAGCAGCTGAACGCCCGGCCGGAAGAGCAAGAGCGCTTTGTCGGCGACGCCACCAGCATGCTCATGCGCGCGCTGCCGCAGAGCGCCCCTAAAGGCTACCTGCTCGCCCCCAAGCGCTTTCTCACGCTGAACTCGCTGGTCGATACGATCCTAGAGGCCGATGGCATCTCGCGCGAGACGATCGAGGCCCAGCGCAAGCGCGTCGAGCTGATCAGCCAGATGGCCGAGGCCTTCGAGCTTGGCGACGATCAGCTCCAGGCTGCGGTGGCCCAGCACAAGGGCGAGCTCGACTACGATTTCTTCGCCACGCTCACGGTGTTCGCCGAGTCGAGCCTGCAGGCCGGCCGCGATGAGTCGGCGCAGATCTTGATCGCGCTGCGCGACAAGCTCGTCGAGCTGACCGGCTTCGACGCCTCGCAGCTCGAGGGTGGCGCCGAAGAGGCCATCGAAGAGATCGGCGACGACGAGCTCGACGCGATCATCGATCAGCTCGCCAGCGCGCCCGACGACGGCCTCGAGCTGCTGATCGCCGAGCACCGCCCGGTGATCGACTACGGCTTCTTCGAAGCCTGGACGCAGCGCATCGAAGCGGCCAGCGCCGCCGGCGATACCGCCGCCGCCGAGCAACTCACCGCCCGGCGCGCCCAGATCGTCGCCACCGTCGAGCGCATGGATCAGCAGGCCCAGGAGCTATTCGAGGCCGGCGCGACGGTGCTGCAGCGCATCATCAACGCCCCCGACACCGCCGAGGCGCTGCGCGCCGACCGCGAGCAGATCAACGAGGCGTTCTTCCTGGTGCTGCAGGCCAATATGGTCGCGGCCGAGCGCGCCGGCAATGCCGCGGCGGTGCAGCGGCTGGCCGAGATCGAGCGCCTGGCCAACCAGGTGCTCGAAGAGGCGCTCACTCCCGAGGAGCGCTTTATCAACCAGCTGCTCCAGGCCGAGAAGCCGCAGGACGCCACCAAGCTGCTGCGCCAGAATCCGGCAATGATCACCACCGCGTTCGTCAAGCGCCTGAACGAGCTGGCCGACCAGATGGAGTCCGACGGCCGCAAGCCGCTCGGCGAGCGCCTGCGCCAGCTGGGTCGCGAGGCCGGGGCCATGCTGTTCTAAGGGCCTGTTTGAGGTGCGAGTGGGCCCCCCCCCCCCCCGCTTCCCTGTCTGCCGGAGACACGAGCGCCGGCCACATACGCCGTGCCAATCATGATGAAGCGACTTTTGCGGCTCTGGTTTCTGCGCTCGCTTGCGCTTCTCGCGCGCCCGTTCGCCCGCCGCCAGCCCGCTGCGGTCGCGTCGGTGCTGCTGATCAAGCCCGATCACCTTGGCGACGTGCTGCTAGCCACGCCCGCGCTCGCGGCGCTGCGCCTGCGCCTGCCGAATGCCGAGATCAGCGCGCTGGTCGGGCCCTGGGCCAGCATGCTGCTGGCGCGCAACCCCGACGTCGATCACCTGCTCGAGTGCCCATTCCCCGGCTTCGAGCGCCGGCCGCCTGCCGGCCACGGCGGGGCGGCGGAACAACAGCATAACGCCGGCCCATGGCCGCGCCTGGCGTTCTTCTTGTCGGCGTATCGCGATATGCTTCGGTCGCTGGCGCGGCCCTACCTGCTGCTGCTACGCTACGCCGCCCTGCTGCGCGCCGCGCGCTACGACGCGGCGATCATCGCGCGCGACGATCACTGGTGGGGCGCGGCGCTGGCGCTGCTGGCCGGCATCCCGCTGCGCGCCGGCTTTGCCGTGCCCGAGTGCCGCCCGTTTCTGAGCTTCGCGCTGCCCTGGAACCCGCGCGACCACGTCGCCGCGCAGGCGCTTGCGCTGGCCGAGGCTGTGGCCGCTGCGCCAGCTGGCCAGCCTACGCCCGCCGGGCGGGCGCATGCCCGCGCGAGCGTTGCCGCGCGCTTCGACCCGGCCCCCGCCGACGAGGCATGGGCCGGCGAGTGGCTGGACGCGCGCGATATCGGCGCAGACAACCTGGTTATCATCCACCCCGGCACCGCCGGCCCCGACAAGCTGTGGCTCGCCGAGCGCTGGGCGGCTGTCGCCGATGCGCTGGCGAACGACGGCGCGCGATTAGTGCTGACGGGCGGGCCTGGCGAAGAGGGGTTGGTCGATGCGGTGGCGGCCGCAATGCGCACCCCGGCAATCACACTTGCCGGCCAGACGAGCATCGGGCAGTTGGCGGCGCTGCTGCGGCGCGCTGGGCTGGTGCTGGGCGTCGACAGCGGCCCGCTGCACCTTGCAGCCGCGCAGGGAACGCCAACCGTCCACCTGTATGGGCCGGGCGACGCCGGGCGCTTCGGGCCGTGGGGCGATCCACAGCGCCACGTCGTCATCCGCGAAGCGCTGTGGTGCAGCCCGTGCGGTGTATTCAGCGCCTGCCCGCGCGGGCTGGCCGAGCCCGAGTGCATGCAGCTGATCGCGGCCGCGCGAGTTCTTCAGGCCGCCCGCCAGCTACGCGCTCAGCACCGCTCCTAGGGCCTTGGAAAGTCTCATGCCAAATTCGCTGGTGGGGTTTTGGGGGCGGCTTCGCCGCCCCCAAATTCGTAGGTGCTGCACGACGTGGCTTCGCCGCGTCGTGCAGCACAATCTCTACGTGATCAAGCGAACAGCGTATCAATCATAAGCGAATCAAAAGTGCCCCGGTCGCGGCACGAAATACCGTGACCGGGGCACACAATCAGGCGCACATACGCGCCGCCGCGCTATGCCTGGCTATAGGGCGAAGCCGGCGCGGCGCCCTCGGCCAGCTGCGCGCGCGCCTGGCGCAGGAGCTGGTCGAGCCGGCCGTTGATAATCTCTTGCCACTGCGCCACCTCGTCCTCTTCGAGCGCGCCGCCGCCATACTTCAGCTCCATCGCCATGTCCCAGCCCTTGCGCGCCGCAAAGCGCTCGAGCTGCTCCTGGCGCTCGGCCGGCCAGCGCGTGATGAAGCGCTGGAACGCGCGCTCGAGCACCTTGTTGTTGTCGGGGTTCAGCGCGGGCAGCGCAAACCAGTCGTGGCTGTCGTGCGCGCGGTCGGGCTTCTTCGCCGAGGTGAAAAAGATCATCTCACAGGTGCGGCAGCAGCGATACTCGCCAGCGCCCTCGAACACCGCAGGGTTATTTGCAATCGCGCCGATTAGCATGCGATCAGTAAGCCCCATACTCACTCTCTTCGGCTCGTCGTTCAGCGCGCCGCTCGCCAGGTGCGTCCGGCCGGGTGTAGCAGCGTTTTTAGCATACCATAGACTGGAACGGTTGTATATAGCAGGGTTGCGCGTGCGTTCACCATGTTATAATAGCAGAAAGTTAACACGTCTGATCCGCAGGCCACGGTGGGCCACTAGTGTGTGTGAAAGGTTGCTTACAATGAATCTGTGGCATGATCTGGAACCAGGCCCCAGCGTGCCCGACGTACTCCACGTGATCGTCGAGATCCCCAAAGGATCGCGCAACAAGTACGAGTACCATAAACAAACCGGCGCCTTCAAGCTCGACCGCGTGCTGTACTCGCCGGTGCACTACCCCGGCGACTATGGCTTCATCCCCCAGACGTACTACGACGACGGCGACCCGCTCGACGTGCTGGTCGTCACCAACTTGCCAACCTTCACCGGCTGCATCGTCGAGGCGCGCCCGGTGGGCATGTTCCGCATGAACGATAAAGGCGAGCCCGACGATAAGATCCTGGCGGTGCTGCACTACGATCCATTCTTCGCCGATATTGCCGATTTTTCGGATCTGCCGGCGCACTATCTGAAAGAGGTCGAGCACTTCTTCACAGTGTACAAAGACCTAGAGGGCGCGCGCGTCGAGCCGCTCGGCTGGGAAAACGGCCGCGCTGCCAAAGAGCGCATCAGCTTCGCCGTGAATCACTACTGGGATATGCGCGCCGGGCGCCTGCCTAAGCGCGTGGTATGATCAGTCGTGTATACTGAATGCGAGCAGCGCTGCCGCACGCAGCCCTGGCAGATCGTACAGCCCGGACGTGATCCGCTCGGATCAGGCAGCTGGTAGGAGTACCGTTGGAACGCTCTAGCAGGAGATCGCTCGACGACAACAACTCGCCGCGCGATCGGCGCACCGCCTACTCGGCTGGCGGCGTGATCTACCGTAACCATGGCGCCGGCTACGAGGTCGCAATGATCGCGACAAACGAGAGCCGGCGTTGGGGCTTGCCCAAGGGGCACGTGCGCCGCGGCGAGGCCGCCGAGGCCGCGGCCATCCGCGAGGTGGCCGAGGAGACAGGCCTGAACGGCCACGTGGTGCGCCACCTCGCGACGATCGAGTACTGGTTTCGCGCCGGCTCGACGCGCATTCATAAATACGTCGATTTCTTCCTGCTGCGCTACACCGACGGCGCGCTGGTTCCGCAGCAGGCCGAGGTCGACGACGCGCGCTGGTTCCCGCTCGACGAGGCACTGCGCCTCGCCAGCTTCGACCGCGAGCGCGATGTGCTGGCGCTGGTGTGCCGCCTTGCCGAGGCCGGCGACCTTGGCACCGCGTAGCCCTTACACCCCCGTACGTACAAACGCCTCTCCCGCGCGGGAGAGGCGTTTTGCATACAGGCGCGCCTTGGCTTATACCAAATTCGTTCGATTACTTATACTTTGGTGGGGTTCGGGGGCGGCGCACCGCTCGCAAATTTCTTTTTGCGTTGCGCAGAGCAGTACTATTCTACGTATTGTATGCGGTTTTCCGCGCGGAGCACGGAAAACCGCATACATGAAGATGGAAAAGTACCATTTGATACTAGCCGGAGCCGCCCTTGCTCCCCGATTTGCGCCCGCTGAACAGCGAGGCGCGCAGCAGGTCGCGGTTCATCTGCGCGATGAAATCCATGCTGATCTCTTTCGGGCATACCGCCGAGCACTCGCCAATATTGGTGCAGCCGCCGAAGCCCTCCGCGTCCATCTTCTCGACCATCTTGATCACCCGGTCGTAGCGCTCGGGCTGGCCCTGTGGCAGCAGCGCCAGGTGCGACACCTTGGCCGCTGTGAACAGCATAGCCGAGGCGTTCGGGCAGGCCGCCACGCACGCGCCGCAGCCAATGCACGCAGCCGCATCCATGGCCAGGTCGGCGTTGTCTTTCGGTACCGGGATGGAGTTCGCGTCGGGCGCGCTGCCGGTCGAGGCCGATATAAACCCACCCACCGCGACGATCCGGTCGAGCGCGCCGCGATCCACCACCAGATCCTTGATGACCGGAAAAGCCGTAGCGCGCCACGGCTCGATATAGACCTCGTCGCCGTCGCTGAAGTGGCGCATGTGCAGCTGGCACGTGGTGGTAGCGGCCTGCGGGCCGTGCGCCACGCCATTGATCATCAGGCCACACATGCCGCAGATGCCCTCGCGGCAGTCGTGGTCAAAGGCGATCGGCTCCTGGCCGCGCGTGATCAAGTCTTCGTTCACCACGTCGAGCATCTCGAGAAACGACATATCCGGGCTGACATCGTTAGCCTTATACTCGACGAAGCGACCCTCGGCGCCAGCGCTCTTCTGCCGCCAGACGTGTAATGTCAGGTTCATCCTTAACTCCTAAGCAGAGAACCGAGAGCTAAGAACCAAGAAGCGATGCTCAAGCGATCGGCTGATGGTTCTTAGTGCTTGGCTCTATTTATAGCTTCGCTGCGCGAGGTGTACGTACTCGAAGTCCAGCGGCTCTTTGTTCAAAATCGGGGCGCGGCCGTCGCCGTCGAACTGCCAGGCTGCCACATACGCGAAGTTCTCGTCGTCGCGCTTGGCCTCGCCCTCAGGCGTCTGGCTTTCCTCGCGGAAGTGCCCGCCGCACGACTCGCTGCGATGCAGCGCATCGCGGCACATCAGCTCGGCCAGCTCCATGAAGTCGGCCACGCGCCCGGCCTTCTCGAGCGCCTGGTTCAGCTCGTCGGCGCTGCCGGGGACGTTCACGTTCTCCCAGAACTCGGCGCGGATCTCGGGGATCTTTGCCAGAGCCTCTTGCAGGCCGGCAGCATTGCGCGCCATGCCGCAGTTGTCCCACATCAGCTTGCCCAGCTCGCGGTGGAACGAGTCGACGGTGCGCTTGCCGTTGATGCCGAGCAGCCGCTTGTTGCGCTGCTTGACCTCGAACTCGGTCTCGGCCACCGCCGGGTTGTTCGTGTCGTACTTGCCGGCGCCTACTTGCGCCAGGTAGTCGCCGATCGTATACGGCAGCACGAAGTAGCCGTCGGCCAGGCCCTGCATCAGCGCGCTGGCGCCCAGCCGGTTGGCGCCGTGGTCGGAGAAGTTGGCCTCGCCGGTCACGAACAGGCCCGGGATGGTGCTCTGCAAGTTGTAGTCGACCCACAGGCCGCCCATGGTGTAGTGGATCGCCGGGTAGATCCGCATCGGCACTTCATACGGGTTCTCGGCGGTGATCCGCTCGTACATATCGAACAGGTTGCCATACTTCTCGCGGATCGCATTCGCGCCCAGGCGCTTGATCGCGTCGCCGAAGTCGAGATACACGCCCAGGCCGCCCGGCCCCACGCCTCGGCCATCGTCGCAGACCTCTTTGGCATTGCGCGAGGCCACGTCGCGCGGCACCAGGTTGCCGAAGCTGGGGTACTTGCGCTCCAGGTAGTAGTCGCGCTCGCTCTCGGGAATCTGGTCGGGCGAGCGGGTGTCGCCCTGCTTCTTCGGCACCCAGATGCGCCCGTCGTTGCGCAGCGACTCGGACATGAGCGTGAGCTTGCTCTGGTACTCGCCGTGCACCGGGATGCACGTCGGGTGGATCTGGGTGAAGCATGGGTTAGCGAAGAACGCGCCGCGCCGGTGCGCGCGCCAGATCGCGGTGGTGTTGCAGCCCTTGGCGTTCGTCGAGAGGTAGAACACATTGCCGTAGCCGCCAGTGGCGAGCACCACCGCGTCGGCCAAGTGCGACTCGATCTTGCCCGTGACCATATCGCGCGTCACGATGCCCTTGGCGTGGCCGCCGATCAAGATCAGGTCGAGCATTTCGGTGCGCGAGTACATCGCCACCTTGCCCAGGCCGATCTGGCGGCTGAGCGCCTGATACGCGCCGAGCAGCAGCTGCTGGCCCGTCTGGCCGCGGGCATAGAACGTGCGCGACACCTGCGCCCCGCCGAACGAGCGGTTGTCGAGCAGGCCGCCGTACTCGCGCGCGAATGGCACGCCCTGCGCCACGCACTGGTCGATGATATTCACGCTGATCTGCGCCAGGCGATACACATTCGCCTCGCGCGAGCGGTAGTCGCCGCCCTTGACGGTATCGTAAAACAGGCGGTAGATGCTATCGCCGTCGTTGCGGTAGTTCTTGGCCGCGTTGATGCCGCCCTGCGCGGCGATCGAGTGCGCGCGGCGCGGGCTATCCTGGTAGCAGAAGCACTTGACGTTATAGCCCAGCTCGGCCAGCGTCGCCGATGCCGACGCGCCCGCCAGGCCCGAGCCGACCACCAGCACGGTGTACTTGCGCTTGTTGGCCGGGTTCACCAGCTTGTACTGAAATTTCGCATTGTCCCACTTGCGCTCGATCGGCCCCTCGGGCGATCGGGCGTCCAGCGCGACGGCAAACTCAGTCGCGCGTCGCGTCGAGACATCCGGCTTGGCCTCAACTGTCATGATCTATCTCCTGAATGCGGCGGGTAGAAGGCGGCGCGGCGTGCGGCACTGGCACGCACCGCGCCCTCGTGGCCCGGCTTGTAACCTTGTTCTATCGAACGATCCCAAACAGCACCGCAATCGGCACCGCCACAAAGCCAACCGTCAGGGCAAGAGCTACCAGTAGCGCCAGCCCGCGCAGCGCGAAGTTGGTCTTGTAGCTATTCAGGCCCAGCGTCTGAAACGCGCTCCAGAAGCCGTGGTACAGGTGCATGCCCAGGCACAGCATCGCCACGATGTAGAATAGCGTAGCCGGCCAGAAGCTAAAGCCGGCGATCACATTCTCGTAGGCGTGAAACTGCCCGTTCGACTCGGCCTGAAACTGCCCGGCGCTGTAGCCCACCAGGCCAAGCGTAAAGTGCATCAGGTGGAAGACAATGAACAGGAACAGGATCACCCCGCCCCAGCGCATCGTGCGCGCGGCATACGTCGCGGCGATGCTCTTCTTCTGCCCGTAGCGGTTCGCGCGCGGTCGGCCGCCCAGGTCCTGGCGCGTCAGCTCATATGCCGACCAGATATGCGCCGCTACGGCGGCGAGCAGCACCACGCGGGCGATCCACAGCAGGTGGGTGTGCCCGAAGATCGGCCCGCCAAGCGTGCGCAGGCCGGCAGCATACTCATTGAAATACTCCGGCCCCAGGAAAATCTTCAGGTTGCCGTACATATGAACCACCAGAAAGCCGACGCCAATCAGGCCGGATACCGCCATGATCGCCTTTTTGCCGATCGAGGAGCGATACAGGGTAAGAGCTGCTGCCATATGCCAACCTTTCTTAAAACAGGTACCCAATAACGCGTGCCGCGCGGCGAAAGCCGACGCCCAATCCTAGGCGCGCCCGGTTACAGCCCGGTTCAAGGGCTGCACGAGCGTGCATGGGCAGCCGGCGCGGCTGCGGCGCGTACGGTAGATGCGGGAATAACAGGTGTGGCCTGAACAAACCATCGCGGTAGAGCCGCCTGGCCCGGTACATACGCTGCTCACAAGCACTTGAAACGCAGCCAATAGACTTGTGACACGGCGAGAATAGCCTGGAATGCGGCGTATTATAGCGCAAACCCATGGCGTTGTCGAACCACGCCGTGGCTTTGCCCCGCGCCACATCCACGAATTTCGGCAAATGCTGCGTAAGTGTAGCAAAAGGTGATTAAGCTGTCCAAGATATATTCAGAACCGAATTCATAACAAAATAGGTATCAATTGTTGGCACGCTACGCTAGCAGCCCCGGCCTGCGGCAGCGCTCCTTGCTGCCGCAGGCAAAAATACAGTAAGAAAACCTTAATACTCGCGTAGGCGGCGGGTAAGCTAGCGCTGCGACACTCAAGGCGCTGCTTGTGCCCGCGCCGGCGATGCCTCTGGCGGCATACACACTTGTCCGCGCACAGCCCGATGCAGTACAATGGCGCTGCCGGCAACATTCCAAACAACAGGGGCAGCTCATGAGCGGTGAAACGATCCTGATCGTCGACGACGAAGCCACGATCGTAGAGGTAGTGGCGCTATACCTCCAGCGCGAAGGCTTCCGCGCGATCGTGGCCGCCGACGGCAACACCGCGCTCGCGCTTGTGGCCCAGCAGCCGCCCGACCTGATCGTGCTCGACCTGATGCTGCCAGGGCTGAATGGCCTCGAGGTAGCCCGGCGCCTGCGCGCCAGCAGCGCCATCCCGATCATTATGCTCACCGCGCGCAGTGAAGAAGCCGATCGCGTCGTCGGCCTCGAGCTCGGCGCCGACGATTATGTCACCAAGCCGTTCAGCGCGCGCGAGCTGGTGGCGCGCGTCAAGGCGGTGCTGCGGCGCACCCAGCCCGCGCCCGCCGCCGAGCCGCTAGCGGCCGCGCAGCAGGTGCTGGCGATCGGCGGGCTGCGGCTCGACGCCAGCGCGCGCAGCGTCACGCTCGACGGCCAGCCGGTCGCCTTGACCGTGCGAGAGTTCGACCTGCTGCACTTTCTGATGCGCCACCCCGGCCAGGTCTTCACCCGCGAGCAGCTGCTCGACAACGTGTGGGGCTACACCTTCGCCAGCGATATGGGCACGGTTACCGTACACATCCGCCGCCTGCGCGAGAAGATCGAGCGCGACCCGGCCAACCCTGTGCTGCTGCAGACAATCTGGGGCGTGGGGTACAAGCTGGAACGACCGTAAATGCCTATGCAAACACTGTTTTCGCTACGCCGCACAATCGCGCCGCTGGGGTTAGGGCTGCTCGTAGCGCTGGGCCTGGCGCTGCTGCTGGCGGTTGGCTGGCTAGGCGTGCGCGGCAGCGACATGACCGAGCTAGCGCGCTACCTGCTGATCTCCGGCACGATCTCGTTCGGGCTCGGCGCGCTTGGGCTAGCCTGGTTCCGGCGCGGCCTGGTGCGGCTGTGGCTCCAGGTGACGCTCACCTACATGCTCGGCATTCTGGTCGCCATCCTGAATATCTTCATCACCGCCCGGCTGATGTTCATCTCGAGCGACCACGACCTGCCGCTGCTGGTCTTACTGATGCTGTTCGCGGCGGTCGTGTCGCTGGCGCTGGGCTACACGCTGGCCCAATCGCTGGCGCAGCGCGTCGGCGCGCTGCACCATGGCGCGCAGGCTATCGCCAATGGCGAGCTGAGCACGCGAGTCGACGCTGCCGGTAGCGACGAGCTGGCCGCGCTGGCGGCGCAGTTCAACCGCATGGCCGCTCAGCTGGCCGCCGTCGCCGACGAGCGCGCGCGTATGGAGGCCGCGCGTCGCGAGCTGGTGGCCGCGATCTCGCACGATCTGCGTACGCCGCTTACGTCGCTGCGCGTAATGACCGACGCGCTAGCCGATGGCGTGGTGGACGACGCCGCTACTTCGGCGCGCTACCTTGCGACCATGCGCGCGCAGATTGGCCACCTCAGCAGCCTGATCGACGACCTGTTCGAGCTCGCGCAGATCGACGCCAGCGCGCTCGCGCTCGACCTGCGACGCACTGCGCTGGCCGAATTGGTCGACGACACGATCGACGGTATGCAGCCACAGGCCGCTGCCAAGGGCGTACACCTGCGCGCGAACGTCGCGCCCGGCCTCCCGCCTGTGCTGATCGCGCCGCAGAAGATCGGCCGGGTGCTGGCGAACCTCGTCGGTAATGCCATCCGCCATACCCCGGCCGGCGGCAGCGTTACAATCTCGGCCGGCACAGCGCCAGCCGCGCACCTCGAAACGCCCGGCATCCTGGTCGAGGTTGCCGATACTGGCGAGGGGATTGCGCCGGAGGATCTGCCGCGCGTGTTCGAGCAATTTTACCGTGGCGAGAAGTCGCGCTCGCGCGCGACGGGCGGCGCTGGGCTGGGCCTGGCAATCGCGCGCGGCATTGTCGAGGCCCACGGCGGCACAATCTGGGCCGAAAGCACGCTAGGCCAGGGCGCGCGCGTGCGCTTTACGCTGCCACAGCACAGCTGATCGCGCTGTCTACTGCCTTCCGCAGTAGCCTGGCGACTCAGCTCAGCCGTAGCGCACACTCCGCTCCTGGCGCTGCTCGTACAGCAGCGCCGCGCCTGTCGCGATCCCGCCGATCAGCTCCCAGGCTGCCACCGCGAAAAAGCGCGGCGGCGCGTAGCCCATCAGCACGCCCAGGCTGAACACGCAGAACGTCAGCGCGCGGAACGGCACCGTCCAGCTGAAAAAGCGCCGCGTGCCAGTAAGCGCCGCCAGCACATAGTACACGCCCATGTTCAGCGACGCCATCGACGAGGCCATCAGAAACGCGGGCGTATAATCGGTTGCGGGGCGCTCGGCCGCCCCAACAAACCTGAACCCAAGCGCGGCGAGCAGCAGGCGCGGCGCGAGCAGCCCAAGCGCCCCCATGGCCAGCGCCAGCACCCCAAACACCACCATCGTCCACGCGGCTGGCCCTAAGCCGGCCGGCCGTACCGCCTGGCGAAGCATAAAACTACTCCATCGTGCCAAAGCACGCCAAACCTAACCGTTGCATATCGTACCACGATATACCATGTGCGTAGAGTATTTGCAAACGGAAACTAGAGGTTTTGTAAATATTGCGAAGTGAATAGCCTATGCTATACTCAGCCTATCGCTCATACTACTTTATTAATAATATACGAAGTGAAATATACAGTAGCTCACCTCTACGTGTATATTTTGCATACCTCGTACGATTCGCCAAGATCGCGTAGCTCGCGCCCGCACGTATAGCAGGATGCCGATATGATCGCAGTACCCCACGTTCGCCACACGAACGGCGCATTCCGGCTGTTTCGCCACACGATTGTCGCGCTGACGATGATCTGCCTGCTGGCCGGGCTGGCGCACGATTTCACGGCGCTGCTGCTGCGCTATCTCGTCTACCAGCTGTTCGTGGCGTCGCCGGCACTGCATGTCACAATGCTTGCGGCGCTCGGCGGGGCGATCTATGTGCTGAGCGGCGCGTGGGCGCCGGCGCAGCCACAGCGTAGCGCCATCGATGCGGCCTGGTGGATGGCGCTGTTTCCCGCGCTTGGGCCGTGTGCCGGCATGATGTGCTGGCCTGGCGGCGACGAAGCCGAGCAATAAGCCGGCAGCCCTAGAGCGGGCCGACGCGCTCGTCAAGGCTTTCGATCAGCGCCAGCAGCTGCTCGCGCGTTAGCCCGCCGCCATGATCGCGCCACCAGCTATAGTACCAGCGCATATTATTGCGAAACGCCTCCAGCACCTCGGCTTCGGTCAAGCGCGGCACCTTCTCGCGCAGCAGCTCAATCACCTGGCCTCGCTCATCGATCGGCACCTCGGGTGTGCTGGCGAGAATGCGCTCGGCGCGCAGCAAAAACAGCTCGCGCTCGATTGTCGGGAACTCGTCGTCGATCTGACGAATGTTGCCAAGGTAGCAGATTGTGCGCTGGCGCGGCGTATTCTCGCCATCGCGATAGCTCTCGACCAGGTACGCGTCGTGAAATACCACATTCGCCGTTGTGGCGTTCTTGTGCTTACGCACAACCCACCGAATATACATAGGGCTGCTCTTGAACAAACAATATGCGGCGCCTGTAGTATAGCTGAAATGAGCGGAAAACGGAATGACTTTGCAGATCAGCTTTGACCGAATTGCCGCTAGCTACGATGCCCAGCGCGCGCATCCGCCCGAGGTATCGTCCCAAGTCGGGCAGGCGATCGCCGGGCTGGCCGGCTCTGGCGCGCTTGTGCTCGAACTGGGTGTCGGCACTGGCCGGATCGCCCTTCCTACCAGCGCCGCAGGCTGCCAGATCGTCGGCGTCGACATCGCGCGCGAGATGCTGCGCGTCGCCCAGGCCGCAAGCGCGGCGCTCTCAAACCGCTGCGCGCTCGTCCAAGGCGACGTGGCCAAGCTCCCGCTGCGCGACAACATGTTCGATGCAGTGCTGGCAGTGCACGTGCTGCACCTCGTGCCCGACTGGCGCGGCGCGCTGGCCGAAGTAGCGCGCGTGCTGCGCCCAGGCGGTGTTTTCATGCAAGGGCGCGACTGGCGCGACCCGCAGAGCTGCGCCGAGCGCCTGCGTGGCAAGCTGCGCGAGGTGGTGATGCATATGCTGCCAGGCGCCCGCCCACCCGGCGCCGGCGCCGCGCTGGCCCAGGCAATCGCCCGCATGGGCGGCACGATCGAGCCCGAGGTTGTGGCCGCCGAATGGCAAACCTACGCCAGCCCGGCCGCCCTGCTCGCCGGCATGGCCGCGCGCGCCGACGCCGAGACATGGGCGCTCAGCGACGCTCTGCTGAGCGCCGCAGTGGACGAGGTGCGCGCCTGGGCTGCCGAGACCTGGAACGACCTCGACGCCGAGCAGCCTATCCTGCAGCGCTTCATTCTTTCGCCCATTCGCGGCGAGTGGCAGCGCCTGATAGGCGACTGAGCGATCTATCAGGTGGCAATCAGCGCTCGCTGATGCATTCGGCGGCGCCTTCCGGGTAGTATAACGTCAGCGTATCGATGACTAGCACCCGAGGCACCGCCGATGAAACTTCAGCCCAAGCACCGCTCGCCCGTCCGCTCCGCTCACGTAGCATCCCTGCGCCGCGCGCTCGCGCTGCTCTGCTTTGCGCTTGGCGTCGCAGGCTGCCTGCTGCCGATCATGCCTGGGCTGCCGTTCTTTGTGCTCGGCGGGCGGCTGCTTGGCCCGCGCGATTACGCCTTGCGCCGCGCCATTCTGTCTGGCCGCCGCCTGCTGCGCCGCCTGCGGGCCTCGCGCGTTGCGGCGCTGCGCCACCTTGGGCACAAGGCCACGCCACACTGGCGCGGTTTCACCCGCCTTATGCTCGGCGCCTGACACTCATAGAACTTACGCGGTAATGCCACCTCGAAATTTTGTTCCCGGAAACCACGAACCGCGGGGCATCTGCCCCGCGGTTCGTGGTCCCTGGCGTAGTGTTGCCCGGCTACAGCAGGCTTTCCTCGAGCTGCCGGCGGCCATTGCCATTTGCGCTGGCGCGCGGCCCTGGCGCAGCCGCCGGCGCCGGCCGCCCCTGCGGCGCTGGCTCCTCGTCGAGCGGCGCGCCACCTGGCTGCTCCTCGCCTATGCCAATCAGCTTCGATGTAGTGACTGACCATGCGATCGTCTGGTCGATCAGCGATGGCCCGCCGTGCCCGCCCTCGATCAGCGCGGCCCACTCGCGCTTGATCCAGTGCGCCCGAATATACTCTTTGCTGATCGGCGCCGGTACGAGCGCGATCGGCGGCGTGATCTCCTTCGTCTGCCCGCCGCTGCCGCGCGCAACCTCCTGGCCGGGGCCGAGTGGGATGCTGCAGGCGTAGAACGGTGCCTGAAGCGGTGGCTTCTTATCCAGCGCCCGAAATGCGTCGACCGCGTCGAGCACCTCGTACTGCCGCGTCAGCGCCGCGATCAAGTCGCCTGTCAGCGTGCTCTTCGCCGTGATCAGCAGGGGCTCGTAGAACCCGACATTCAGCAGTTCCTGCAGAAAGCCGCGGAAGCGCAGCACCGACTGCTGCCGGCCGCCCTCGAGCGTGCGCCAGCCGAAGGCGATGCCGTAGCGCTCCTCGGTGTGCTTCATCTCGCCGATCGACTGCACGCCCTCGGCCACCACAAACAGGTTTGCCGTCTCCACCGCCCAGTGGGTCACCATGTTGCCGCTGCCATGCTTGATCGTCACCTGGCTGAAATTCGCTGCAGCCATGGCCTCGTCGAGCGCTTCGATCTTGCCGGCCTCAACCAGCCAGCCTGCGTAGATCCGGCGCTCTTTCGTCTGCAGGCCAGTGGCCCATTGCAGCAGCGGGTCAGCCACGCGCGGCATTGGGCGGCGCGCCGGGCCACGCGTGAAGGTAACATCTTCCATGTGCTCGTCCCTTTCGTCGAAAACTCTACCCGATCTGGTATAAACTATTATAGCACAAGTGTTCGTTTTGTAAAGCAGCGCGTTGCAAACTGCTTCGAGTGCGGTATAATACTGCCAGATGCAAAGCATTGTGAGCACTAGCACGCGAGGTTCAGCAGTATGGGCTTCTTTTCCTCGATCTCAAAGGCCGTTTTTCGCGAATACGACCGGCGGGTCAAGCGCGCCAGCCTGATCACCGAGTATGGCGCCGCGCACCATCACGGCCACGCGCATAGCGAAGGCGCCGACGCCGGCCACGGCCACGCCGAAACCGCAGGCGAGGCCGAGATCGTCAATATCCCGCGCGGTACCCCGGTCGAACATCCGCAGCACTAGCTCGGCTCGATCGCCAACAGCACAACGGAGCGGCACAGTGCCGCTCCGTTGTGTTTCGCTACCCTATGCCATTGCAGTGGTTCCGGGCGCTTTTCGCCCTAGCCGTGCCGCGCGTAGCCCTGCGGGTAGCGCAGATGCCAATCCCACGCGCTCTGGATAATCGCTTCGATCGCGCGGTAGCGCGGTTCCCAGCCGAGCTCGGCGCGCGCGCGGCGGCTATCGCCGATCATCACCGGCGGGTCGCCAGCGCGCCGGCGCTCCTCTACCACAGTGATCGCTTTCCCTGTGACTTTGCGCGCCGCCTCGATCACCTCGCGCACCGTGAAGCCGTCACCATTCGCCAGGTTAAAGTTGCGGCTGCGCTGCTCGAGCGGCGCCAGCGCTAGCACGTGCGCCCGCCCCAGATCGCTGATGTGAATATAGTCGCGGATGCAGGTGCCGTCGCGCGTGTCGTAGTCGGTGCCAAAGATCTTGATATGCGGGCGCTTGCCCATCGCCACCTGCAAGATCAGCGGTATCAGGTGGATCTCCGGCTCGTGATCTTCGCCGCGCTCGGGTGTGGCACCGCATGCGTTGAAGTAGCGCATACAGCTGTAGCGGATCCCGTACGCCTGCTCGTACCACGGCAGCATCTGCTCGATCATGAGCTTGCTCACGCCATATGGGCTGATCGGCTGCTGTGGGTGCTGCTCATCGATCGGCGTGTACACCGGGTCGCCAAAGGTCGCACAGGTCGATGAAAGAATAAAGCGCCGCACCTGCTGCTCGGCCATTGCGTTGAGCAGCGCCACCGTGCCGGCCACATTATTTTGAAAATATGTGCCGGGGTTGGTCATCGACTCGTTCGGCTGCAGAAAGGCCGCCAAGTGTATCACCGCGTCGATAGCCTGGCTGGCCAGCGTGCTCCGCAGCAGCCCGCCGTCGAATAGATCGCCGCGCACAAACGCCACGCCCGATGGCACTGCCTCGGCATGGCCCGCCACCAGGTTATCATACACCACCGGCGTGTGGCCGTCGACCAATAGCTCTTCTACTACAGCGCTGCCAATATAGCCCGCGCCGCCTGTCACCAGTACGTTCAAGCGTTTCTCCTTTATCAGCACGACGTTTCTCCGATCTGCCCGCTCTGTCGCCGGCCAGATCCGGCGTGATCGCCCACGCCCTATGCATTATAAAGAGAAAAGATTGCAAACCGATGACAGCCTGCTGGTACAAAACTGTTGCAATTTGATATTAGGCTGTACTGGGAAATAAAAATGATCTATGAGGTTTTTCCGCGCGGAGCGCGGAAAAACCTCATAACTG
>NZ_JAXLWP010000038.1:0-64400 GCF_046328425.1 Kouleothrix sp.
AATGGCACGGGCCATTCGCCTTATATAGTGGTCGTTTCAAACCCCTGCGCCTCGGGGCGGTGTTCCTCTGCCTGACCTGCGGCGCTTGCTAGGTAATCCCTAGCCGGTGTTTCAAACCCCTGCGCCTCGGGGCGGTGTTCCTCTGACTTCCCGACAACCCGGCAGCGGTTGAAGGACGAGCGGTTTCAAACCCCTGCGCCTCGGGGCGGTGTTCCTCTGAGCCTCGCACCACCGGCAGTGCCTGCGCGCGCGTTCCGATGCCCTCCCGCGCCACCACCACTGCCCACCGTGCCTGCGCCCGGTTGCGCGTCTGGCCATCCCTCGCTATCATGTCCCCACTTCCTCCAGTCTAGCAGGTCACTCGTCGGAGGTCAACCATGAATCTTTGGGTGCGTATGCTCGCCGACCTTCCCGCCCTCGCCCAGCGCCAGATCGCCCGCGCTCAGCGTATCTCGCTGCCGCGCGCCTGCCCGCCTGCCACCCGCCTCGCCCGCCTCCGCTTCGCCCTCTGCCACGCCGCCACCGTCCGCGCCGTCTATGCCGCCCTCCCCGCCGATGCCCAGGCTGCCCTCCAGTTCCTCCGCGCCTGCCGTGGCGGCATCCGCCCCGATGCCCTCGCCGCCCGCTTCGGCCCCTTCCGCTCCTGGCCGCTCCTCGCCGCCGACCTCGCTCCCCGCTCGATCAGCGAGCAGCTCCTGCTCCTCGGCTGGCTGCTCCCCCGCCCCGCCACCCCCCGCCATCCCGCCCACTTCCTCGTCCCCCCCGAAGTCCGCCGCTGGCTGCCGCAGCCGCTCGACCCGCCTGCCGCGCCGCCACCCGCGCCCGACCCCGCCGCGCCGCTGCCGCTGGCCCTCCGCGCCGCTACCACCCTGCTGCTCGCCTGCGCCGAGCGCCCCTGCCCGCTCACCCGCCGTGGCGCGCTCCCCCGCGCCACCCTCCGCGCCCTCGCCCCGCGCCTCGCCCCCGCCTCCCCCGCCGATGCCCTCGCCGTCCTCGCCTGGCTGTTCCCGCTCCTCGCCGCCCACCAGCTCCTCGACATCCACGCCGGCCGCGCCACCCTGTCACTCGCCGGCCAGCGCGTGCTTGCCGCCGCCCCCGCCCGCCAGCTCGCCACCCTCCGCGCCGCCTGGGAAGCCGCGCCCGAGCCCGACGCCTGGCTCCGGCGCCTGCGCGTCGACCTGCGCGGCGTCGACTGGCCGCGCCTGCGCCGCCGCCTGCTCGCCTGGGGCGCCGCCTGCCACCTGCCCGCCGACCTGCCGCCCGAGGCGCGCTACGCCGCATTGGCGCGCGCCTTTGGCCCGCTCGCCGATGCCCACACCCACGCCTTTCGCCCCGTCACGCGCGCCCCCTGGCAGCCACACCGCGCCGCCGCCGTCTTCGACGCCGCCTGGCGCGGGCCGCTCGCCTGGCTGGGTGCCTGTGGCCGGGCCGCGCCGCCCGCGCTGCCCGAGCCGGCACCCGAGCCGGCACCCGAGCCGGTACCCGACCCCGCGCCGACCGCGCGCCCGCTGCTGGCCGACCTGCTCGAACCGCTGGCGATTGCCCAGCCCTTCCGCATGCGCGATGCGCTGCGCGTGCGCGGCCGGCCGGGCCAGCGCCGCCTGGCCCGCCGCTGGGACACCCCACCGCCCGCCGACCTGCTCGCCGCTGCGCCCGCCGCCGCCAAGCGCCCCGCGCCACGCTGGGCGTATGGCGCGGCAGGGGTGGTGCGGGTGCCGCACGCGGCCGACCACGCGGCGACGCTGCGGCTGCTGCCGTATGTGCGCTGGGAGGCGAGCGACGCGACGCACACGTGCTACCGCGTGACGGCGGCCACGCTGGCGCGGGCACGTGGGCAGGGCTGGAGCGCCCACGACTGCTGGGCGCTGCTGGCGACCCACGCCGGGCCGCCGCCGGCCGGGTGGAGCGCGGCGCTGCCGCGCCAGCCGGCGGCGCCGGTGCGGCTGGTGGAGACGACGGTGCTGCAGGTGGACGACGCGCGGGTGCTGGAGCGCGCGGCGCAGGGGCGCAGTGTGCGGCGCTACCTGGGGCAGCGGGTGGCGCCGGGGCTGGCGCTGGTGCGGCCGGAGCAGGTGGCGCCGCTGCGGCGCGCGCTGGAGCGGCAGGGGGTGGCGTGCACGTGGGCAGGCGCGCCGCCGACGGCGCAGGCCGGGAGCGAGGACGGCGCGCTGAGCCCTGGCGAGCGGGCGGCGCTGGCGCTGGCGTGGGCGTACTACCGCGCGCACGCGCCGGCCGGCGCGCCGCTGCTGGCGGACGACGGGCTAGAGGCGCGGCTGCGGGTGGGGCTGTCGGCGGCGCTGGCGGCGGCGCTCGACGCGGGGCTGGCGGGGCTGCGCGCGCCGCCGGAGGCGGCCGAGGCGCCGGGGAGGCGGATGGCGGCGGCGCAGGTGCGAGCGGTGCTGGAGCGGGCGCTGGAGCAGCAGGCGCTGGTGGCGCTGTGCTACGACACCGGCGGGGTGGGGGCGTGGAGCCGGCGCACGGTGCGGCCGCTGGCGCTGGAGGCGCGCGCGGAGGGGTGGTACCTGCGGGCGTACTGCTGCGCGCGCCAGGCCGAGCGCACCTTTCGCCTCGACCGCATCGGGGCCGTGGAATAGCGCTGGTTGCACGCTACAGTTGCGTGCTTAGCCCGTCAGAGCCCAGGGCGGCAAGCGACCGAACTCTTCGCCCGTCACGTTGGTCGGAGCGAGTACTCCATCGCACTGGCACGCGCAGGTGGTATGGGGCGAAAACAAAGCGACCGGATACACAATCAGATGCGTATCCGGCCGCCTGTTCTCGCAGTTGCTGGTTTTGAAGGACGGGAAGAAGCGCCCGATCAGCTCGGGTGGGTCTCGTTCTGGTTCTTTTTTCTTCAATGCATGGGCACATGTCCAACGACGCAGCCCCTGCCAGCAGCCCCAGTGCTGGATCAGCTGCTGGGCCAGCGCGACCGGGTTGCTCCTGCCGCCGCCGAGCAGTACGGCGAGGAGTTCGGCGTCCGAGAGCGCGGCGGGGCCTGATGCGATCAGCCGCTCGACTGGGCGCTCGCCAATTGGCCACGTGCGCAATGGGGAGAACATCAAGCCAGGCGTCAAAGCCGGCGATATCGTTGCCTGGCTCAAGCAGGATTTTGACCTGGGGAGCCAGTATGACTGCAGATCCACAGAGCCCATCCTCTGCCTGGGACGAGCGCTACCAGCTGCAGCCGGTCGAGACCATGCCCTGGTTCTACCCGGAGCTTGACGACGATCTCAAGCAGGCGCTCGACGAACTCAATCTCCATGAAGGGCGCGCGCTCGATCTCGGCACCGGGCCGGGCACCCAGGCGATTCAGCTCGCACAGTGTGGCTTCGCTGTGACGGCGACCGAGAACAGTGTTGACAAGGCAATTCAGACGCAGCTCACGAACTGCGGCGCAAAAAGCAGTTCGCCATGATTGGCCCGGCTACGAATACGCGCGTTGAGATTGGCCTCAATATGAAGGGCGTGGCGGCGACCGCTCGGCTGATCGAAATGCCCAGCGGCGGAATGGACATCTATTAGCCAGCGCTGATAATCTCGCGGTAGATGCGCTGGGTTTCCGGCATCGGGTCGACGCCAAGATCGCGCCGGAGCGCGCTCGCGCAGCGCTCGTACTGAGCAATCGCGTCGCGGCGACGCCCAAGCTGCTGGCAGCAGCGCATGACCCGCCCGTGAATATCTTCGCGGTATTCATCGCGCTGCAGCAGCAGTTGGTAGTACGTCATTGCCCGATCGTACGCACTCTGGCGCGCCGCAAGATCGCCCAGCCGCTCCAACCCCACAAGGTAGCGCGAAAGCAGGTGCTCGCGCTCGGTGAGCGCCCAGATGCCGTCGCAGCTATCGACGTAGTAATCGGCCGCATAGCGGTGGATGGCGTGCTCGTATGCTTGTTGCGCCGCCATATGCTGGTTGGCCCGCCAGTGGCGATCGCCGGCGTCGCACTGCGCCAGAAATGCCTTCCGATCATCGTCGATCAGCGCGTCGGGGTGCAGAAAGTAGCTGCCCAGATCGAACACAACATAGCTCGGCTGCAGGTCGAGGTACTGGCGCAACGCCTTGATCGCGACATGCAGGCTATGCGCACCCTTCTCGCGCGTCGTCTCTGGCCAGAAAGTTTCAACTAGCTCTTCCCTGGTTGCCGTGCCGTTCTGCTGCAGCAAGTAGCGAAACACGCCAACCGCCTTGCGCGACTTACAGCGGGGGAGGCTTTGCCCGCCCCGCGCAATCGCGAAATTCCCCAGGTTCGTCACTACCAACGGTGTGAGCTGGGCTGTTCGATCAGCTCCGCCGTGCTCGCGCGCCAGTACCACGGAAGTTTCGGCTTGGACGCCGGCCAGAAGCTGGCAGAGGTGCACTTGGGCCTCACGCGCCGAATCCCACAACGTGCTTTCGTCAGCCATTGGCGCGGCCACCCGCTGAAACCATTCGGCCGCCTCGATGTACGAGTGAGTTTGCAGCAGCAGCCAGGCAAGGTGCCATGCCGCCGCATTGGCGAAGCGCGGCTCGTGTTCGCATGTGATGCCCCACAGCTGGATCAGCAGCGCCCGAGCATCGTCGAGCTTGCCCGCTAGGGCTAGGTGCTCGCTTTGCCGTAACCAGTCATGGGCGCGCAGCCGAATATGCACGCCGGTATTCGCCTCAGGGTCGTTCCACATCATCGGTCACCTTTGCGGTTGCCGCTGGGCGCACCAACGCGCAAAACACCGCGCCGCGCACCATCGCGATTCCAAATTAATTGATATAGAAGCTGACTTATTAGAGTAAACGGGCGAACCGGTCATTTTTGAATACACAATTGAGCGTGATTTGAGCGGCGCATGAGCGTGATGTGAGCGGCCTTTAGTATGCTTGGCGCAACGAAAGCCCGAACGCTGTTTAAACTGCGAATGCAGAGGCGGTGCCTGTGGAAGATGGCCCAGCGTCAGCCGATCAGTATATGGCGCTCGTGGTGCGCGTGGAGCCCGACAATGCCGGTGGGTGGGTTGTTGTGGTTGCAAACCACACCGCACGGCTGACAGCCCATCTCGTGCCAGCTACCCTCGTGGTGCGGTTATGGCGCAGCGTCGAGAGCGATGTGCTGCGCGGTACAGTTTGGCTGGCCGGCACCGAGTATACCGTCGCGGTTCAAACGCAAACGGCAGCACTCGAACTGTTACGAGCATGGTTTGGCCTGGCCGAGTCGCACGGCCCGGCGGCGTAGGAGGTTGCTATGCAGGCACAACAGGCCGCAACAGCGGCTACGATGCAGACACCGTCATCCGCGACAACGGTTGATGGTGTGCTGCACGAGCTGCGCACGCAGCAGGAAGATATCGACCGCAGCTTGGCGAACGGGCAGAGGGCCGTTGATACATTTAAGAAGCTGCAGGCGCAGCTGAAGACCGACATCGGCGCGATCGAGCGCGCCGCCGGCGATCTTGGCAAGGCGCGCGCGGCCGGCCAGAAGGCCAGCGAGGAAGCCCAGCGCACCTGGGACGCGGCCCAGGATCAGTTCGACGAGCTCGAAGAGCAGGTGAAGGCTGACATCGGCGCCAAGCTGGCCGCTGCCGAAACGGCGATCGACAACAAGCAGGGCGACGTAAACACCGCGCGCGGCTTGCTCGACACGCTGCGCGACGAGCAAGCCCAGCTCGAGCGCGACCTGGTGAAGCTCGATGCCAGCTTCCGCCATGCCGTGGCCGCGCTGCAACAGCTGCCGGCCTACATCAACCAGGCGGTCGGCGACCTGCAGAAGCTGCAGGCTGACCTCAAGACCGCCGCTGAGGCCGGCCAGGCTCGCAAAGCCTACGTACTCGCCACCGAGCTGCAGCGCGTCAAGGGCCAGCTCGACAGCTGGCGCACGACGGCCTACGAGCAGCAGCTAGCCGCCGACTACGAGGCCGCTCGCCAGCAACTCGACCAAGGGCGCGGCCAGACCAAAGCCAAACAGGACGAGGCCGACCTCAAGCAGGCCGCGCTGAGCCGAGCCGAGGCTGAGCTGGCCAAGCTCAAAACCGAACGCGCCGCGCTGATCAAAGAGCTGTTCGTGACGCCGCCCGACCAGCCCGCAATCGGCAAGGCCGTTAGCGCATAACACAAGGAGCAGACAATGCCTCAGTACACCTACCCCGGCGTGTATATCGAGGAAATCCCCAGCGGCGTGCGCACGATTACCGGCGTCGCAACCTCGATCACCGCGTTTGTGGGCTGGGCGCGCCAAGGCCCAGCCGACCAGGCGGTGCTGATTACGAGCTGGGCCGACTACGACCGGCTGTTCGGCGGGCTCGATCGCGCCAGCGATATGAGCTACGCGGTCTCGCACTTCTTTACCAATGGCGGCCAGACGGCCTACATCGTTCGGGTAACGGGGGCCGGCGCGGCGCTGGCGAGCGCGACACTCGGCGACTTGACGCTTACAGCGACCGGGCCGGGCGAGTGGGCGCACGACTATGGCGCGTCGATCAAGCTGCGTACCAACGATCCTGACCAGCACTTCACGCTGACGATCGCGCGCCAGGGGCCAAACGATGCTCAGCCGCAGGTGCTTGAGGTATTCGAAAATCTGTCGTTGCGCGACGACGACCAACGCTATGTCAAGCTGGTTATCGACGAGCAATCGCAGTATATGAACGCCACCGTCAACGGCGATTCAATCGCCGGCGCCGACCTGACCATGCTCGACGGCGGGGCCAACGGCGATGAACTGGCGCGCGACTCGGCCGAGTTCTGGTCGGCAGTGCTGCCAGCCGACGCCGATGAAAACGGCCGCCGGGGTGGCGTGTACTTCCTTGAGCGGATCGACCTGTTCAACTTGCTGTGCGTGCCGGGAGCCACCAACGCCGGCAACCTATCGACGCTCGCGCAATTCTGCCGTACGCACCGCGCCTTTCTGATCGCCGACGCCGAAAATTTCCCCAACGAACAAAACGCCAACCCGCTCGCGGGCGACGACGGCATTAACGCGGCGATCTACTACCCTTGGCTGCGCCTGCCCGATCCTCATCAGCAGAACCGGCTGCGCGCATTCCCGCCATCGGGTGCGGTGGCAGGTATTTATGCCCGCACCGACGCCACGCGCGGCGTGTGGAAAGCACCAGCCGGTATCGATGCCAGCGTATCGGGCGCGCGCGGCGTGACGAATATGCTCACCGACACCGAAAATGGGCCATTGAACCAACGCGCGGTTAACTGCGTGCGCACCTTCCCAGTATATGGCACGGTTGTATGGGGCGCGCGCACCTGCCGTGGCATCGACGAGATTGGCTCGGAATGGAAGTATGTGCCGGTGCGCCGCACGGCGCTGTTCATCGAAGAAACGCTGTACCGCAGCTTGAAGTGGGTGGTTTTCGAGCCCAACGACGAGCCGCTGTGGGCGCAGATTCGCCTGAACGTCGGCGCGTTTATGCACGGGCTGTTCCGCCAGGGCGCCTTTCAGGGCCGCTCGCCGCGCGAAGCGTACTTCATTAAGTGCGACAAAGAAACCACGACCCAGAACGACATCAACCTTGGAATTGTCAACATCCTGGTAGGCTTTGCGCCGCTGAAGCCGGCCGAGTTCGTCGTGGTGAAGCTCCAGCAAATGGCCGGGCAGATCGAAGTCTAGCACGCCAGCCTGTTGGCCGCCTGAATTGCCCGGGCCGATCAGCAATCTGCAATTGCACGAGGGAGGCGAACGATGCCCCAGTTCAGCGTCAATATCCAACGCTTCGACCCATATAAGAACTTCAAGTTTCGTGTGAAGTGGGATGGCCGCTATGTCGCCGGCATTAGCAAGGTCGGTGCGCTCAAGCGCACGACGGAAGTGGTCGAGCATCGCGAGGGCGGCGACCCAAACACCAGCCGCAAATCGCCGGGCCGCACCAAGTACGAAGCGATTACGCTTGAGCGGGGTGTCACTCACGATCTCGAATTCGAAGCCTGGGCCAATAAGCTCTGGCACTATGGCAATGGCTTCGAGCAAGAAGTGTCGCTGAAGGATTTCCGCAAGGACATCATCATCGAGCTTTATAACGAGGCCGGGCAACGCGTGCTCTCATACAAGGTCTACCGCTGTTGGGTGTCGGAGTACCAGGCAATGCCCGATCTCGACGCCAACGCTAACGCGGTCGCCATTCAGCATATCAAGCTGGAAAATGAGGGCTGGGAGCGCGACCGCGAAACGCCCGAGCCAAGCGAGCCAATAGTAAGCGACTAATGCGATGTACGAGCGATCTGCTGCCGCTGTACTCGATGCCTGGGAGCGCGGTCGGACGCTTGGGCCGGCCCGCCAGGCGCTACTGCTACTCGATCTGACAGGCGCCAACGCCGACGCGCGCCAACTGAGCGTTGGGCAGCGCGACACGCTGCTGATGGAGCTGCGCGCGCGGATGTTCGGGACACATATCGCAGCGCTGGCCGAATGCCCGGCCTGCGGCGAGCGGCTGGAGCTAGGCTTTGCGCTCGACGACGTGCGGGCTGCGCCACCAGCCGATCCGGCCGCGCCAATCGATCTGCGCGCCGGGGAGTATACATTGCAGGCCCGCCCCCCCAGCGCCGCGGATCTGGTGGCGCTCGAGGCATACACCGGGCTAGCCGAGCGCCGAACCAGGTTGATCGAGTGTTGCGTACTCGCGGCGTATAGCACCGAACAGGCTGTTCCCGCCCGCGATCTGCCCGAAGATCTGGTCGACCAGCTAGCGGCGCGGCTGGCCGAAGCCGACCCGCAGGCCGATGTGCAGCTCGCGCTCGACTGCCCCAGGTGCGGGCATGGCTGGCACGCGCTGTTCGACATTGTGGCGTTTCTATGGCGCGAGCTAGATGCGTGGGCACAGCGCACCCTGCACGATGTTCATACGCTGGCCTGCGCCTACGGCTGGCGCGAGGCCGAGATCCTGGCGCTGAGCGCCGAGCGGCGCGCGTTGTATTTGGAGCTGGTGCGCGGATGAGCGATTTCCTGACCAACCTGGCTGCCCGCAGCATTGGCGCAACCGCGCCACTGCAGCCGCGCCTGCCTGGGCGCTTCGAGCCTGCCGCAGATACGCACGATGAGCAGCCAGATCTGCATTACGAAGACGGCAACTCGGTTGTCGGCGAAACGGCCGCGATACTGCCGGCCGGAATGCACGCCGGGGATGCAACCAGCATCGCGCGGGCTGTTGCAAATGGCAATAGCGCCGCCAGCCAGGCGCATTCGCCCCCGCTCACAAGCCACGCGAATAAGCAGCCCAACGCCGTGCCGACGCCAGCGTTTCAGGGTCGACTGGAGCCGCCCGCGCCCAACAGTATGCCGCGCGCGGAAATACACCCCGGCGCGCCTACGCACTCGGCTGCATTCGCAGATGCCCGGATCGACCGAGTACAGGCACACGCGCCCGACGTTCCGGCTAGTGCAGTTCGCACTGCAAGCTCGGCTACAGCGAAAGCAAGCGTTGATCGGGCTGAGACGGCGCAGCATCGACCAGTGATTGAGCCTGCAGGCGCGGCTATACAGCCAATGCCGGCCGCGTCAGAGCTAACAAGCCGCTCGCAGCCGCACCGGGCCGAAGCGCGAGTCGAGCGGGCAACCACTATTCGCTTCGGCACACCCGAGCCAGCACTGCCGAGCATCGAGCCGAATCTGCCGCTGTGGCTACCGGAACAGCCAGCGACACTTCCGGCCAGCCCGCCCGCGCCGACTATTCATGTGACGATTGGGCGCATTGAGGTACGCGCAAGCGCACAATCTGCCCCGACCCCGCGCCCGGCGGCACGCCCACATGTACAAACATTGGATGAATACTTGCGGCACCGCAGAGGAACAAGCTGATGGCCAACCACCTTGCCATAGCGACCGTGACTGAAGCCCTGCGCCAGCGCATTCTCAGCGTGGTCGAGCCGGTGCTGCCGGGCGTGCAGGTGAGCGCGAAACGGCCCGAGGCCAACAGCGCGCAGACCGATGCGCAGGTGCTCCTGTTTCTGTACCGCGCCACGCCCAATCCCGCGCTGCGCAATGCCGATCTGCCAACCCGCGCTGCCAGTGGCGAGCTGCGCCAGCGCCCGTGCGCCGCGCTCGATCTGCACTACCTACTGTGCTTCGGCGGTGACGACGACCAGCTCATCCCGCAGCGCATGATGGGGCTGGTGGTCGGCGCGCTGCACGCTGCCCCGATGCTCAGCCCCGCTGAAATTCGGCTGGCCATGCAGGGAGAGGCATGGCTCAGCAGCTCGAACCTGGCCGATGAGATCGAGCGGGTCAAATTCAGCCCGGCGGCGCTCAGTCTCGACGATTTGTCGAAGCTGTGGTCGGTGTTCTTTCAAACGCCATATCTGCTGTCGCTGGCTTACGAGGCGAGCGTAGTGCTCTTGGAGGCCGATCTGACGCCGCACGAGCCGCTGCGCGTCCAGCGCCGTGGCGTCGACTCGCTGCCGCTGCGCGAGCCACAGATCGAGGCGCTGCGCCCGGTCGGCGACGCCGAGGGGCCACTGCAGTCCGGCGCGCAGGTCGAGATCGTCGGGCGGCGGCTGCGCGGCCAGCGCACGCTGCTGCGCTTCGATGACAACATCCCCCAGCCAGTGACACCCGAGCGCGACACGCGCCTGGTGGTGCCGGCCGCGCTGCTGGAAACACTGCCGGCCGGCGTCCACACCGCGCAGATCGTGCACGAGGTGCTGCTGGGCAGCCCGCCGCGCGAGCACCAGGCGGTCGAGTCGAATGTGGTGCCGTTCGTCCTGCGGCCGCGCATCGCGCCCCAGCCGCCGCAGCCCGGCGACGCCGAGCTCGCGGTGCGATGCAGCCCGGCCGTACAGCCCGGCCAGAAGGTTCAGCTGCTCTTGAACGAGCTGGGGGTCGAGCGGCCGCGCTCCCACCGCCTGAGCCCGCTCGATGCCGACGCCCAGGCGCCGCGCGACACGCTGCGTTTCGCCATCGACAGCGTGGCGCCAGGCGCCTACCTGGTGCGGGTGCAGATCGACGGCGCCGAGAGCCCGCTGGCACTGGAGGCCGACCCGGACGACCCGCAGACACAGCGGCCGATGCCGCAGGTGACGGTAGCATGAGCGAGCTGCAGCGCATCACCGAGAGCAGCGACACGGCGTTTACGCAGGCGGCCATGCGCTGGCTGCAGGCGCTGGTGGCGGCCCAGCTGCCGCCCAGCACACCAGCGCCCGCGCCGCCCGCCGACGAGCACGACGACTGGCAGCCGGCGCTGGAGGGACTGCGCCGACTGTTCGGCCGCTGGGGCGACACGCGCCCGCCCGAGCCGCAGTTTGTGCCGGCCGGCGCGCGGCCACCCGCCGACACCGCCGCCGTGCGCCAGGCGCGCGCCGCACTCGAGCAGGCCGCCAGGGCCACGCCCGCGCCGCGCTTCAGCGTGCTGTGCGACCTGCTCGGGCTGCTGCCGTTCGAGCGCGACCTGCTGCTGCTGTGCCTGGGGCACGCGATCAGCCCGGCGCTGGCCCAGCAGTGCGCGCGCGCGCCCGAGAGCGCGGCCGGCGCGCCGACCTTCGCACTGGCGCTGCGCCTGGCCGCCGACCCCTGGTGGGAAAGCCTGACGCCCAGCCAGCGCGAGAGCAGCGTCCGGCTCGCCGCCGCACCCGACTGGGGCGCGATGGCGCCCGATCGGCCGCTGCGCGCCTGGGATCTGATCGAGATCACGCAGCCTGGCGCCCAGCCCCTGCTCAGCAGCCTGCTGCGCGCCGACGAGCGGATCGTCAACCACCTGCTCGGCCGCGACTACCTCGACGACCGGATCGCCACGTTCTGCCGAGCGCTCCCGCCGGCGCCAGCGGCAGACGAGCTGAGCGACAGCCAGCGCCAGCGGCTGGCCGCCGGCAAGCGCCAGCTGCTGGCACTCGTCCCGCTCCGCGAGCGGCTGCTCGTGCAGCTGCCGGGCGGCGACTCGGCCACCAAGCGCCTGTACGCGCGCTGGATCGCCGCCGAGCTAGGCCTGCGCCTGCACCTGCTGCCGCTCGAACAGCTCCCGTCGTCGGCGATCAGTAGCTTCGCGCGCTACTGGAACCGCGAGCGGCACATGCAGCGCATCGCGCTCCTGATCGACGCGACGCGGCTGGGGGCCGAAGGGCAGGCGGCGCTTCACCAGCTGCTCGACCGAGCCGGCGGGGTGCTGCTGCTCGATCACGCTGAGCCGCTGGCCGGCCACGACTCCGCGCTGTTGCTCGACGCCGCGCGGCCGACCCCAGCTGAACAGCAGCACGCCTGGGCCGAGCAGCTGGGCGACGGCGAATGGCCCGAGCATCTGGCGGCGCAGTTCAGCCTGAACCGCAGCGAGATCGCCGAGATCAGCCGGGCGGCGGCAGCCCTAGCCGTCCCGGCCGCCGACGCACATGGGCTCGACGCCGACGCCCGCGCCGCGCAGCTGGCGCAGCAGGGCTGGGAGCTGTGCCGCGGCCGGGCGCGCCCGCAGCTCGACGGACTGGCGCAGCGGATCAGTTCGTCGGTGAGGCTCGACAGTGTGCAGCTGCCGCCCGACGAGAAGCGCGCCCTTGAGCAGATCCGCGATCAGACCCGCCACCGCGCGCGCGTCTACGACGGCTACGGCTTCCGCGAGCGGTTGCCGCGCGGGCTGGGCATCAGCGCGCTGTTCGCTGGCCCAAGCGGCACCGGCAAGACCATGGCGGCCGAGGCGATCGCCAACGAGCTGGAGCTAGACCTGTACCGGATCGACCTGGCGAGCGTCGTGAGCAAGTACATCGGCGAGACCGAGAAAAACCTCAAGCGCGTGTTCGACGAGGCCGAGCAGAGCGGTGCGGTGCTCCTGTTCGACGAGGCCGACGCGCTGTTCGGCAAGCGCAGCGAGGTGAAGGACAGCCACGACCGCTACGCCAACATCGAGGTCAGCTATCTGCTGCAGCGCATGGAGGCCTACGAGGGACTGGCGGTCCTGACGAGCAATATGAAGAGCGCGCTCGACCCGGCGTTCCTGCGCCGGCTGCGCTTCATCGTCAGCTTCCCGTTCCCCGGCGTGGCCGAGCGCGAGCAGATCTGGCGCGGCGCGTTCCCGCCCGGCGTCCCTGGCGTGCTGGCGCTCGACTTTCGCGCGCTGGCGCGGCCAAGCCTCACCGGCGGGCAAATCCGCAACATCGCGCTGAACGCGGCTTTTCTGGCGGCCGCCGGCAAGGGCGTGGTGACGCCTGAGCTGCTGCACGCCGCCGCGCGCGACGAGCTGCGCAAAAGCGGCCGGCCGTTGGTCGAGGCCGACTACGTGGCCTGGAAATCGCCCAAGGAGCTAGCTGCGCGGGAGGCATAGATGAACATCACGCTGCATATCGAACGGCTGGTCATTGACGGTGCGCTCGACGCGAGCGACACCGCACAGCTGCAGGCGGCCGTTGTGGCCCAGCTGACGCAGCTGCTGGCCGAGGGCGGGCTGAGCCCCGAGCTCGCGGCTGGCGGCGCGGTTCCATCCAGGCGCGGCGGGACGATCAGCATGGGCGGCTCGGCGCAGGCAATCGGCTCCCAGATCGGCGCGGCGGTGTACGGCAGCATTGGCAACGCACAAAAGCCCTCGGAGCGCGCATGACGACCAGCCGCCAGCTCGCCAAACCGAACAGCGCCGCGCGCCCGGCCGGCGCCACGCTGCAGCGCGCCTGTGCGTGTGGCAAGCACACCGCCGCGGGCGGCGAGTGCGCCGAGTGCGCGCAGAAGCGCGAGCAGGGCCTGCTGCAGCGCGCGGCGATTGCGGCCGCCCCGGCGCCGGATGTAGCGCCGCCGATCGTGCACGACGTACTGCGCACACCCGGCCAGCCGCTGGACGAGCAAACCCGCGCGTTCGTAGAGCCGCGCTTCGGCCAGGACTTCGGCGACGTGCGCGTGCACACCGACGCGCAGGCCGCCGAGAGCGCCCGATCGGTCGGCGCGCTGGCCTACACCGTCGGCAATCACGTGGCCTTCGGCGCCGGGCAGTACCAGCCCAGCAGCAGCACCGGCCAGCGGTTGCTGGCCCACGAGCTAGCGCACGTGGTGCTAGCAAGTCCGGTTGCTCGATCGGAACCAGCGGCGTCTACGCTGCTGATAACTGCCGAGACCTCGCCCGGTGAACATGCCGCGCGCGCATTGACCCAAGGGCAGGCACCCACCGCAATGCCTGGCGAGGCGCCAGCGATACGGCGCGAGGCCATGACACAGGAGCAGATCAATAAGCGCCTGGAAGAGCTCAACGTAGTCATGAACGACCTAAGGTTCAGCGCGGCGGAGCGCAAGGCCGCAGCTGAGGAGTTTGGCCAGCTGAGCGCGCTGCTCAAGAACACGTCCGCCGCGAACAGTCCCTCGAACGTCACCGCCGTAGCGCCAACGAAGGCCGCACCCACCGCCGCCGCGCTGAATATATCGCCGAGCGCCAGTGTCGAGGAGATCATCGAGGTCATGCGGGTGATCGACGCGATCAAACCGTCCGAGCTTGCTGGCGGCTTGTTCACCACACGCTTCAAAGGCCAGACAATCACGCTGACCACACAACAGGCCGAGCAGGTTCGCGCCGGTGCCCGTAAGGCACTGAAGGACGCCCTGGACAAATCAATCAGCCGGCGCAACCAGGCGCTGGGGCGCTACCAAGGCCAGGAAAAGGTTAACGACGATTTCCCGGTGACATCGCGCGCGGTGAAGGCGTTCGCGTGGATCAGATCGCTTGGCAGCTACTCGAATCCGCGCGAGTCGGTCTACGGCCAGTCGGCGATTGTGAACGACCGCGCCGCGCGCGCGAAGGCTGTGATCGAAAAGGACAGCTTCGCCGAAGCCATTCGGCTCGTGTCCGAGGCTGACGCCGCCTCCGAGCGCACCAGCATCATTGTGCACGCCTATATCGACCAGCTGATCGAGGGCGGCGAGAACCTGGCGACCGAGCTGACCTACACCCGGGACGCGGCCTTTATTACGGTTGGCGTGCTGGCCGTGGTTATCACCGGCGGCGCCGCGCTGGGGCTAGAGGCCGGGGTTGTAGGGACTGGGGTCGGCGGCCTAAGCCTGGGGACCACTACGACGGTGGTCTCGGTGGGCGCGCCGATCGTCGCCAACCTTGGGGTAGCGGGGCTCAAAGTCGCAGAAGGCGACAAGGTCGATTGGGGTCAGCTGGTGGTCGAAACAGTGGTGCAGATCGTCCTAGCCAAGTTTGGCGGCAAGCTCAGCGCCGGTATCGCCGGCAAGCTCGCCGGCAACCCGGCCACCCAGACGCTGGCTCGCCAAGCCATTGCGACGCTTGTGAGCGGCGCCGCGACGCACGTTGTCTCGCAAGCCTTTAGCACTACTGTGTCGGATGTTTACCAGCAGCTGCACGGTAAAAATGTGACATGGGACGACTATCTGAAGCACCTGGCTGACGCGCTCTCGGAGCCAACCGGCTGGTTCATGGTTGCGCTGGGCAGCGGTGTTCATACAGCCGCACAGGCGAAAGTTGCGAACGCTGTGAAATCCCAGGCGGCCGCGACGCCTCCACAGCCCGCAGCTACCGCCGACAAGCCTGCAACTACCGATGTTGGCCTGGCCGATCGCGGTTATCGGCCCCAACCCGGCGAGCGAGCGACCACACGCGAGCAGTGGAAGGCGCAGAGCGGCCAAGAACGATGGAAGCGCTCAGTCGAGAAAGCGTTCGAGGGCGCATTGGAGAACCAAGCGGCCACGCCGAACGTCACAGGTGGTAAGACGAACCAGCGGATTGGCGATCGCCGTGTCCCACCGGAACCAAAGACGCGGATGGACATCGAAGATGTGCCGCTCCGGCCTGGAGAGACGAGCCGCCAAGCCGTGGCACGTGTGCGAACAGTCATTGGCAAGAAGGTGTCCGATCTTCCTGAGCTATCGAGGCACTGGGACGCGGCCCGCGCTGAGGTGCTGCGCAGCAACACACTGACTGACGCCAATAAGACCATACTGTACGACAAGACCCGTGATGCGTTCTGGCGCAACGTGCGCCGCGACCCAGCAGCTACAAAGATACTGACTGACGCAGGTTTTGTGCTGCCGAGTCGCAACACCACTGCGCCGGTGCTTGGTGGGGTCGATCCGAGCATACCAGAGCAAGAAACGCGCATCAGCTTGGATCATATCGCGGAGAAGGCGCAGGGGGACAACTGGCGAAAGGCGCTGGACGCCGACAACCTGCGCCTTGAGTTTGCCCAGCCCAATACTGAGCGCGAGGTGAAACAGGCGCGACATCCGAACTTGCGCGAAGACTGAGCGAAATGAGCAAAGAGAAAACACAAGCGACGGCTCACTCCACCAAGGCCACACCGCCACCAATCAACCTTCAGCGCGCCTGTGCGTGTGGCAAGCATACCGACGCGGGCGGCGAGTGCGCTGAGTGCGCGCAGAAGCGCGCGCAGGGCCAGCTCCAACGCGCGGCCATCGCCCAGGCGCCAGCCGTAGCGCCGCCGATCGTGCACGATGTGCTGCGCGCGCCTGGCCAGCCACTCGACGATGCGACGCGCGACGCCATGGAGCCGCGCTTCGGCCAAGACTTCGGCGACGTGCGCGTGCACACCGACGCGCAGGCGGCTGCCAGCGCCGACGCCGTGCAGGCGCAGGCGTATACCGTCGGCAACCATGTTGCGTTCGGCGCGGGTGAGTACCAGCCGGGCAGCAGTGCCGGGCAGCGCCTGCTGGCGCACGAGCTCGCCCACGTGGTGCAGCAGGGGGAGCAAGCAACATCCGCGCATCTGCGTGTCGAGCCAGCGGCGAGCGTGAGCGAGCATGCGGCCGTTCAAGCGGCACAACGTGTGGCTAGTGGCGAAGCCATCGGCAGCATCGGTACGGCTCAGCCGACGCTTCACCGCAAACCCCAACGAAAGATGATGCGTGCGAATCGCTTCTTGCCAGATGAGCGTAAAAAGCTGCGTGCGCTTGGGCGCGGCGAGCTGAACGAGTTGATCGACCAGATTATCGCCGATGGCGCATTCCACACTGTGCATAAAGAGTTGATCGATGGCGTCGAGCATACCTGGGAAGTGAAGACCGAGATCATAGAGCTAAGCGAAGAAGAGCAGTACCGTGGTGCCGCCTTCGGAGGCGCAATCGCACCGGAACAAACCGTCACCACACCCGACGGCAAAGCCATGCGGCACCAAGAAACGTTTATCTTGCGCGGCGGGCAAGCCTCGTCACTTGAAACGGCACTGCACGAGCTGATTCATCTGCGCATTATGATCGACCGGCGCCTGCCCGCCGAGAAGCGGTCGAGCTTTTTTAATGAGTATGCTCAGCTCAACGAGATGACTGAGGTGCTACCAAGCGCCACATTTGGCAAGCGCGATTCGACTGACAGTAAAGCTAGCTATGGAGCGCTGCCGATTGTGAGTGGCCTTTGGGAGCGTGAGAAAGTCGTTCTGACAAAGATCGGCGCGCTACGTTCGTTCTATATCAACAAGGACGCTAGCGCAGAGGCGGCCTTCGATGCTGATCCGGAACTTACACCGGCTGCAGTGATTGAATTTCTCACCCAGGAAAAATACGTATCGCAGACAGCGACCAAAGCTGCCACAAAGCACGAGCGGTCGAACAACACGGTGGCCCGACTCTACGCACGCGCCTTGGCGAGCAAATTCCAGGCCCATCTATCCAACGCAACAAAAGAGATCCTTGGAAAATCGCCTGTGGGCAGCCGGATGCTGGCCGACGCAACCGACGAGCTACGGCTGGCGATCGAGCGAATGTACGAAATGATCGATCAATTGCTTGCTCAGTCTGCATCGTTCAGCCAGAATCGGCCCGCTCCGCCGGCCAATATGCCCGATCCAAAAAGCTTTGAATCACCCCCGCTCAATATCGGCGGCGAGCCAACCAAGCCTAAAGCGCAGTAGAACGGGGAATTCGCTTGAGCCGAACGCACTATATTCGAGAGCTTCTGAACACACCCTAGCGGCATAGGCTAAAACCTGAAGGAACCGAGCAATGCCCACCGACTCGCCAATCTCGCCGCGCCTGATCAAGGGCGGCATCGCGCTGATCGACCCGGACGCCGGCACGCCGGTACGAGTGATCGCGCTGCAGTATAACCCGGACACGCTCAGCCGCACCCTGCAGCCGCAGTCGGTCGGCGCCGAGGCCAGCGCCGACCGCTCGATGGCGCTGCGCCTCAAGGGCCCGCCGGTCGAGACCTACAAGCTCGAGGCCGAGCTCGACGCGGCCGACCAGCTCGAGGCCGGCGACCCGCTGGTGCGCCGATTGGGCTTGCTGCCGCAGCTGGCGGCGATCGAGCTGCTGGTGTACCCCACCAGCGCGCAGCTGCAAGAGTACGACCGCATGGCCGGGCGCGGCGAGCTGGAGATCGCGCCGATCCAGGCGCCGCTGGCGCTGTTCGTCTGGAGCACCAGCCGCGTCGCGCCGGTGCGTGTTACCGATTTCAGCATCACCGAAGAGTTTTTCGATCCGCAGCTCAACCCGATCCGCGCCAAAATCAGCCTGGGCCTGCGCGTCCTCAGCGTCAGCGACCTGGGCTTCGCTCACCGCGGCGGCGCGCTATACCTGCGCTATCAGAAGGAGAAAGAGCGCCTGGCGGCCATGCACCGCGACGCCGCGGCTGGCACGCTAGGGCTCCAAGGGGTGCCGTCATGACCAGCTACGACGACCAGAACCAGCGCCTGCAGGCGCTGCTCCAGCCGCTGCCACTCAGCGCCACGCTGTTCCCGCCCAACAGCCGCTACGCCGGCCTGGCCACCGCGATCCTCGACCCGGACGGCGAGCGACCGATCATCTACCTGCGCCGCCGCTTCGTGCCGGCGCCCGAGCGCCTGGCGCTGCGCGAGCGTGCTGCGTCGGGGCGAGCGGCTCGACTCCACATCCGCCGCGGCCGAGATCGGCGACCCCGAGCTGTTCTGGCGGCTGTGCGACGCCAACCGCGCGCTGCACCCAAATGAGCTGATGGCCGAGCTGGGCCGCCGGCTGCGCGTGCCGCTGCCTGAAGGTATGCCGGGGAATGGCGATGAATAGCGGCATCAACCTGTCGATCTACGTCGGCCCGGCGGTGCCCATCCCCGCGCCGCGCGCGCTGGTCGAGGCGCTGACCGAGGTGACGGTGCGCGCCGGCAGCGGCGACGACGAGGGCTTCGAGCTGAAGTTCAACCTGAGCGACAACGCCGGCCTGCTCCAGACGATCTTCCTGCTCTCGGGCGGCGCCATGCCGCCGCTCATCCGCGTCGTGCTGGCGGTTAGCGTCTACGGCTCGCTCGACGTGCTGATGGACGGCGTGGTGACCCAGACGCAGATCGCGCCCGACACCGGCGCCGGCCCAACCCAGCTCGTCGTCAAAGGCCGCGATATCAGCCAGGTAATGGACAACGTCGATTTCACCGGCCTGCTGCCCTACCCGGCCATGCCGGTCGAAGCGCGCGTGGCGCTGATCATCGCCAAGTACATGCTGTTCGGCCTGGTACCGCTGATCATCCCGACGCCGACGATCGACATCAACAACCCGCTCGAGCGGATCGAGCAGCACTGGGGCACCGATCTGACGTACCTGCGCTGGCTGGCGGACGAGGTCGGCTACACCTTCTACATCGAGCCTGGGCCGGTGGTGGGCGCCAACCTGGCCTACTGGGGGCCGATGCTGCGCGTCGGGCCGGTGCAGAAGGCGCTGAACGTCGATATGGACATGGAGACCAACGTTGAGCAGATCAGCTGCACGTTCGATCACAACGGCGCGATCATGCCGATCGTCGCGATCGAGAACCCGATCACGCGCTTCCCGCCCATCCCGATCCCAGTCGGGCTCATCAATCCGCTCGACCCGCCGCTGGGTTTGGTGCCGCCGATCCCGAAGGGCTTCGAGATCGAGTACCGCGCCGCGAACAGGAGCTTCCCGCGCGCGCTGATGTTGGCCTGGGCCAAGCAGGCTACCAGCAGCCGCAGCGCGCATGCCAGCGGCTCGCTGGATGTGCTGCGCTACGGGCAGGCGCTTAAGCCGCGCCGGCTGGTAGGGCTGCGCGGCGTCGGCACAGCCTTCGACGGCCTGTATTACGTGGAGAGCGTGGTCAGCACACTCAAGCGCGGCGAGTTCAAGCAGAGCTTTGAGCTGGTGCGCAACGGCCTGATCTCGACAGTGCAAAGGATCCCAGTATGACGACAGCTACAGCTCCCGGCCCCAAGCCGGCGCATGGCAAGAAGCACTACTTCGGCAAGTATCGCGGCTCGGTGCTGAACAACTTCGATCCGATGGGCATCGGCCGCGTGCTGGTGGAAGTCACCGGCATCATCTCACTCTCGTCGAGCTGGGCCATGCCGTGCTTCCCGGTGGCCGGCATGCAGAGCGGCTTCATCGCCGTGCCGCCGATCGGCGCAGGGGTGTGGATCGAGTTCGAGGGCGGCGACCCCGACCGGCCGATCTGGACCGGCTGCTACCACAGCACGCGCGCCGAGGTGCCGCCGCTGGTGCAGCTGTTCCCGCCGCCAATCCCGACCATGACGATGCACACGCCGCTAATGAACAGCATCCAGCTCAGCGACGCCCCGCCGACGCCGATCAGCGGCGGGATCGTGCTGCAGAGCCGCTCGGGCGCGATGATCGTGGTGAACGACCTGGGCATCACGCTCTCGGATGGCAAGGGCGCGATGGTGACGCTGATGGGCGGCGTGGTGACGGTGAACCTCGGCGCGCTGATTGTGAAGTAGAAGGAGCGCAGGCATGCCCGGATTTCTATTGCATATCGGCGCGGGAGTGCAGTGCTTCCACGGCGCGGCGGCCAGCGCCGCTACCAGCAACGTGCGCGTATTCGTCGGCCCGCTGGCGGCGGTGACGGTCGCCGACCTGTGGAACGTGGCCGGCTGCCCATTCCAGATCCCGGTGCCGCCCGGCACCAAGCCGCAGCCGTGCGTGAGCCTGCGCTGGGCGCCGGCCACGCGTGTGCTGATCAACGGCCAGCCGGCGGTGGTGCAGGTGCCCGGCCCCGGCCAGGGCATATGTCTGCCGATCGAGCAGATCCCCCAAGGCGCGCCAGTGGTGAGCGCGCTGCAGGGCCGCGTGTTTGCCATGTGAGGGCGCTATGCAGATCGACTACCCCTGGAGCTACGCGATGCGCGGGCGCACCAGCCTGACCGACGATGCGGAGCACGTACGCGACATGCTCGAGCTGCTGATCTTCACCGATCCCGGCGAGCGCGTGAACCGCCCTGGCTTTGGCTGCGGCCTGCGCCAGTTGATCTTCGCGCCCAACAGCCCCGAGCTGGCTGCGGCGCTGCAGTTTACGATGCAGGCCGCCATCCAGCGCGAATTGGGCGATCTGTTGTCGCTCGAGGGCCTCGAGGTGCGCAGTGAGGACAGCACGCTCGCGGTGCTTGTGCAGTATGTGCTGCTGCGCAGCGGCGAGCGCCAGGTGGCGGTGTTCGAGCGGAGAACGCTATGAGCGATACGACCGAGCTCACCTGCCGCGACGACCGCCGCCGCGCGCTTGTGCGCGCACGCTGCTGGCATGGAATCGATTATGTCGAAACCGATACCGACGACCAGGGGCGGCCGATCCTGCGGGTGTTTTTCTTGACCAAATTCCCGCCCGACCTTGCCCAGCCGTTCGAGCTGGCGAATGTGCGAATCACGGGTGGCCGCCCGCCTGGGCTACGCGCGCTCGCGCTCGATTTCGAGCGCCCGAACGACGAGGCGGTCGACGATGTGGCGATCATTCGGCTCGACGCGCCGGGCGGCCGCGCGACCTATACGCTGCGGCTGGCCAGCGCGGCCGGCGATGGCCCGCTGCCGGGCTTCGACGCGCGCTACAGTGCCGCGCGGTTTAGCTTCGTGCCCGACGCCCCGGCCGAGATCGATTGCCGCCAACCGCCGGGCTGCGCGCCCGACGTCGGCACCACGCCCGAGCTGAGCTACCTCGCCAAGGACTACGCCAGCTTTCGCCAGCTGCTGCTTGACCGGCTGGCGCTTACTCTGCCAGGCTGGCGCGAGCGCCACAGCCCAGACCTGTACCTCACGCTGGTGGAGCTGCTGGCCTACGCCGGCGACCAGCTGAGCTACTACCAGGACGCAGTGGCGACCGAGGCCTACCTGGAAACCGCGCGCCGGCGCATCTCGGTTCGCCGCCACGTGCGGCTGGTGGACTACGCGCTGCACGAAGGCTGCAATGCGCGCGCTTGGGTCTACCTCGAAGTCGAGGGCGATCCCGAGATCGCGGCCGATGCGCTGACGTTCATCACCCGGCCGGCCGGCCTGCGCGGCACCGGCCCGGTGCTGCTGCCCGATGCGCTGCGCGATACGCCGCGCGAGCGCTACGAGCTGTTCGAGCCGATCATCGAGGCGCTGCCGGCCGCGATCACCGAGCGCGACATCCGCCGCCCGCGTATGTTGGCGCGCCGCCTGCGCGACCCGAACGAGCGTGGGCGGCTGCTGCTTTACATCCGCGCCCAGCTCGGCGCCGAGACGCGCGCACTGCTCGAGCTGGCTGAGGGTCCGCCCGAGGAACTGCCGCGCCTGATCGCCGCGCTGGCAAGCGAGCTGAACCGGGTGCTCAACCAGCCCGGTCTGGCGCTGGCCGACGCCGACGCAGCGGCGCAAGTGGCCGCGCGCTACGGCTCGCTCAACGCGCTGCACGGCGCGTGCCTGTGCCAGCACAACCGACCGGCGTTCGAAGACGCCCTGCCCACCGAGCTGGCCCAGCCGGCGCTGCTGCGCTTCTACCAGGCCCACAACTGCATCCGCTTCTACACCTGGCAGCAGGCCGAGTGCTGCCTGCCGGCCGGCGCCACCAGCGCTACCCTGCGCGACGCCTGGGTCGACCGCGCAGCCGAGCGGCGGGCGCTGCGCTATCTGCGCCCAGGCGACGTGCTCATCTTCGAGGAAGTGCTTGGCCCGCGTAGCGGCCAGGCTGCCGACGCCGACCCGCGCCACCGCCACGCGGTACGTCTCACTCGCGCCGACCCGGCCACTGACCCGCTCTGCGACCAGCCGATCGTCGAGATCGCCTGGGATCCAGCCGACGCATTGCCGTTCGCGCTGTGTCTTTCGGCGCTCGGCCCGGCGCCCGAGTGCGCGATGCTCGAAGATGTGAGCGTCGCGCGCGGCAATGTGGTGTTGGCCGACCACGGCGAGAAGCTGCGCGAGCCCGACCCGGCTCGGCTGCGCGACAGCGCTCGGACGATCCTGGCCGTGCCGTTCGAGCCGCCCGACGATCTGGTGCCGGTGGCCGAGATGCGCGCGCGCTGCGACGGCGAGGGCCGCCTGGCCGAAAGTTTTATGCTGGCCGGCCGTTACCGGCCCACACTGGCGCGCGGCCCGCTGGTGTTCGCCGAGCCGCCGCCCGCGCCCGGTATGCCAGCCAGCCTGGCGCTGCGGCAAGATCCGCGCCTGGCACGCCCGCAGATCATGCTCTTCAGCCCGGTCGAGCGCGCGCACCCACGCCAGCCGCCGGTCACGCGCCTGCCCGGCTTCGACGGCTGGCCGCCGCTGCCGCTGCTCTACGAGCGCTGGGAGCCGCGCCCCGACCTGCTCGCGAGCGCCCCCGACGACCGCCACTTTGTCGTGGAGGTCGACGACGACCAGCGCGCCTATGTGCGCTTCGGCGACGACGAGCACGGCGCTACGCCAACGCCGGGCGCACGCTTCCTGGCGGCCTACCGCGTAGGCGGCGGGCCGGCCGGCAATATCGCCGCCGAGCAGATCGACGGCCTGGTGCTGCGCGGCATGCTACGCGGCGGCGCGATTATTCGGGTGCGCAACCCGTTGCCGGCCGTCGGCGGCAGCGCGCCCGAGCCGCTGGCCGATGCCCGCCTGCGCGCGCCTCACGCCTTCCGCCAGACGCTGATGCGGGCGATCACCGCCGACGACTACGCCGCGATCGTGGAGCGCGATTTCAGCACTCAGATCCAGCGTGCGCACGCCGCGATCGAGCCCGGCGGAGGCGGCCGAGCCGCGGTGCGGGTACTGCTCGACACGCGTGGCGGGGCCGACGACGCGGAGATCGCCGGCCGCGTCAGCGGTCACCTCGCGCATTTCCGCCGGCTCGGGCATGATCTGACGGTCGAGGTGGCCAAGCCGGTGGGCATCAGCCTCGCACTGCGCGTGCGGATGCTGCCGCATAGCGAGCGCGGCGCGGTATACGCGGCCCTGAACGATCTATTCAGCAACCGCGCGCTGCCCGGCGGACGGCGCGGCTTCTTCCACCCCGACACCCTGACCTTCGGGCAAGGTATCGCGATCAGCGCGCTGGTGGCGAGAGCGCAGAAGGTACCGGGCGTCGCGGCCGTCAGCGTCACGCAGCTCCACCGCCAGGGCGAGGCGCAGTCGCTGCCCGACGACGGTCTGCTCGCGGTGGGCCAAAACGAGATCGTGCGGCTCGACAACGACCCCGATGCTCCCGCAAACGGCGTGCTAACGCTGATCTTGGAGGCCAGCCGATGAGTGACAATTGCTGTTGCGGCTGCGCGGGCTGCTCCACTGCCGCGCCCGCGAACCCGCCCGATCAACCAGCCCTGGTGTACAGACGTGGCGCCTACTCCGCCGCTTGGGAGCGCATGCGCACCCGGCTGACGTCAGCGGAGCTGCCGGGCCTGCGCGCGCTGGCGCCGCGCGACACCAGCGACCCGGCGCTGGCGCTGCTGGACGCCTGGGCCTGCGTCAGCGAGGTGCTGGGCTTCTACAACGAGCGGATCATCAACGAGTGCTACCTGCGCACCTGCGTCGAGCGACGCTCGGCTCTCGAGCTGGCGCGACTAGTGGGTTACGCGCCGCGTCCCGGCCTGGCCGCCGACGTGTACCTGGCTTTCACCTTCGACGATCTGAATAAAGAGGCCGAGATCGAGGCCGCCAGCAGCACACGCGCCTACAGCCAGCCCGGCCCTGGCGAGACAATGCAGCCGTTCGAGACGATCGAGCCGCTGCGTGGGCGGCCGCGCTGGAGCGCCATGCGCCCGCGGCTGAGCGCGCCGCAGCAGCTGAGCGCGGCCTCGGAGGAGCTGTTTATCAAGGGCGCAAGCGCCAGCCTGCGGGCGGGTGACACCCTGCTGTTCGAGTTCAACGGCGCACGCGGCCGACAGTACCAGCTACGCCGGGTGCAGGCCGCCGAGGCGCGGCCAACCGAGAATCGCACCCGCGTGACACTCCAGCCGCTGCTCGGGCGCTCGGCTGGCGCGCTGTCGGGCGCGGGGCGCCGCGGGCTGGGCCAGAAACGCCTGCGCACGCTGATCAAAGCGCCTGGGCTACGCACCAGCAGCGCGGCGCGGCTAAAGCTCAACCCTGACTACATCTTCCGCGCCGACTCATACGCCCCGCTTGGGCTGCTGCGCGTGGCCTACCCAGCTCTGCGCGACACGCTGGCCGCTGCACGCACCGGCGCCGTGCGCGCCGAGCCAACCGGCGCGGTGCGCGTGTGGGCCATGCGCGTGAAAGCCGCCATCCATGGCCACAACGCCCAGCCGCCGGCCGTGCTCTCGCGCGCGGCCGAGCGCGAGGGCGACCCCGAGGCGCCCGAGCGCACAGACGAGTGGCGCACCACCAGCCGCGAGTGGGTGATAGGCGAGACGATCGCCCGCCGCTCGGGCACGTCGCTGGGCGATCCGCCCGAGCGCCGCGCTGAAGGGTACAAGACCAATACCCTGCCGCTCGACGCGGTCTACGACCAGATCGCCTCCGGCAGCCTGGTCGCGATCGACGACCCTGACATCAAATTCGATGACAAATACGTGTTCACGGTCGCGACGGTCGCAACCGTCTCGCGCACCGACTACAACCTTCCGGCACGCGTGACCCAGCTAACGCTGGATCGGCCGTGGCTGAACACCAATGCGCGCTGGCTGGATGTGCTGCGCAACAAGACGATCTATGCCGCCTCGGAGGAGCTGAGCCTGGCCGAGCAGCCGGTAACCGCGCCGGTGGGCGGCGCGACGCTGGAACTGGACGGATTCTACGACGGCCTGCAGCCGGGGCGGCGGCTGATTGTCGCGGGCGAGCGCGCCGACCTGAAACATGTAACCGGCGTGCGCGGCGCCGAGCTGGTGATGATCGCCGCCGTCTCCCACACGGCCGATACGCCCGCCGCCGCCGCGACCACCGAGGCGCTGCGCACGCGCCTGACGCTGGCCGCGCCCGGCCTCCAGTACACCTATCATCCCGCCAGCCTCACGATCTACGGCAATGTCGCGCACGCGACCCACGGCGAGCAGCACCCCGAGACATTGGGCAGCGGCAGCGCCGCGCGCTCGCTGCAGGCCTTTGGCCTGCGCCACTCACCGCTCACATATATCGCGGCGCCCACGCCCAGCGGCGCTGCCAGCACACTCGACGTGCGTGTGAACGACCTGCGCTGGCACGAAGCGCCCGACGCCGCCGCGATCGGACCCGACGAGCGCCGCTATATCGTGCAGCACAACGACGAGGGCGCGACGCGGCTAGTCTTTGGGCTGGGCGCGCGCCCACCCAGCGGCCAGGACAATCTGCGCGCGATCTACCGCAGCGGCCTGGGCGCGGCCGGCAATGTGCGCGCCGGTCAGATCAGCGTGCTGGCATCGCGGCCCAACGGCGTCATCGGTGTCAACAACCCGCTGGCAGCCAGCGGCGGCGCCGACCGCGACGGCCTCGACGAGATCCGTGCACGCACGCCACTCGGCCTGGCCGCACTCGACCGCCTGGTATCGGCCGACGATATCGCCGACTTCGCGCGCGCTTTCGCCGGCATCGGCAAAGCCAGCGTGGAATACATCCCGCCCGACCTGCACCTGACGATCGCCGGCGTCGACGACGCGCCGATCACCCGCGATGCGGCGCTGCTCACGAATCTGAAAGAGGCGTTGCTGCGCTATGGCGAGATGCGGCGCCACCCCGCCGACGCCAACCAGCCCGACTTCCGCCTGCAAACGCGCGGCAGCCCCGAGGTGACTGTAACAGTGCAGGTGCGGCGCGCCAAGCTGCTGGCGCTCAGCGCGCGAGTGCGGCTGCGGCCTGATTTCCTGTGGGAGCAGGTGCGCCCGCAGATCGAGGGCGCGCTGTACACCGCGTTTGGCTTTCGCCAGCGCGGCCTCGGCCAGCCGCTGTATGCCGCCGAAGTGATCGCCACCATCCAGGACGTACGCGGCGTGGACTTCGTTGACCTCGACGCACTCGGCGCGATCGACCTGGGCACCGCCGGCCAGCCACGCTCGCCCGACGCTATCGCCGCACAGGTGCGTGAGGTTTTGAAGGTGCGGCCCGGCAGCCAGGGCGGGGCCGGCATGGATGGCGACCAGCCCGACCCGGACACGATCGTCTACCTGGCGCGCGACGCCGCTGGAATGCTGCTGCTCGAGCAGATCGAGGAAGAGGAGCTGCCATGAGCGCTGACGAACTGTATGAGTTGCTGCCTGCCCTCGTCCGCGTGCGCGATGCGCAGGGCGGCTACCCGCTGCGCGATCTGCTGCGCGTGGTGGCGGCCGAGGTCGATCTGCTCGAAGACGACATCAGCCAGAACTACGAGAACCTGTTCATCGAAACATGCGCGCCGTGGGCCGCGCCCTATATCGGCGACCTCGTCGGCTACAAGCCGCTGTACACGCCCGCAGTGGGAGCAGCCGCACTCGGGCTGCTACGCCCACGCCGCGACATCGCCGACACGCTGCGGATGCGCCGACGTAAGGGCACCCTTGCGGTGCTTGAGGATCTCGCGGCGGCCGTAGCCGGCTGGTCCGCGCAGGTCGAAGAGAACATGGCCCAGGCGCGCGTGACGGCTATGCTCTGGCGCCTGCGCGCCTACCCGCTGACCTACGCCCGCCCGTTTCCCCTGCCTGCCGCCGCCACCGCGCGCTACCGGCTCAACACGCTCGGCAACGACGCGCCGCTGTTCGCGCGCGTGCCGCCGCACGATCAGCCCCAGCCGCTCACGCGCGCCATGCTCCGCGATCAGCTCGAAACCTTCTACGGAGCAGCCGGCAGCCTGCAGATCTACGCCGACGGCCGGCCGGTCAGCGCCCGCCACCTAATCGTGACCGGCCTTGACGACTGGCAGCTCGACGCTGCCGAGCTGCGCGAGTGGCAGCAGCGCACCGGCGGCCGCGACGAGTGGCTGGCGCTCGACCCCGAGATGGGCCGCATGATGCTACCGCGCCGCCTGCCCCAGCCGGCGCTGGTGGTGTCGTACCTGTATGGCTTTGGCGCCGATCTGGGGGGCGGCGAGTACCAGCGGCCGGTGCCCGATGCGCTGTTCGGCGTATCGCTGTTCCGGCCCGGCCACCTGCTGGCGCGCGGAGCTGCGCTGCTCGACACCCTGCGCGAAGATTGCTCGCCGTTTGTGCTACACCTGCGCGCGCAGCTCGACCCAGCGCTGCTGGCGCGGATCGATGCCGGCGACCACGGGCCGCTCGCGGCGTTCGAGCGACAGCTCATGGCCGAGCTCAACCGTGTGCTGCAGGCCGCCGACCTTAGCGCCGGGCCGATCGACGATCTCCCGCTCGACGAGGACATCCTACGCCTGTTGAGCGGCGGCCCAGCCGGGCCGCGGCTGGTGCGTCTGAACCGGCTGCTACTCGAGGCCGCTCTTCCCCAGGCGATCGCGCGCAGCTACGCCGTGTACCCGGTGGTGTCCGCGCCGCCGGAGGCGCCCCGCAGCGGCCTGAGCCGCCGCCCGCGCCGCCCGGCCCGCGCACTCAACCCGCTGGCCGAGCAGATAGAAGCGTTCTACAACGACCCGCGCCCGCCGCGCCACGCCCTGATCGAGCTGCGCGACAGCGGCCTGTACGTCGACCCAATCAGCATCTACGTCGCCGCCGGCCAGACGCTCGAGCTGCGCGCGCAGGACGGCTGCCGCCCGGTGCTGGTTCTGCCCGAGACCGAGGACAGCAACGACAACCTGCTGATCGAGTGCGAGCCGGGCAGCCGCGTCGTGCTCGACGGCCTGCTGGTAGCCGGGCGCGCGGTACAGATCGCTGGGCGGCCGGGCGAGGTGCTCATCCGGCACTGCACGTTCGTGCCGGGCTGGGCGATCGACGAGCGCTGCCGGCCGCGCCACGGCGAGAAGCCCAGCCTGATCCTGACCGACGCTCCCCAGAGCGACGAGGGCGCCGAGGCGCGCGACGGCGCGTCCAGCTCCACGCTGCGGGTGCGGATCGAGCACAGCATCCTCGGGTCAATCCTGATCGACGGGCACGAGGTGCGCGCCGAGCCCTTCCAGCTGCTGATCAGCGACAGCATTGTCGACGCGACCGCCGACGAGCTGTATGCGATCAGCGGCCCAGGCGAGCAGGTGGCTCCGGCCGTGCCAGCCGACGACGTGCGCCACGCCCACGCCACACTCACGATCGCACGCAGCACCGTGATCGGCATGGTGCGCGCGCACGCGATCGTGCTAGGCGAGAACAGCATCTTCACCGGGGCGCTGCACGTCGCTCGGCGCCAGCTGGGCTGCCTGCGCTTTTGCTCCGTACCGCTCGGCTCGCGCACGCCACGCCGCTACAGCTGCCAGCCGGATATGGCGATCGCCGCGCCAGGCGCGCTGGCGCCCGCTCTGGTTGCGGCGCGGCTGGCGCCCGTGTTCATGAGCACTGCTTACGGCACGCCCGACTACTGCCGGCTCGAAGACCGCAACGCGCTGCCCGAGGACAACTGCGCGCTCGAGATCCGCCAAGGCGCCGACGACGAGTCGGAGCTGGGGGTGTTCCACAACCTGTACCAACCTCAGCGCAGGGGCAACCTCGAAGCGCGCCTGCGCGAGTACCTGCCGCTGGGGTGGGAGCTGGCGTTGGCGTACGGCGACTAATTACGGCTCAGGGCCACTTACGGTGCACCTCCACCTACACGTCCGCAATCCCTGACGCTTGATTTCGCAGATCAGTGCGCAACCCGAAGCCAACGAAGGTCAGCAGGAACGCCCAAAGCGACAGATTGCCTATGTTGGTAATCTGTGGTCTGCTGAATACGCCGGCCGTTGCCAGCACCGAGAGCTGGCGGAGAAGCTCGGCCCTGACGAATTGCAGATCACGTCGCCGCTCGGCGATGTGGATCTGCGCCGCCGGTCGTACGAGTTGGTCGCTGAGGTTTTCGAGCTGGCCAGCCAACCTGCGAGCTGAGACAGCCAACCGACAGCGAAGGGCTCGCACCCCGTGATGGGCTGCGGCCCTTCGCTTGTGTGGCCACGTACGGCAGCGCTTGGCCGACCAGCCCATGTTGCCGATCCATGCCATACCTGTGCGTGTGCTACAATGGCCAGCATTACCGCACAGGGCATCGCGGTGATCGACCAAGAGAGGGTGCACTAATGAGCCAGATCGAGCCGCCGCCGCTGAGCGTCCACGCGGCGATCGCCGCCAAGCGCGCTGTGCGCAGCTATCGTGACGAGCCAGTTCCTGAGCCGGTCATCCGCGCGATTCTGGACTCTGGCCGACGCGCGCAAAGCAGCAAGAACAGCCAGCCGTGGGTTTTCATCGTGGTGCAGGAGCGCGAGCAGCTGCGGAAGCTGGCAGGCACCGGGCTCTATGCCAACCACGTGCCGAATTCGGCCTTCACTGTGGTGCTGGTGGCGCCTGCAACCAACGAGTTCGACCTGGGGCAGGCTGCAGCCTACCTCCAGCTCGCAGCGCTCGAGCATGGCGTCGGCTCGTGCGTGATCGTGCTCCATGACCATGACGCCGCGCGCGCGATCCTCGGCGTTCCGCCTGAGCTGAGCTGCCGCTGGGCGATCACCTTTGGTTACCCGGCTGAGGCATTGGGCGCGCCAAAGCTAGGCGGGCGCAAGCCGCTGTCGGAGGTCATTCGCGACGAGCACTATTGAGGCGCGCCGTAGGCGTGAGCGTCTTTGGGTGCAAACCGTTTCCAATGCCCCTCAGAAACCACGTCGACCACGCCGTCGACCACTTTGAGAGCGGTCTGTTCGTCAATGGCATAGGCCGGGACGCCTATGTCGGCCGCCCATCGCTCGGCGTCAGCCAGGGTGTTTGTTGGGAAAGCGTCCAGGTGCGGAAAGATTGAGAAGTCGACAACCCCGAGGGTGCGGTCGTCCGGCGCGGACGGCCACTCGACGAAGTACGCTCCGATCCGGGGCGTCATCACCATGCTGCCGGCGCTCACGCCCACCCAGACCGTGTTGAGCAGCGATGGCAGGAGGTCAGTCAGCCCGGACTCTCGCATCCAGTGGCACAGGTACGTGGCGTCGCCGCCGTCCACGAGCAGAACGTCGGCTTCCCGGACCCAAGGAACCCAGCGCTTTGCGCCGATGGTAGGCAGTGCGGTGAGCTCGAGGAGGCCCACCGATTTCCAGCCCAAGCCGCTCATGTGGTGTGGAGGCTCGCCGACGACAAAGCCCCGCGCCGAGACTGGCCCGCACATCGGGTGGCCCCATTGCGCCGTCGGGATGCACAGCGCGGTGGACTCGGCGATCGGCTTGCCCAGCAAGTCTATGAGCGCGTCGCGGATACGAGGGTTTGTGACGCCTCCAGACGTGAGCAGCAATTTCATCATTCCTCCCCTTGACGATTTAAAGCGAGCCGAACCACGCTTCCAGGCGCCCTTAGTTAAGCCATACAAGGCACGTTGGGTGGACGTGCTCGATTATAGAACAAATGATCTACGAGGTCAAGCAGTGAGTATACACGGTTGTGTAGGCCGAGGAGTATGCCCAGAGATAACCGACAGAACTTAATCTGGTACAGCCAGGGCATCGCCGCCCAACGGGCGGGCGTTCAGCCGCCGCGAGCTCAGCCACTGCAACCGCCGTGCGATTAACGACGGGGAGCGCGACCCGCAACGCCTCGCCCAATTGCCCCAACCGGGAGCAAGCTCGCTGAACCCGAGATCCCGAAGGCCTTGACGGGAACCTGGGACCCCGCCCACCTCTTCATTCTCGAACAGGCCGTGGATTTTCGGCTACTCCACATTCTCGAACAGGCCAAGGGCATGGCATTCGGGCGATTGCACATCCGCGTCATACCCTTTGGTCGCAGTAGTAGTGAGAAGCGCTCTGTATGTGGAGGATCGGCATGGAAGCGAACAAAGCCTTGGTACGCCATTGGCTCGATCTCTGGAACCAACACGCACTTGACCAATTAGCTGGGCTCGTCGCCCCAAACTATGTGCATCACACCAGCGCTGGCGATCACGTCGACTTCAGCAGTTTTCAGCAGGGGTTTGCAGCCGTGCTACACGCCTACCCCGATATGCATTACACGATTTCGCATCTCTTTGCCGAGGGCGATCTTACCGCCGTCTATGTGAACGCTACCGGAACGCAGCAAGGTTCATTCTTTGGCATTGCCCCCAATGGAAGTCGGAGTAGCTTTACAGGTATCTACCACTGCCGCATCCAGAATGGTCAAATTGTGGAAGATTGGGATATTTTTGACCTTCTGACCGCGCTTTTTCGCCTTGGTGCGACGATTCAGGCAGGCGCATCAAGCTAGCCGCACCTCTTTTCGACGATCGCCTTCACTAGAGTCGCTCGATGCGATGCCATGTGATACCAAATTCGCTTGATTACTGACACTTTGGTGGGTTTGGGGCGGCTTCGCTGCCCCAAATTCCGTATTGCTGCACGACGTGGCTTCGCCACGTCGTGCAACACAATCTATACGTGCTCAAGCGAACAGCGTATGATACTCAGAAGAACAGCGCGACCACCGACGCAGCTGGTAGGAGAGCCATTATGTTATACTCTGCGAAATGATCGGCTGCGGGTCGTGTGGCCTAAAGGAGATAGTATGAAAACAACGTTTACAACCACTATTCAAGCAACCGGCAACAATACGGGCATCGAGGTGCCACCTGAGAACGTCGCAGAACTCGGCAGTAGTAAAAAGCCAGCCGTCACAGTACACGTCTCTGGCTACAGCTATTCAAGCACCGTTGCCGTGATGGGCGGCAGGTTTATGATTCCTTTGAGCAAAGCCCACCGTGAAGCGGCAGGGCTGAGCGCAGGCGAAACAGTAGAAGTAACGCTCGAATTGGAAACAGCGCCCCGCACTACGCATGTTCCCGACGATCTGAGGGCGGCGCTCGCCACGGCTGGGGCAGAAGCAACGTTTGACGCGCTCGCATTCTCAAAACGTAAAGAGTTCGTTCGTCAGGTCGAAGACGCTAAGACGCCGGAGACCAGAGCGCGTCGCATCGAAAATATCGTCAGGCAGATGACGGAGATCTGACATACATCAGGAGAATGAGGAGAGATTCTCCAATGACGACAAATACACAAAGCGACAATGTCCAAACGTACAAGAGATGCCCAAGCCAAACTCTGCCACACGCACGAGAGCCTGGCGCGAGTGGCTGCGGCTGGCAGCCCACTCAGTGCCGTGAGACAGCGCCCTGCACCTTGGGCTGTCGTGGCGTGCTCCAGCCGCGTAAAAGCGGGATCACGCCCAGCGCAGCGCCTCGCGAATACGCGCGCTGTGCTGCGCGATATCCAGGCTTGAGTACGCCTGAAACAGCCTGGCCTGGCCGTCGTCCAGGCGGTATACCCACAGGCCGGCTGGTGCAGCGACCACAAACGTGGGCAGGCCAAACTGCTCGGCGTAGCGGCGCGCTTGGGTAGCGGCCTGCTGAAGCGCGGCCTGCGAGCCGATCTGGCGCTTGTTTTCGAACAGCGTGCGCGGCGCGAGCATGTTGTCGTCGTACACCAGAATATCGACCCGGCCGCGATTGGCGGCGCCCGGGCAGGCGACCTGCCGGCGATAGCGCCAGCCCCACGCGTCGAGCAGCGGGATCAGCACGGCGTCTTCGAACACCTGCTCAACTGGGCACCACAGGCGGCCCGGCGCCAGCGCATCCGCGAGTATCTGCTCAAACAGCACCCGTACCAACGGCGCGGGCGCAAAGCCGACGACCCGCGTCAGCTCTTCGCCGTCGCGCAGCACCAGCAGGGTTGGCGTGGCGCCAATGGCATACTGCTCGGCCAGCACGTGCGCGCGCTCGACGTCGAGCCAGAGCACGAGCAGCTGGCCGCCGTACTGCGCGGCGAGCTGCCCAAGCTGCGCGGCGAGCTCGCGGCTGGCGGCGCAGCCCGCTGCGCCAAACAGCGCCACAACCGGCACGGCGGCCGCGCGCACGCGGCGCGCGAAGCCGGCCTCGCCAACGCGTATCGGCGTGGCCGAGCCAGGATGTGCTGTGCTCATTCGTGTATCACCAATGTGGCAACGATTGCTTTGGTAAGTATACCAGCTTCACCTGATGAACACCGCGCCGCGCCGGTACTGCCCCGGCGCATCGACCAGGCCGCGTAGCGCGAGGCTGTGCAGCGCCAGGATGGCCGCCTCGTCCAGCGGCGCCTCGGCGCGCGCAAGGTCGAGCAGCAGCGAGTAGGCGTCGGCGTGGTGCAGCGCCTCCAGGTGCTCGCGCACGGTGGGCCCGCCGCTCGTCACGCCCCTCGATCACCAGCTGGGTCTCGCTCGGTGTGAAGCATAGTCTTGCCGAATTTCAACCCTGTTGTGCACAGAACATGATTGTCATCGCATAGCGGTGCGCTACAATAGAGGGTGACATCACACCAGTGCGTTTGCGACTTCGCCTCCACACAATCAGTAAGGGGCCACGCCTATGCCCATTACTTCCTCGAATGCCTCAACCGATACCGTCTCGGGTGAGGCGCAGCACCAGTCTTCCTTAACCAACCCAACGATGGCACCCCTCAACTCCGTACCTGCTGTGAACCAGCCAGCGTCCGCTATGTCACCGGACTGGTTCGACGCGGTGAGCGATGCTATCTTTGTGACCGACGCGGACTGGCAGATCCAGCAGTGGAATCGTGCCGCCGAGCAGATCTACGGCTGGCCGCGGGTCGAGACGATCGGCCGGCCGATCAGCGCGATTATTGCGGTGGTGCGCTACCTCGGCCGCGAATCCGACGCTTCCCCCAGGCAGGCCCTCGTCGATGCCGGCGCGTGGCGTGGCACGTTTGTCCAGCGCACCCACGACGGGCGCGAGGTGGTGATCGAGGGTTCGACGCGCACTCTATACGACGACCAGGGCGTGATCGCCGGTTACATTGGGATCAATCGCGATGTCACCGCCCAGCACCAGGCCGAGGAGACCATTCGAGACCAGGCGCGCGTGCTCGACCAGGCCCAGGTGCTGGTGCGCGACATGGACAACCAGATCACGCTCTGGACCGAGGGCGCGGTGCAGCTCTACGGGTACACACGCGACGAGGCGCTCGGGCGGATCTCGCACGAGCTCTTGCAGACGGTGTTTCCCGAGCCACTGGCGCAGATTGAGGCCACGCTCGTGCAGACCGGGCGCTGGTCGGGCAGGCTCCGCCACCGCACACGCGACGGCCGGGAGGTCGTCGTTGCGAGCCAGTGGCTGCTCGATCGCGACGGGGCCGGGCAGCCTTGGCGGATCATCGAAGCCAATACCGACATCACCGCGCGCACCCGTGCTGAACGCGAATTGCAGCACGCCGAAGCGCGCTTTGCGATCGCATTTGATGCCAGCCCAGCTGGCATGCTGATCACGCGTGCCGCTGATAGCGCGGTGGTAGACATGAACGACAGCTTTCTCCAGATGCTCGACTATACCCGAGCGGAGGTCATAGGCACGCATTGGCGCGCACAGGCATCCCCAGACGAGCAGACCCGCTATGCCCCGCTGATCAACAAGACCCGTGCTGAGAGCGGGCTCGCCAGCCAGGAGCTGGTGCTGCGCACCAAAATGGGCGAGCTACGCACGCTGCTGGTTTCAGCCACACGACTACGTCGCGCCGACGAGGATTGCTTCCTGAGCATGTACATCGACATCACCGAGCGCGTGCGCGCTCAGACGCTGGCCCAGCGCACGATCGAGCGCCTGGCCAGCCTGCGCGCGATCGAGCAGGCGATCCTGCAGCAGCATGCGCCTACGACCATCGCCGAGACGGTTGTGGAGCGCATCCGCACATTCATCCCCTGCCAGCGTGCCAGTGTCTTCCTCTACGATCGTGCCACCGCGAGCGCGTGGGTGATCGCCGTCAGCGGCGAGAAGCTCAGCAGGCTGTCGGTCGGCGCGCACATACCGCTGCCGCTCGATGCGCTGCCGGCAGCATTCCTGCAGGGCGCGCCGTGGGTCGAGCCAGATCTGCACGCCCAGGCTCACCTCGCGGATGTATCGCCGGTGCTCGCCACCGCACGGCTGCGCGCGATGCTGAGCATCCCTTTGATCGTCGAGCACCAGCTGAGCGGCGCGCTGAGCCTGTTCGCAACCACGCCAGGCGCCTTCACCGACGAGCACGTGACGATCGCCCAGGAGATTGGCGAGATGCTGGCGCTCGCGCTCCAGCAGGCGCGCCTGGTCGATTCGCTGCAGCAGGAGCTGGCCGCGCGCTCGCGCGCCGAGCAGGCGCTGATCGTCGAGCACACGCGAGTGGTGCAGCTGAAAAACGAGTTCATGGCCACCATGAGTCACGAGCTGCGCACCCCACTGAGTGCGGTGCTGGGGCACACCCAGCTGCTGCTTGAAAACGCATATGGCCCACTGGCCGCTGAGCAGCGTGGCGCGATCGAACAGCTCGAACATAGTGCCCAGGACCTGCTCGCGCTCATCAACGACATTCTCGACTACACCCGCCTGGAGTCGGGCAAGCTCGCGCTTACTATCGAGCCAAGCGACGCCCAAAGTTTGTGCTATACGAGTGTGCGTGCGGTGGCCGCGGAAGCGCGGCGCAAGCGGATCAGTATCAGCACCCAGCTCGATGGCGCGGTGGTGACGCTGCTCGCTGACGGGATGCGGCTTCACCAGATCCTGGTCAACCTGCTGAGCAATGCGGTCAAGTTCACGCCGGAGGGCGGGAAGGTGGGGCTCGAGCTGCGCGGCGACGCGGATGCTCAAAGCGTCACTTTCACGGTCTGGGATACCGGGATCGGCATTGCCGAGGCTGATCTGGGGCGACTGTTTCAGCCGTTCGGCCAGCTCGACAGCCGGCTCAACCGCAAGTACGGCGGCACCGGGCTGGGGCTCGCATTGGTCAAGCGGCTAGCCGAGGCGCACGGCGGCGGCGTGGCGGTCGAGAGCGCGGTGGGGCAGGGCAGTCGCTTCAGCATCACGCTGCCGTGGCAGGAGCCGCTGTGGGATGCGCCCGCCCGAGACGAGCCGTCCGCGCCGTTGCGCCCGCTAGCGCCGTCACAGCAGGGCTCGGCCCCGACGATCCTGCTGGTCGAAGATGCCGAGAGCAATGCAACGCTGATGCGCGATATTCTGGCGCCTCGGGGTTATCACCTGGTGGTTGGCATCGACGGCCGGGAAGGGCTGGCCCTCGCCCGCGCGCAGGCACCTGCGCTGATCCTGATGGACATCCAGCTACCCGATATGAATGGGCTGGAGGTGATCCGGCAGCTACGCGCGGAGGAACAGCTGCGCGGCGTCCCGATCATCGCGCTGACCGCGCTGGCGATGCCGGGTGACCGTGAAAAGTGCCTGGAAGCCGGTGCGGACGCCTACCTGGCGAAGCCTGTCGATATACACACGCTGCTCGCGACGATCGCCGAGCACTTGACGCGGCCAGCATCGCAGCGCGGTGGATCGCCACCAGGTCGAGCAGGCCCGTATCAATCAGGCGCTTGACGGCGACAGCGAACAGCGTATCATACGATAGCTTCGCTTGCCCATTGCTCATATTCGGTATCATCACGCTGTCAGCTCGGCACGTGACGGCTTTGAGATGCGCGGAGGGCCAATGATTCTCCAGCTGATCCGCAATGCAACATTGCGCCTCGCCTATGCCAATGAGATGATCCTCGGTGAGCCGACGCTCTACTGGGCGGGCGACACCATCAACGGCCCGGATGTGGCTCAGAACATCGCGCGCTTCCGCCCAGCGGTGATCATCACTCACTCCAGCGGGGCAACCTGGCCCGACGACTCCGGCGCGCGTCAGCTGATTGTGATGGACGCAGCCCAGACGATCGCGGTCTGCCGAGCCGCACCTGCCAGCACGATCATTGCGACCCACATGGAGGCGCTGGACCACGCGACGGTCTCGCGCGCGGCGCTGCGTGCCGCGGCCGACGCCGCTGGGATCGATCGTGCGCAGCTGCTGATCCCCGCCGACGGGGAAACGATCACCTATCACAGCGACGTCGGCCGCGTATGATCTACCGTACGCAACCAGCAGCTTCAGCAGTTGAAGGCCTGCTCTTGGGGGTAGCGCAAGACGCCGGGGTCCCACATATCGGCTGCAATTGCCAGACATGCATGCTGGCTCGGCAAGATCCGCATCAGCGCCAGTTGCCGGTTAGCTTGGCGCTGATCGATCATCGCGCGCACACGAGCTGGGTCATTGATGCGACGCCCGCCTTTCCCGAGCAGCTAGCGATGCTTCAGGCATATGCGCCGGGCTACCAGCTGGCGGGCGTGTTGCTGACCCACGCACATATTGGGCACTACACGGGCCTGATGTATCTGGGGCGCGAGGCGCTCAACGCGAAGTCCGTGCCGGTGTATGCTTCCCCAATGCTGTGCGCGTATCTTACATCCAACGGCCCTTGGTCGCAGCTGGTGAAGCTGGGCAATATCAGCCTGCGACCAATCACAGTCAGCGTACCTCTGGCTCTTTCACAGCGTCTGCGCGTGACGCCACTGCCGGTTCCGCACCGCGCCGAGTTCAGCGATACGCTGGCCTATCTGGTGCACGGCCCAGCGCGTAGCCTTTTCTACTGCCCAGATATTGATCGCTGGGAGCACTGGTCACAGTCATTGCCGCGTTTGCTGGAAACCGTCGATATCGCGCTGCTGGACGGTACGTTCTTCAGCACCACCGAGCTGCCTGGCCGCGATCTGGCCGAGATACCACATCCGCTCGTGGGTGCAACAGTCGAGCTGCTCGCTGGTACGCCAGCGCGCGTTTATTTCATTCACCTGAACCATAGCAACCCACTGCTGCACGCCGGCACTGAGCATCGCTGGCTCACAGGGCAAGGGATGAGCACCGGCCTCGTTGGGCAGCGCTTCGCACTTGCGGATACCAATGAGGCGGCCGGTTGGGCCGAGTAGTGAAGCCGTATAGAGAAACGCGAGGATCGTTCGACGATCGCACGAATATGGTGGGTAGACTTACCCGCTCTATCTTGCCCTGAGGTAAGTACGCGAAATTATCGCGTCAGCAGCCAGCGTCTAGTACATCGCCCGAGCAAAGTTGATGCAATGGCGAGCATCGAGTACACTCGCAACGAACGTGTCGTGTGGAAAGAGTCTCGATGCCACGCCCCAAACATCTGGTCAAACTCACCCTGGAGATATCCGAAAGCATGCAACTCCACACCGAACACCTGACGCTGGTGCTCCAATCGAGCGAGGAGATCCTTGCCTGGGTCGCTTCCTTGGATGCGGCGACCCGGGCCGAGATCTCGCCCGACTGGCTGGCCCGGATCCGCGCCTCCACTGCACCTGATCCCTGGACGCATGGCTTCACCATTCTGCACCACGCCAGCGGCGCTACCATCGGAAGCTGCGCCTACAAAGGCCCGCCGGATGCTGCTCAGGCCGTTGAGATCGCCTATGGCATAGACCCGGCGTACCAGGGACGCGGCGTTGCGACGGAAGCCGCGCGGGCGCTGGTCGAGTACGCGCTGAACAGCGACCAGGTGCGCATCGTGCGCGCCCATACACGCCCGGATGGGAAGGCATCGATGCGGGTGCTCACAAAGCTGGGGTTTACTTGTATCGGCGAGGTGCTCGATCCGGAGGACGGTGTGGTAGTGAGGTGGGAGATCCGGAAAGCACACTGAAGCATGCTCCTCGCACAAGCGCGTGGCCGCGTCGTCGCCGAGAGAAAAGGAGAAAGGCGAGCAGCTCGCACCACGTTCTGCACAAGCCGTTGACCACCGAGCACATCTCACTGAGCCGAGACTGATGCGGTTCACGCGTGTTTGCGCATTTGCCGACATTTCGCAAAGTTGAGCTGGATGAAGCGCGAGGATGGCAACGGACGGGGTTGCCTCCCCAACCGACGATCGCTATGCGTGGGTTGAACGAGAGGCGGTGGCCGGCGGGCAGCTGGCGTCGCTCAAGGCGGCACTGGCCTTCCACGCAGCGCATGTCGGGATCGACGCGGCCGAAGGGATGATGACGTACACGTTGGTGGGGTTTGGGGCGGCTTCGCCGCCCCAATTTTCTGATTGTGTTGCACGACGTGGCGAAGCCACGTCGTGCAACACAATCTCTACGTGATCAAGCGAACAGCGTATGACAAGCAGACATACCCGCCTTCGAGACTTTGTGTCTTTGCGGCAATTTGATACTGGGAGGCGAGGTAGCAGCGAGATTTCGGGGTGGCAGTGCCGCCCCCACCATACGCCAAGCGTTCAGTCGAGGTTGGCGTAACCCGGCCTCAAAGCATCGCGCTTGCGTACCGCCTGCGTTTAACCTATACTGCCCGCCATCCGTTATTGCAACAAACGCGCGTGTTGGCGAGCGAGCGCGCACCCGCCGCCAGCAGCGGGCGCGTGCCGTAGAAGGGGAGGGGTATGAAGAGAGTACAGACGTGGCTGCTGAGCCTGGCGATGCTGCTCGCGCTCGCGGCCTGCGGCACACCCACCGCCGCGCCCGCGACCACTGCGGCACCCGCAGCCGGGCCTACCGCCACACCTGCCGCCGCCGCACGCACGCTGCGCCTGGCCACCACCACCAGCACCGCCGATAGCGGACTGCTCGACGCGATCCTGCCAGACTTCGAGCAGAAGTACAGCGCCAAGGTTCAGGTGGTGGCCGTCGGCACCGGCCAGGCGCTCAAGCTCGGGCAGAACGGCGACGCCGACGTGGTGCTGGTGCACGCGCGCAAACAGGAAGATGCGTTTGTTGCCGCCGGGTACGGGATCAACCGGCGCGACGTGATGTACAACGACTTCGTAATCGTTGGGCCAAGCGACGACCCAGCCGGCGTCAAAGGCCAGGCCAAAGCCGCCGACGCATTCAAGGCCATTGCGGCCAAGCAGGCGATCTTCGACGCGCGCGGCGATGGCAGCGGCACATCGACCAAGGAGCTGAGCATCTGGGCCAGCACCGGGATCTCGCCAACCGCCGACCTGAAGCAGTACAAGTCGCTCGGCCAGGGCATGGGCGAGACGCTCACCACCGCGAACGAGCAGGGCGGCTACGCTCTGACCGACCGCGGCACGTTTCTGGCCATGCGCGAGAAGCTGCCGAACCTGGCACTGCTGGTGGGCGGCGCGACGATCGACGAGAACAAAGACAAAGCGCTGCTCAACCCCTACGGCGTCATTCCGGTGAACCCAGCGAAGCATTCCGGCATCGACGCCGAGCTTGCCGAGCAGTTCGCGGCCTGGATCACCAGCCCGGCCACGCAGGCGGCGATCGGCGCGTTCGGCAAAGATAAGTTCGGCCAGCCGCTGTTCTACTCCGGCGTGCCAAAGCCGTAAGAGATTTAGAAAGCCTAAATCATCCGACTTGCGAAGGCTTAGCCTGCCAGCTGTGTAAGTGATAACTTTTCCGCGCTCTGGCAGAGTTGCCGCTCTGCCAGAGCGCCAACAACGGATACCCTTGGATGGATGATCTGCTGCAAGGCGCGGCCCAGGCGCTGCGGCTGCTGCTCGGCGGCGATCGCGAGACATGGCAGATCGTCGCGCTGTCGCTGTACGTGTCGGGCGCGGCGCTGCTGATCAGCACGCTGCTGGGCGTGCCGCTGGGCGCGTGGCTGGGGCTGCGGCGCTTTCGCGGCCAGCGCCTGGCGGTGGCGCTGCTGTACACCGGCATGGGCTTCCCGCCGGTGGTGATCGGCCTGTTCGTCTACCTGCTGCTCTCGCGCGCCGGGCCGCTGGGCATGCTCGGCTGGCTGTTCACGCCGCGCGCGATGATCGCCGCCCAGTCGATTCTGGGCCTGCCACTCGTCGGCGGCTTCACGCTCGCGGCGGTCGGCGGTGTCGACCCGGCCCTGCGCACCCAGGTGCGCGCGCTTGGCGCCAGCGCCGCGCAGGCTACGCTGGCGGTGCTGTGGGAGGCGCGCGCCGGGGTGATCGCCGGCGTGGCGGCCGGCTTCGGCGGAATTATCTCGGAGGTGGGCGCGGTGATGCTCGTGGGCGGCAACATCCAGGGCGACACGCGCGTGCTCACCACCGCGATCGTGCTCGAGACGCGCAAGGGCAGCTTCGACACCGCATTGGCGCTGGCATTCGTGCTGCTGGGGCTTACGTTTGCGCTCAACGCGCTGGCGCTGCGTCTGCAGCGGCGGATCGAGTAGCGCCACGAATTGTGTGGCTCTGGCCTCAGGAGTGGCCCAAGCCGGCTTTCATGCCATCGCCGCAAAGCAGGTGATTTCCGCAACCTGCCCGGAGGGACAGTAGAGCGTGCAGCCGCCGATCTACGAGCTGACCGATGTGGAACAGCGCTATGGCGGCCGGCTGGTGCTGCGCGTGCCGGCGCTCGAGATCCAGCCGGGCGAGACGCTCGCGCTGGTGGGGCCGTCGGGCGCGGGCAAGAGCACGCTGCTGCGGCTGCTCAACTTCCTCGAGCCGCCCAGCGCCGGCAGGCTGGCCTACTTGGGCCAGGCGGTGAGCGCGCCGGACGTGCCGCTGGCGCTGCTGCGCCAGGTGACAACGGTGTTCCAGCGGCCGGCGCTGCTGAGCGCGAGCGTGCTTGCGAACGTTGCCTACGGCCTGCGGCTACGCGGCACGCCAGGCGCCCCGGCGCGCGCCCACGCCGCGCTGGCCGCGCTCGGCCTGGCGCACCTGGCCCACGCGCCCGCCCGCAGCCTCTCGGGTGGCGAGATGCAGCGCGTGGCGCTGGCGCGCGCCCTGGTGATCGAGCCGCGCGTGCTGCTGCTCGACGAGCCAACCGCCAACCTCGACCCGGCCAATGTCGCGGCGATCGAGGCGGCGATTGCGGCGCTGCGCGGGGCCGGCCGCACTACGATCGTGCTCGTCACCCACAACCTGTTTCAAGCCCGCCGTCTGGCCGACCGGGTGGCGCTGCTGCTCGACGGGCAGCTGGCCGAGGTGGCGGCCACAGCCGATTTCTTCGATCGCCCGCGCGACCCGCGCGCCGCCGCGTTTGTGCGCGGCGAGATGATCTACTAAACCAGCTGGCGCTGGATCAGCTCGCGGAACGGCCCCGCCACGGCCGCAAGCTCGGCGTAGCCGCCCTGCTGCACCACCCGCCCGGCCTCGACCACGTAGATCCGGTCGGCGTTCATGATCGTGCTGAGGCGATGCGCGATCACGATTCGCGTAGCCTGCAGCCGCTCGAGGCTCTTGCTGACGATCGCCTGAGTGCGGTTGTCGAGCGCGCTGGTGGCCTCGTCGAATAGCAGGATGCGCGGGCGCCCAACGATCGCGCGGGCGATCATCAGGCGCTGGCGCTGGCCGCCCGAGAACGTGCTGCCGCCCTCGCTGATCACCGTCTGCATGCCCATCGGCATCTGGCGAATGTCGTCGGCCAGGCCGGCCAGCTCGGCGGCCTGCCAGGCGTCGTCGAGCGACAGCAGCGACGAGCCGACGATGTTGGTGAAGATGTCGCCCGGCGTGAGCTTGCCGCTCTGCAGCACCACGCCGATCTGGCTGCGCAGCGCCTGTGGGTCGAGCGTGGCCAGATCCTGGCCGTCGTAGTAGATCGAGCCCGCCTCGGGCGCCTCGAAGCCCAGCAGCAGGCGCATGAGCGTGCTCTTGCCCGAGCCCGACGGCCCGACGATCGCCACGAACTCGCCCGGCCGCGCCTCGATCGAGACATCCTGCAGCGTCGCCGGGCCATCGGCGCGATAGCGAAACGACACGTGGCTCAGCTCGATCGCCCCGGTCAGCACGCCCGGGTCGGCCTTGTCCGGGTCGACCTCGGGCACAGTCTCGAAGATCGGCCGGGCATTGTCGAACAGCGGCACCACCCGCAGCACCTCGAGCGCGCTGCTGCTGACGCTCAGCGCCGCGCCGAGCAGCCCGCTGAACGCCGCCACAAACGCCAGCACCGTGCCGGTGGAGCGCGGCCCCTGGCCGCCCGAGGCGATCATCGCGAACAGCACAATCAGCGCGAGTGTCGGGAACGCGGCGTTGAACACCGCCAGGCCACTGGCGATCAGCCGGGTGCGGTAGGCGATCCGCCGCTGCTCGGCGAACTGGCCGGCCCAGACCGCGAACGCGCGCCCTTCCGCGCCGGCCACGCGCAGCCGGGCGATGCCGCTGATCAGCTGGAGCACCAGCCCGGCGATCTTGGCCTGGATCTGCGTGAGCGCGCGGGTGTAGCGCAGCGACACCACGCCCGCGCCAAAGGTAACGCCGGCGGCCAGCAGCACCAGCCCGAACGCCACCAGCCCGAGCCGCGCGTCGTAGGCGAACAGCAGCCCGAAGTTGAACAGCGAGAACAGGCCGGTCAGCAGCGCCGCCACCGTCACGCCGGTCAGCGTCTGGCGGATGGCGTCGATGCCGGCCACGCGCGCCGCCAGGTCGCCGGCCGAGTACTGGCGGAAGAACGGCACCGGCAGGTTCAGCAGCCGATCCCACACCGCCGCCTGGGTGGCGGTGTTCATGCGCGACTCGATCCGCAGCACCGCGATGCCGCGCACCAGCTGGAATGCCGCGCTGGCGAGCGCCGCCATCACCAGCGCCAGCGTCAGCTGCAGCAGCTTGAACTGGTTGGCCGCAGGGATGATCGAGTCGAACACGACGCCGGTGACGATCGGCACGGCCAGGCCGAGGAAGCCCAGCCCCAGGCCGGTCAGCAGCACCATCAGCAGGTCGCGGGCGCTGCCGCGCAGCCCAAAGCGCGCGACATCCCAGGCGCTGATCGCGCGGTCGGGGAAGCTGCGGAAAAACGTGTAGGCGAACGGGTCGAGCGCGGCGGCCAGCTCGGGCGTGAGCGGAACGCTCGTGCCGGCGGCCGGGTCGTGGTACAGGTAGCGCCGTCCAGGCTGCGGCAGCAAGGCGACCGGCCGGCGGTCGGCCTCGACAAACGCCAGCAGCGGGCCGTTCTCCTGGCGCCACCAGGCGCCGCGCAGCGCCACGCGCCGCGAGCGCACCCGCGAGGCCCGCGCGATCGTGCCCACTGGGTCGCGCTGGGCGGCGGCGCCGGCCGCGCGCTGCGGCGCGCGGATATCGAGGCCCAGCGCGTCGCCGACACGCCGGCAGGCCACCAGCAGCGGCGTATCGCCGGCGGCCGGCGCCGCTGTGTCGGGCTCGCCGCCGAGGATCGCGGCCAGCCGCACCAGCGCCGCGCCAACCGACTGGCGGTCGTTGGCGGCGGCCGCGCCGAGGCGCGCCTGCTCGGCCTGGCCCTGGCGCGCAAGCCGCGCGCCGATGATCTCGGCCGCGGTGCTGTGGAATGCCTCAAGGCCAGCCCAGATCGGCTCGCTCGCCAGGCAGCGCGCGGTGTCGATCGGCTCGAGGCGGCACTCGCCAACCGCGCGCAGCCACAGCTGCCCGGCCAGCGGAAACGGCACGCTCCGGCCGATCGGCGCGCGCTCGGGGGCATCGAGCAGGCGCACGCGCCCGGCGCTGCCCACCAGCCACAGCACGCCTTCAGCCGCGTAGGCACTGGCGCCGTCGGCCAGGCTGGCGGCCACGCCCGCCGCGAGCGGCAGGCTGCCCTTGGGCGCAAGCTCGGGCGCCAGCGCGCCGGCCACGCCGGCCACCCAGGCATCGATCCAGGCCGCCGCCTGGGCCGCGCCCTCGGGGTGGCGCGCCAGCGCGCGCAGCCGCTCGAAGGCGATCGGCTCGAGCCGCGCGCCGGCGCTGGGCCGCGCCAGCAGGCCAATGCCCTGCGCCGCAGCGGCGGGGCCGATGCCAAACAGCGCCTGGCCGGCGGCGGCGCGAAACAGGTGGCGCAGCGGCCCCTGCGGCGCGCCATCGCGCACTTGCGCGGCAAACACGTCGACGCTGCCGGCGCCGATCTGCCACACCTGGTCTTCGCTCGCGAGCCAGAGCGTGCGCGCGACCGGCAGCGCCGGCAGCTCGATCGTGGTGAGCGGTGAGGTTTCGGTTTGCATAGGCTTTTCTTTGCTACAGAGCTACTTGGCGCGCTCGCGGCCAGGCGTTCACTCGGCGGCGATCAGGCGCGCGTACGGCCCCTCGGCGCGGGCCATCTCTTCGTGCGTGCCGCGCTGCACCACCTGGCCGCGCTCCATCACGATGATCTCGTCGCAGTCGCGAATGGTGCTGAGGCGGTGGGCGACGATCAGGCAGGTGCAGCCGCGGCGGCGCAGCTCGTCGTCGATCTGCTGCTCGGTCACCGGGTCGAGCGCGCTGGTGGCTTCGTCCAGCACCAGGATCGACGGGTTGCTGGCCAGCGCGCGGGCGATCTCGATGCGCTGGCGCTGGCCGCCGCTGAAGTTGCGCCCGGCCTCCTCGACCAGGCTATCGTAGCCGCCCGGCCGCGCCGCGATGTCGTCGTGGATGCGCGCGCCGCGCGCGGCGGCCACGGCCTGCTGCTCGGGGATGGTCGCATCCCACAGCGTCAGGTTCTCGCGCACGCTGCCCTCGAACAGAAAGATCTCCTGGTCGACCATGGCCAGCGAGTTCTGCACGACGGCGCGCGGCAGCTCGGCGCGGGTGTGGCCGTCGAAGCGGATCTCGCCGGCCCACGGCTCGAACAGGCCGGCCACCAGCCGCGCCACGGTGCTCTTGCCGCTGCCCGAGCCGCCCACCAGCGCCACGCGGTCGCCGGGCTTCAGGCGCAGGCTAAACCCCTCGATCAGCGGCCGGTCGAGCCGGCTGTAGCCGAAGCTCACGTCGCGCAGCTCGAGGTAGCCGGCCAGCTTGGCCGGCGCGGCGGGGTCGGGCTCGCCGGCGTGCTCGCTGAGCTGGCGGTCGACCGGGTACTGCAGCACGTCGTCGAGCCGGTTCAGGTTGCCCTGCGCGTCCTGAAGCGTGCTGCCCAGCAGCACCACGCTGTTCACCGGCGAGATGAAGCTCACCACCAGGCTCTGGTACGCCACCAGCATGCCCACCGTCAGCGAGCCGTCGATCACCTTCAGCGCGCCGACGCTCAGCACCACCACCGCGTTGAGCGCGGCCAGCAGCGCCGGCACGATCGCCAGCGCCTGGCTGTACACCGCCAGCTCCTGGCGGGCGTTCTCGACCTTGGCCAGGTAGCCCGACCAGCGGGTGAAGAAATCGGCCTCGCCGCCGGTGGCCTTGATCGTCTCGATCATCTGCAGGCCGCTCATGGCCGTGCCCAGCAGCTTGCCCGATTCCTGCTGGAGCTTCTGGTTGCCGTCGACGCGCTTGCGCGATACGTAGCGCAGCGCCACCAGGTTCAGCGCCACAATCGCGATGTTCAGCAGCGTGAGGGTGATGTCGTAGCGGAACATCAGCGCGGCGTAGAATACGATCATCAGCAGGCTGAGCGCAGTGGTGGCCAGCCGCTCCGAAAGAACCTGGGCCACCTGGTCGTTGATCGCCACGCGCGAGCCGATCTCGCCGCCATAGCGCTGGGTGTAGAACTCCATCGGCAGGCGCAGCACGTGCCACAGAAAGCGGCTCGAGGTGCCGAGCGCCAGGCGCGTCTCGAGCCGCAGCAGGTAGCTCTGCTGCAGCCAGGTGAGCGCGGCGGTGAGCGCGGTGGCCACGCCAAGGCCAATCAGCAGCGGCGCGACCCAGCCGGCCATGTTTTTTACCAGGTAGGCGTCGGTGAAGGTGCGCATGATCGCCGGGATGGCCAGGCCGGGCACCACCAGCGCCAGGCTGGCCAGGAACACAAACGCCAGCGCGGGGGCGGCGCCGGACAACCGGCGGCGTAGCGCGGCCAGCAGGCTGCGGCGCTGCCCACCCTTTTTGAACTCAGGCCCCGGCTCGAACACCAGCGCCACGCCAGTGAACGACTGATCGAACTCCTCCTGCGTCACCACGCGCGGGCCGGCGGCCGGGTCGTTCAGGAACACCCGGCCCTTGCCAAAGCCCTCGACCACCACAAAATGGTTGAAGTTCCAGAACACCACCATGGGCAGCGGCAGCTCGCCAAGCTGCTCGGGCTCGAGCGAGAAGCCCTTGGCGAGCAGGCCGTAGCGCCGCGCGGCCTTGATCATATTGCTGGCCTTGGTGCCATCGCGCGAGACGCCGCAGGCCAGCCGCAGCTCTTCGAGCGGCACGATGCGGCCGTGGTAGGCCAGGATCATCGCCAGCGAGGCCGCGCCGCACTCGACGGCCTCCATCTGCAGCACCGTCGGCGTGCGCGTGCGCTCGGCGCGCCCAAAAAGTTTCGCGATCATTGCGGGTTCCTTTTGCGTGTTTTAGCGCACCGGAAATACCAGGTTGATCGGCCGCTGCTCGGCCAGCGTGATCGTCGCCTGGGCCAGCGTGCCGCTGTTGATCGGCGCGGGCGGCCCGGCCGACGACGACCAGCGGTAGCCGCTGGCGGTGCTGGCGTCGGGCTCGAGCGCGATCCGCACCTCGATCGGCGTGCCGCCGGCCAGGAACTCGCGCACCAGCTGCTCGTTCGCCAGCACCAGCATCATCGACTCGAAGGTCGCCGGGAACGACGCCACCGACGCGACTCTGCCGCGGATGAAGCCGTACTCCTCGCGGCTGAGGTTGGCCGGCGATACCTGCACCTGCATGCCTGGCTGCACATTCGCGCCGCTGGCCGCGGGCATGTAGATCACGGCCTCCAGCGGCCTGGCGGTATCCTCGATGCTGGCGATCGCCACGCCTGGGCTCAGCAGGCTGCCTGGAGCAACACTTATGTCGACCACGCGCCCGGCCACCGCGCTAACAATCCGGTTCGACTGGGTCATCTCCAAGCCGCCGCCGCTTGCCGTCGGCGCCATCTTCACCAGCGCCTGGCCGGGCTGCACCAGGTCGCCCGGCCGCACCAGCACCTCGGTCACCTGGCCGGCGGCCTGCGGCACCACGCGAGCAAGGTGGCCGCCGCGCAGCAGAATGCCTCGGCCGAGCGTCTGCGTCGGGATGGTGTCGTTGAAGCTCCAGGCCAACAGCGTGATGATCAGCGCCAGCAGAGCCAGCAGCGCCAGCCAGCCGCGCGCCGTCGTGACGCGCATCAGCTGGTCGAGCTGCTCGGGCGACGAAAGCCGCTCGAGCGCGACTTTTCGGAAGATTGGCTTTTGCATGTGTTTTCTCTTGGCTATGTCGCGGGCGCGGCTCGGCGCCTGAGATGCTGTCTGAAAAGGGTGGCTCGGAGCGACTCCGCCCCTCGCGCTGCGCCTTTTCAAACGGGCTCTGAAGCTACTGCGAATGGCCGCTAGCCGACGAATTGCTTCAGCATGCGGTCGAAGCGCGCCCCGGCCAGGTGTACATTGTCGAGCACGCTTATGTCGAGCTCGCCCTGATACTCGGTGGCGGCGCCGTGCTGGCCGGCCTGGCCATAGCCGAGCTGGTTCACCGTGTTGCGCAGCCGGTCGGCCAGGAACACCGACACCGCGCGATAGAACCGCGCGGCGAACCACGGGTCGCGATCGAGCTTGGCGTACAGACGCTGCCGATCGAGCGCCAGCAGCGTGGCCGGCTGGGCTGCCGCCACCGAGGCGACTGGCGGGCGCGTATCGACAAACGAGATCTCGCCGATGATCTCGCCCGCGCCGAGCCGGGCGATCTCGCCCGCGCCCGAGCTGACTGCCAGCGCGCCTTCGAGCACGATATACAGCGCGTCGGGCTGCTGGCCCTCGCGGATCAGCGGCTCGCCGGGGGCCAGCCGTCGCGCCGTGCCGTTGGCGATCATCCACTCGATGTCGTCGTCGCTCATCTGGCCCAGGATGTAGAGTACTTTGCGCATGGCGCTTCCTTTGTGGTATGGCGTGTCACTGGCTGGCCCTGGCGGCGGCGCGGGCGCGCGCGAGCCGGGCCTCGTACAGCCGGTCGAGGAACTCGTACAACACCAGCTCCTGGCGGCGCTGGGCCGTGCGCATGAGCCGGTTGACGTGCATATGCGCCAGGCTCAGGGCCATCCCGGCGAGCGACAGGCGGCCCGCAGCCTCGTGCGCGCGCAGCTCCGCGACGATCGGCGCGAGCTGTGCCGAGCGCGCCAGCAGCGGCGCCAGCGCCGGCTCGTCGTCGGGCGTGGCGGCCAGCAGGCCGTCGAGCTGCTTGCGCTGCTGGCGGTAGGCGTCGCCGAGCTGGCTATGCAGCCGCGTGTCGGCGCGCACCTCGTGGGCGTAGCCGTCGCGGGCCTGCTTGATCAGCGCGTGGCGCTCGGCCTCGGCCAGGCCCAGGTCGGCCAGCAGCTGGTCGACGCCACGCAGCGCCAGCCGCCAGCGGCGGGCGATCCCGGCGTCGCCGGCATTGCGCTCGACGATCGCCAGCACCGCCTGGCTATCGGCGTGGAATAGCCGCTCGGCCAGCTCGATGCCAGCCGCGCCGCCGTAGCGCTCGATCTCGCGCTCGTAGGTGTCGAGCTGCATGCGCCAGATCCGGCCGTCGGCCAGCAGCGGCGCAGCGGCGGCGTGCAGCGCCGGCAGCAGCTCGCCGTAGAGCCGGGCCGGGCTGCCGTGGAAGCGCACGCGCAGGTGGTGCTCGGGGTCGTTGTAGCGGATGAAGAACCAGCGGTCGATCGCGCCCGAGCGCTCGGCTGCGCGCACCAGCGGCGCCACAACCTCGCGCAGCACGCCGTCGGCGGCGGCCATGCCGGTGTACAGCTTGGCGTACAGCCATTCCGACCCTGGCGCGAAGCTGCGCTGCGTAGCAGGCGGGGCATACGCGGCAGGCTGTATCGCGCCACTGCGCGGTTTTTCCACTTCTCCGCTCGCGCCGCACACAAACGGCACCACCAGCTCGTGCACGAAGCGCCCCTCCGGGCCGCTGGCGGCCAGCGCGCCGGGGCCGGGGAACATCTCGGTGAGCGTAGCCTGCGGGCGGCCCTTCACCAGGTCGATCAGCGACTCGACGCTGAGCGGGTTGTCGAAATCGACCGGCAGCTCGTTGTCGCCGTCGTCGAGCAGCACCACGCGCGGCAGCCCACGCTCGGCGCGCCAGGCCTGGGCAGCGGCGAAGCGCTCGGCGCCGCGCGCCGCGCCCAGCCGCTCAAGCTCGGGCTTGCGCGCCAGCCAGCGCGCGCGCGCCAGCACCAGGCGGCCGTGGGCCACGCGCGGCAGGAACGGCAGCGCCTCGAGCGCGCCCCAGTCCCAGCTCATGCCATAGGTGCTGCCCTGGCCCTGGAGCGCGCACAGAAACTTGTAGAGCGGCATGCTGCGCATGGCATAGTTGTGCGCGCTGCTCAGGCGCGGCTCGACGCGCCGGCCCAGCCGGCGCGAGCGCAGCACCACGCGCTCGCCCACCACCGACACCAGCAGGTCGTCGGCGGCGATCTGGCGCTCGCGCGGCGCGCCCGAGCTGCCGAGGTAGGCGATCTCGTAATCGCGCAGCACCGGCCGGCAGAGGATGTTGCCGACGCGGCCCTCGGGCAGGTGGGCGATCTCGGCGAAGACCGCGCCGGGGTCGCGCGCCTCTTCGGCGCGCAGCAGCTCGCGCACCTGCTCGTGCAGCGCGTCGTCGGCGTGGCAGAAGCGGCCGAGCAGCCGCGCGGCCGACGCACCCGAGAGGCCATGGAGCAGGATCTCGTACGCGCCGCCATCGCCGGGCTGCGCCACCGACGCCATGATCGCCACGGTGCTCGCCAGCGGGCGCGGCTCGCGCGCGGCCAGCTGCTCGATGTCGGCGTCGCTCAGCTCGATCGCCTGCGCTCCGGCGCGCGCGGCCTCGTCGACCTTGCGCAGCAGCAGGGCCTGGCGCGCCGGCCAGCTGCCGGCGTGCTCGGCGGCGCCGGGGAAGGCCAGGCCGCCCAGCAGCGGCGCGGCATCGGGGCCGGTGGCGCGCGGCGGCCCGAAGCCCACGCCGTGCTCTTCGTCGAGCGCCTCGAGCAGCGGCACCTCGCGGGCCTCGTAGCGCGCGGTAAATGCCTTGCGGAAGGCGTCGAGCGCGTCGGCGCCGCTGGGCGCCAGGCGGCGCAGCAGCTCGGCGCCGCGCGCCAGGTCGGCGGCCAGCTCGGGGCCGAGCGTGGCGTCGTCGGCCGGGCGCGCCAGGTCGACCTGAAACAGCCGGGCGATCTCGGGCCTGGCCGGCAGGCCCTCGAGCAGGCCGGCCACCTCGCGGTAGCGCTCGGGGTCGGCGCCCAGGCCCGCCGCGTCGATCGCGTCGATCGCGTCGCGCGCCGCGCCGAGCTGCGCGCCAAGCGCGGCGGTGGCCGGGCTGGCGCGCAGCTGCCGCACCATGCGGCCGATCGGCTCCTCGCCGGTGACGGCGGGGGCGATGTCGGGCAGCAGCAGCTGGCTGTCGATCAGCTCGCCGACAAACTCGGCGGCCTCGTCGAGCGTCACCTCGGGGTCGTCGGCGGCCAGCGCGGCGGCTAGCGCGTGGGCGGTGGCGCCGCGGCTGGCGCGCGCCAGCGTAGCCTCAAGCGCATCGCTAGGCTCGACGGCCACCAGGTGGTAGGTGCGCAGGCGGCCACTGACGCGCGCCTCGGCGTAGCGCAGCCGCCCGCCGGCCCGGTAGATGCTCGAGTTCGGCAGGTAGCGCCACGTGCCGCGCAGCGCCGGGTCGTGCGCGAGCGCGTCGGCCAGCGCGAACAGGTAATCCATGTCCAGGCGGGTGTGGCGCCGGCCGGCGCCGCGCGGCGCAATCGCCAGGCGCGTAGCCTCGCCGGTGCGCCCGACGCCCCAGCCGGCGAACAGGCCAAACGGCGTGGCGCGGCCCGACATACGCGCGAAGTAGCGCACCAGCGCGCGCTCGGCCTTCTGCCCGCGCTCGCTCTCGGGCGCGGCCAGCCAGTGATCCAGGCTGCCCTCCAGGTCGGGCGAGGCGACGAACAGCGCGTCGCGCACCTCGGGGCGGGCGGCCCAGCCGCGCAGAAACGCGCGCCGATCGGCGGCGGCGCCCCAGGCCAGAAACTCGTCGAACGGCAGCAGCGGCGTGCGGATCACAAAGAAGCCGGCCGGCCGCAGCTCGGCGGGCGGGGTTGCCGGTTGGTTTGGCGCTGGCGCGTGGCTCATAGGTTTGCTTTCGCTTCAATCTTGGCCGGTCGCGGCTACAATCGTACTCGTCCACACTTCTGCGTGCGGTTTTCCCTTGTGGAGCGCGGAAAAACCGCACGCAATACCCCCAGCGGAGCGGGGCTCCGCAGCTGCCCCGCCCTAGCCAATGCACACGCAGGTCGCGTTGCAGGTGATCGTTTGGAAGTTGCAGCCGGCGCAGGTGCACGAGTTCGTGCCAGGGCAGGCCGGGTAGAGCGACTGCTCCTTGCAGTGGCCGCCGCCGGTTTTCAGCGCGCCGCCGGCAGCGCCCTCGAGCTGCTCGTCGTTCAGCTCCTGCACGGTCTCTTTGTTCAGTGCCAGCTTCTTGCCCTTCTTGGCTTTTTTGTCCTCGCCCATGCTGATCGCTCTCCTTTCAGAGCTAGCGGCTTACGCAGCTGGGGCGCTCAGCCTTACTGCGTAAGCCCGCTGAGTGTCGGCGGCCCGCAGGGGCGCGAGCCGCGCTGCAAAGCGGCGCGCCTACGGGCAGCCGCAGGTCACCGTCGGCTGGCAGCCGATCGAGCAGAACACCGTCGGGCATGCGCAGCTCTGGCAGGTGCACGAGTCGGTGCCGGGGCAGGCCGGGTAGAGCGACTGCTCCTTGCAGTGGCCGCCGCCAGTCTTCAGCGCGCCGCCGGCCACGCCCTCGAGCTGCTCGTCGCCCAGCTCCTGCACGGTCTCTTTGTTCAGCGCCAGCTTCTTGCCCTTCTTGGCTTTCTTGTCCTCGCCCATGGGTACTTGTCCTTTCGTTGCGTCATTCGTGAAGGCCATCGGATTGTGCTTACCTTGCGTAGGTTTCCTTGAGTTGGTGAAAAAGGGCGCAGGAAGCTAGGCCGGCGCCGGTGGCGCATGCCCAGTCGATCGTTCAGATCTATCGCGTTCTCGCGTGGGTTACGTGCTTGCCTGAAGCTTACCAGCGCGCCCTTGCCGCGCTCGTACGCGGCTCATACCACTGTGTTATTTTGGTGGGATCGCCACCAGCAGCATGCGATCCCAGCCCGGCTCGACCGCCGAGGTGGCGGCCAGCAGCGCCAGGCCCACGCCTGCCACGCCGCACAGCAGCCCCGGCGTCGCGGCCCACTCGAGCGTGGTGGTGCCGCGCACTGGCTCGAGCGCGAGGTAGCCGGCGAGGCCCTGGCCAGGCCGGCGTAGCTCGAATGTCTGCGCGAACCAGCGCCGCGCCGCGTTGGCGAAGGCTTCCTCGCCGGTGGCCTGGTACAGCCGGTTGAAGATGTGCGCCGCGCCGGCGCTGCCGTGGCACAGCCCCGCGTCGGCCACGCCGGCCATGTGCGGCGAGCGCGCGGCGGCGTGGCGCGCCACTTCGAGCGCGCCGCGCTCCCAGGCTGGCTCGGCGACGGCGCGCGCGGCGTACAGCAGCGCCGCCGCCAGGCCCAGGTCGCCGTAGCACCACGCCAGCCGCGAGGTCTGCGGCGCCACGCCCGGCCCGGCGTAGTAGCCAAACAGCGAGCGGTCGTTGGGCGGCAGCCGCTGAGCCAGCAGCCAGCTCACCGCGTCGCCGAGCAGCGGCCGGGCGATGTCGTCGGCTACGCCGGCGGCGCACGCGCCGGCCAGCAGCGCGATCACGCCCGGCACGCCGTGCGCCAGGCCGAGGTTGTAGTAGCCGTTCGGGAACTCGGCGCGGGTGCTGGGGATCAGCAGGTGCGGCGCGGTCCACCAGGTGGCGCCGGCCGGCTGCCGCTCGGCCGTCTCGGCCAGGCGCGCCACCACCTGCGCCAGCACCTCGGCCGCGCGCGGGCTGGGCAGCTGCTCGAGCGCGTACACGCCGTAGCCCACCAGCCCGCCGATCAGGTCGTAGTCGCGCCGCCACGGCGTGGCGCCCAGGTGCGCCAGCAGCGCCTCGTCGATCTCGGCGCTGGCGTCGTCGTCGTCGGCGGCGGCGGCGGGGCCAAGGATGTGGCCGGCGGCCCAGGCGATGCCGCTGAAGCCGCCGTAGAGCGAGGCCGGCAGGCGCTCGCTGGCGAGCGTGTCGATCGCGGCGTCGAGGTAGGCTTCGGCCACCTGCTCGGCGCCGGGCCAGGCGCCGGCGCGCGCCAGGTAGCTGTAGAACAGCGCCAGCCCGGCATAGCCGCCGGCGAGCGAGCCGCCCTCGATCCCGGCCGGGTGGTCGCACAGCGCTTCGGCGATCGCCACGACGGTGGCGCGGGCCTGCTCGGCCGGCGCGCCCGCAAGTACTGGCGCCCAGGCGCGCGGCCGGGCGGCGGCCGGGGTGTCGAGCTGTAGTGTCGCTTCCATGTTCCTGCCTTCCAGTGCGATTCCCTCGTCACCAGGATGTTCGAAGGCAGGCGGACGTGTGGATGAGTGGATTGCGCGGAGATCGGTGTCGGGCAAGCAGGCGGCGCGGCTGCGCTACTGCGCTGCGGGGATCAGGCGCGGTCGCGCAGGGCGAACTCGACGGCGGCGCGCAGGTCGGGCGCCACCGCCAGGCGGCTGAGGTCGGCGCCGCTAGCCACCAGCGCCTGCGCCACCTCGGGGCTGACGCCGGCCAGCATCGCGCGCGCGCCCAGCAGCTCCATGGCCGTGGCGGCGCGCACCAGCCACGAGGCCACCTCGACATCGAGCATGGCTACGCCGGTGATGTCGAGGATCACCAGGCGGGCGTGCTGGCCGGCCACGCCTTCAAGCAGGCGCTGCGTGAGCATGTTCGCGCGCTCGAGGTCGATCTCGCCCACCAGCGGCGCCACCAGCACGCGCTTCAGGATCGGGATGATCGGCACGCTGAGCGAGCGCACCGTCGAGGCCAGTGTCTCGCGCTCGGCGGTGGCGCGCTGCAGCTGGCCGAGCGCCTGCTCAAGCTCGTGGTTGCGCTTGGCCAGCGCCGACTGCTCAAGCGCCAGCGCGGCGCGCTCGTCGCGCAGCGCGCCGGTCATGCGGTTGAATGCCGCGACCAGCTGGCCGATCTCGCTGCCGTCCCGCTCGGGGATGCTGTGGTCGTAGTCGCCCTGGTTGATGCGCTCGGTGGCCGCTACCAGCGCCGTGAGCGGCCGCGTCAGCGCGCGCGCCAGCCGCAGCCCCAGCAGCGCGGCCAGCAGCAGCGTCAGCGCCAGCGCGGCCAGCGTGGCGCGCTCGGTCGCGCGCATCTGCAGCTCGATCGCGCCGGTCGCCTCGGTCAGGTTCGCCAGCGCGCCCTGGGCAATGGCGTCGGCGCTGCGCTGCAGCTCGTTCGAGCGCTCGCTCAGCTCGGTCGAGCGGATCGTCTGCAGCGCGGTGAGGTTGTCGGCCAGCTGCGCGGTGGCGCTGATCGCCTGGGTCGTCGCGAGCAGCGCGTCGTCGAGCGTAATGCTGCGGTTGGCCGGGTTCTGCAGGGTTTTCAGGCGCGCCTCGACCAGGCGCAGGCTGGCGAGCGCGAGGCCCGACATCTCGGGGCTTTGGTCGGCCAGCATGCGGCTGGTGGCGGCATTGCCCGATTGGAGGTTGCTCTGGGCGTTCAGCAGCAGCGTCAGGCTAGTCGGGCTGGTGTCGCCGATCGCGCTGGTGAGCAGGCGCGTGGTGAGCGAGTTGGCCTGGATGATCTGGCTGTTGATCGTCAGGCGGAGCTGGTTCTGCGTGAACAGCAGCGTGCCGATCGACTGCAGCGTCGCGCGGTAGGCCCCCAGGCGCGCGCCCAGCTCGGCGGCGCGGTCGCGCTGCTGGTCGTTCACCAGCACGCTCTGCTGCAGCGCGAGGTCGCTGGCAAGCGCGTCGAGCGCGGTGTTGGCCTGATCGCGATTGGCCTGCTCCGGCTGGCGCAGGTAGCGGTTCACCGCCTGCTGGGCCTGGGCCGCGCGCGCGGCGAGCTGCGCGCCCAGCCGCGCCTCGGCTGCGGCATTGGCGTTGATGTCGGTCACCTGGCGGCTGATCTGCTCGAGCTGGAAGAGCAAAAAGCCTATCAGGGCCGCCATGAGCAGCAGGCCAGCGCCATAGCCGATCAGAATGCGGGTGCGGAGCGCCAGGCGACGCCAGAGCATATGCTACCTGCGAGATCACGAATGCCGATCGAGCCGGCCCGGCGGCGCAGTGGGCGCCGCCGGGCAAGCCAGTGCTCGCTCATAGCTTAGTGCAAGAATGAGCGTCTGCCAAGACCGAATTGATGACGATTTAGCGACGAAATCTTTATCTGGATGCGGTGCAATCGCTACCCATCAAGCATCACCACTGCGCTGAGCTGGTTCGGCCGGTCGGGCGTGAGCCCGCGCGCGATCGCGCGCTCATAGGCCAGCATCTGGCCGAATGGCAGGTACAGCGGGCCGCGCACCGGCTCGGCCACGTCGCCCAGGCTCACTTCGGCGTCGCCGGCGGCTAGCGCCACGACGCGCGCGCCCAGGGCGCGCATCTCGCTCAGCACCGCCTGCTCGTGGCTGCGATGCGTGTCGGAGAGCAGCCCGACGATCAGGGTGCCGGGGCGGGCCATCGACTGCGGGCCGTGGCGGTACTCGAGGAAGTGGAACGGCTCGCTCTCGCTGAGCGACATCTCCTTCATTTTCAGGCTCAGCTCGCAGGCCAGGCCGTAACGCGCGCCCGACCCGAGGAAGAAGCAGCGCTCGATCGCGGCGTCGCCGCCAAGCTCGAGGGCCAGCGCGCGGTAGCTGGCCAGCAGCCCGCGCGCGGCCGCCGGCAGGCGCCCCAGCTCGGCCCACAGGTCGTCGCGGCCGGCCCATGCCAGCGCCAGCCCGAGCGCGCCAAGCTGCAGCGTGGTGAATGCGCGCGTCTGCGCGATGCTCTGCTCCTGGCCGGCCGCCAGCACCAGGTTCATATCGCCCATGCGCGCCATCGGCTGCTCGGGGTAGCACGAGAGCGTCAGCACCGGGCCGCGCGCAGCCGCCTGAAACGCCGCGATCGCCCGCAGCGTCTCGCTGGTGGCGCCCGAGCGGCTCAGCGCCACCAGCAGCGTGCGCCGGCCGCCAGGGAAGCTGCCGGCCGGGTTGAGCCACACCTCCGAGGCCGGCAGGCCCACCGCAGGCACGCCCGCCAGCTCGCGCAGCGACGCGGCCGCCGCCAGCGCGAGGTAGTACGTCGAGCCGCAGCCGGTGAACACCACCTGCTCGGCATCGCGCGCGAACCCGCGCAGCGCGCCCTGCTGCGCGGCGAGCAGATCGAGCGTGGCGGCCCAGGCGTCGGGCTGCGAGTTGATCTCGCTCCAGGTGAAGTCGTTGTAGGGTGTCATGCAATACCTCTTACGCTTGTTTACGGATGACACAGGTGGCACAGATGATGTTCGGGCTTACGCAGTTGGCGTGCTCAGCCTTCGGCAGGCCGCTACTTTCCTTTTGGGCATGCGGTTTTTCCGCGCTGCGCGTGGAAAAACCGCACACACGCTGCTCAAAAAGTACCGTGCTGCCGCAGGCACCATGCACGGCTTCGCAAGGCGAACAGCGCGGCTGCATAAGTCCTCTATGTACTACGCATCGGTGTCATCTGTTGCCTGTGGGCTACTATTTATGGCGGAGGATGACGCGCTCGGCGTTGCGGAAATACACCTGCTCGAGTACGGCATCGGGCAGGTGCAGGCCGTAGATATACCAGCGGCCTTGTGCCGGCACAACGCTGCCGTCGTAGCTGAAATACTCGTCGTCGGTTTCGAGAAAGCGGTAGTACAGCCGGTATGTGTCGAGGTCGGCGCCTGCGTCGATGCCGAATAGGATGCGGTCGGCGTAGCGCATGAAGAAGCGCCGCGCGGTGTAGGGCTGGCGGCCTAGCTCGCCGAGGCGCGCGCTTATGTCGACATAGAAGTTCGGGCAGCGGTCGAGCAGCGCGGCGACCCAGCCGAGGTTTTCGGCGTAGCAGCCCACGTGCGCGCCAATGAAGTCGGTGGCGGGGTGGCGCGCGACGAGGTTGGCCAGGCCGTCTACGATCGCCAGGAACGGTGGAAATGGTGGGCTGGGGAATTGCCAATCCGGGTGGGCGTGTAGCTCGTCCCAGCGCTCGTTGCTGGCGTCAAGCGGCGCGAAGAATGCGACAGGGTCGGCGACGTGGATCATCACCGGCAGGTCGAGCTCGCCGGCGGCGGCCCATAGCGGGTCGAGCCGCGGGTCGTCGACGGCCACCAGCGCGCCGTGCTGATCGCGCACGTGCAGGCCGAACGGCTTCCAGATCTTGAGGCCCTCGGCGCCGCGCGCGGCCTGCTCGCGAAAGCGCGCTGCGGCCCACTCGCCAAAGCCGTCGCCGTGCGCCGGCCAGGCGGCCCAATCGACGCCGCCAAACACGCGGAAGCGCTCGGGCGCGGCGTGCTTGAACTGCGCCAGGTGGCGGTTGAGAATATCCTCGCCCCAGCCGCCGTCGAGATCGACTAGTACGCGTACTTCGGCGGCGTCCATCGCCGCCAGCAGCTCGGGCAGCGGGCGCGCGTCCCAGCCGCCGCCAAACTCGGGGCCAAGGTGGTTGTGCGCGTCGATCACCGGGAAGCGCGGCCGGGCTACCTCGCTCACACGCGTCGTCAGCGCCGGCAGCGGGCGATACTCCGATAGCAGCATAGTGGCTCCATATGTGTTGTGCAAAGGGTGTACCCACTATAATCGCGAAACGCGCACCTGTCAAGCATGTGCCTGCGCGATTGTGATTGAATTTCGCGATGCTCTGCTCGATCGATGCACAAAAGCATCATACTCTTGCATAAGTAATCACGTTTCACTGCAGCGTCACCATATATTGCGCCCGCACACTGTCAGTGCCCAAAGCCGCAGCGGCGCGCTCGATCGCGTCCGCACACGTTCCGAGTGATGGCATGGGCGTCGCAGGCGGCTGCGCGCCGGTCATAGAGGTTCCTTCGCACGTCGCCCGCAGCCGCGCACCTGGTCGCGGGTGGTTGTGCAAGCGAAAGAGCCGGCTGCGCGCCGGTCATAGGTGCTCCTTCGCACGTCACCCGCAGTCGCACACCTGGTCGCGGGTAGTGGTGCAGGCAGAAGATCTGGCTGAGTACGTGGTCGCAGGTAGTGGTGCAGGCCGAAGATCTGGCTGCGCACGTGGCCGCAGGTGGTGGTGCAGGCGGAAGATCTGGCTGCGCATGGAGTTCGGCAGGCAGAGCTACAGGCTGCGGCACAGCGCCACGCTAGCGAAACAGCACCGGCGCCTGCACAGCGGCGGTAGACTCCGACACGCCCGCGCCACTGGCGACGGTGAGGTGCGTGCCGCACGCCAGCGCGGCGGCGGGGTCGGCCGGGTCGCGCAGCAAGAAGCTACGCAGGCGCGTGCCGCCCGCGCGCAGCCAGCCCGAGCGGCCGTCGCGATCGAGATACTGGATGTCGAGGCGCGCGGTAGGCGCGAGGCGCTGGGCCACCACCGGCCAGCCCAGCGACAGCGCCTCGCTCAGCAGGCGCGCCCACGTGGCGTCGTCGTGGTGCAGGCCTAGCTGCAGGCTACGCCCGCCCCAGGCCAGGTTGCCCCGGTCGAAGCCGGCATACTTCAGCACCCAGGCGGGGCGCTCGGCGCGCAGGCGCGGCAGCGTCTCGGGCTGAACCAGCAGCGTCTCGGGGATGCCACGGCGCAGCGCCGGCAGCGCGGCCGGGCTGCGCTCGGCCAGGGCCTCGCGCACGGCCGGCAGCCCGAGCGCGGCCATCACGGCTTTGCTATCGAGGAAGAACGCTGGCGGGTTGATGAAGGCCGCGCCGCGCGCCTGCCACTGGCGCATGCGCGCAAGCTGGCTGGCACTGAAGCAGTCGCAGTAGCCAAAGCGGAACACACGCGCGTCGCCGACATCGGCGGGCCAGGCGTCGGCGTGCCACACAAACGGCCCGAAGCCGTGGCGCTCGATCCGCGCGAGCACGTCGTCGTCCCAGCGCTCGGGCTGTGTGGGGATGCCGAACATCGGCACGCGCCAGCGCTCGCCGCGGCGCACCTGTGCCGCGAACAGCGCCGGCGGCAGATCGAGAAGGAGCCGCGCGCGCGCGCCGGCCTCGGCCAGCGCCCGGCAGAACGCCAGCTGATCCCACACAAACTCGCCCCACGCAGCGGTAGCGGCAATCAGCAGCTCGCGGCCGGCGAGGATGCGCACGTAAGCTGCCACCAGGTCGGTCTCCAGGCCGTAGCCGCGCTGCATGGCGTGCGCGAAGCCCTGCGCCGAGGGGCAGATCTCCAGCTCGGTGGCCACCAGGCGGTAGCCGGCCGGGCTGTCGTCGGGGCAGAGCTGGAAGTCGGGGCGCAGGCCAAGCACCGCGCCGGGCGCGCGCAGCCGCGCCAGGTCCGGCGGCACATGGTAGCCCAGCAGCGCGTCGAGGCCGCAGGCCGCGCCGGCAGGCGTGCCATACAGCCCGGCCACCACGTCGAGCAGCGCGAAGATCGCCGCGCCCAGATCGCGCAGCTCGGCGGCCAGCGCGGCCGGCAGCGCGAACGGCTCGGCGGCCGGCAGCCACCAGCAGCCGTCGATGCCGGCCAGCCCGACGCCGGCCGCGCCGATGCGTGAGTGAAGCGCGGGCACGGGGCTAGCCACAGCGCGCAGCTCCGTCCTGAACCATCATAATAACTACTCTGTCACCGAAGTTCTTTTTCATTCGCCGATCCAAGAGCAACGCTGTCAGGCCGAACGAAGCTTCGCTGCCTCAACGCAATGTATTGCAATTTCGACGAGATGGTTCGCTGCACTCACCATGACACTGAACTACAAAGAAACTTCGTTGATAGAGTGCTTAAAACAAACGCAGTTGCGCCGTTCGGCCTGCCGCAGCCGTGCATGGTGCCTGCGGCAGCACGGAGATGCGGAACAACACAACTACGTACGTCTTAAGCATGCCTGGCGTGCGCTGCGCAGTGGCTGGCGGCGCGTTAATGCTGGAAGCGCATCGGGTCGAACAGCGCGATCGGGTGGCGGGTCGCGCCGTCGACCGCCAGGTCGGCCAGGATCTCGCCCATGACGCTGGCGAACTTAAAGCCGTGCCCCGAGCAAGGCGAGGCGATCGTCACCTGCGGGTGCTGCGGGTGCGGCCCAACCAGGAAGTCCATATCGGGCGTGAGCGTGTACAGGCAGGTGCGCGCGTCGAGCAGCTCGCCGGCGCTGAGCGCGGGCATACGCTGGCGCAGCCACTCGCGCATGTGCGCCACCTCCTCGGGGTGCACCACGCGGTCGACGGTCGTGGGGGTGCAGAGCGGGCCAAAGTTATGGAATGCCACCTTCACGCCGGCGGGGGTGCCGCTGAGCGCCGGAAAGCCGTAGAACGACGAGCCATCCTCGGCCTCCCAGATATAGATCGGGCAGCGGTCGGCCAGGAATGGCTCGCGGCCGCCGACCGGGTCGAACCAGTACAGCACATTGCGCTTGACGGTGAGCGGCAGGCCAAGGCCGTGCAGCAGCTCGGGCGCCCAGGCGCCGGCCGAGATGATCAGCCGGCCGGCCTCGTAGCTGCCGCGCGCCGTGGTGACGCGCACGCGGTCGCCGGAGGCGCTGGCCTGCCACTCGGTGGCCGGCTCTTCGTAGTGCAGCTCGGCGCCGCGCGCCTCGGCGCGGGCCAGGTGCGCGGCAATCGCGGCCTCGGGGTACAGCACGCCGCCGAGGCGCTCGTACAGCGCCACAATATTGTCGCTGGGCGTCAGGCCGGGCCAGCGGCGGCGGATCTCGGCGGCGTCGAGCAAGTCGTACTGCAGGTTGTGCTCGCGCGCGCTCCGGATGCTGCCGGTCACCACGGCGCTCTCGGCCTCGCCGATCATCAGGCCGCCGGTGATCGTCAGCAGCGTATCGCCGCTCTCGCGCTGGATCTGATCCCACAGCTCGTAGGCGCGCAGCAGCAGCGGCACGTAGGCCGGGTCTTCGTAGTAGGCCTGGCGGATGATCCGCGACTGGCCGTGGCTCGATCCCTGGTCGTGGCCGGGCCTGAAGCGCTCGAGGCCCAGCACGCGCTGGCCGCGTAGCGCCAGCTGATACGCGGCGGCGCTGCCCATGGCGCCCAACCCCAGCACGATCGTGTCGAATGTCTCTGTCATTGTTCGCTCCTGAATAGCCGGATGGCCTGCCACCAGCCATCGCGCTCGAATGCATAGTACTTCGTGCTCTGTATCACCGGCCGCGAGGCCAGGCCGCCCGGCAGCATGCCGTTGTGCAGGCGGATGCTGCGGTAGTACAGCGGCGCAAGCTCGCGCGCGGCGTAGGCGTGCTTCTGGCTGGCGCGCCAGTGCTCGATGCCGTCGGCGTGCAGCAGCAGCACCAGGTTGGCCCAGTTGCCGTCGGGCAGCTCGAGCGAGCTGTAGCTCAGCACGTAGGTGTGGTTCAGGAATTCGTGAAGCAGCTCGGTGTCGACATCCTGCAGCACCGCGGGGTTGGCGTCGCCGCGCTTCTGGCCAAAGAAGCCGACAAACGTCAGCTCGCGCGCGGACTGCAGCAGCGCGCGCGAAAGGATGACGATGCGGTGCAGCCGCGCGCCGTCTTCCGGCAGGGACTGGATGTACAGCTCGCGGCTGAGCGGATCGTCGGCGCTGATGTTGGCCTGGCGCAGCGTCTCGGCCAGGCGCAGGCGCATGGCGTCGAGCACGTGCGCGTCGGCAAGGCTGTGCTCGGGCTCGGCGAAGCGCCGGCCGGGTACTTCGTCGCAGGGGCCAAGCTGAATGAAACCGGAAGCTGGCATAGCGTCACCTCACTCGGCATGCTCAAGCCACACCGCCTCGGCGCGCTCGGCGGTAGCGCGAATAGCGTCGTAGTCGCGGTCGTGTACCGGCGCAAAGCGCTCGGCGAGGCCAGCCGCAAGCGCCGCGCGGCCGGCAGGGTGGCGGTGCATCGCCAGCAGCGCGTCGCGCAGCCGCTCGCGCAGCTCGGGCGGCACGTGCCGCGCGGCCACCGCCGGCGGCATAGTGTTGGGGCCGAGCGTCGCCACCACGCGCAGCCGCGCCACCAGCTCGGGCTGCTGCACGCGCGCGAGGTCGAGCACGGTGCTATCGACGGCGGCGGCGTCGGCCTGGCCGGCGGCCAGCATTTCAAGCGAGCGCATATGCCCGCCCGAGGCGCGCAGCGGCCCGCAGAACGCGCCGGTTTCGCCCAGCGCGGCCAGGTGCGCGCGCAGCAGCGCGTAGCCCGAGAACGAGCCGCGGTCGTTAAACAGCCAGCGCGCGCCGCGCAGCTCGGCAAAGCGCTCGAACGGGCTCGCGCGCGGCACTACCACGTCGGAGAAATAGATCGGCCGGCCGGCGTAGCGCGCGCCGCGCATCACCGGTGCGGCCAGCGGCTCGAGCCAGGCGCGCTTGTGGGAGTACAGCAGCCCGCACAGAAAGCCGCCGTCGGCGGCCCCGGCGTCGAGCATGCGCTCCTGCTCGGGCCAGGGCACGCCCTCCAGCAGGCGCGCCGGCACGCCGGCGTGCTCGGTGAGGTAGGCCGCCACGGCACGAAACAGCGGCCGAGCGCTCTCGGCCAACAGCGAAACCAGCGTGAGCGTCGGCATTGCGTCTGCGCTCCGTCGGCTATTCTGGCACATACGGTAGTGAATGGTGGCACATGTTCGCCGACGTTCGCCGATGTGTCAAGTCGTTTCAGCCGATCGCCGCGCGCTATCCGCGCGCGTGCAGCGGCGGCGCGCAGGTTGGCAAGAAGCTGAGCATACGCGCCTATCCACGCTGGCGCAGCGCGTGCTATCGTAGCGCCTGGTTAACACGAGTTACGCGGTCGCCTGCGATATCGGCTCCTTCTGCCTGCGGCAGCATGGCACTTCGCTTTCTTTTGAGCTGAGATGTTGGCGCTTTGCGCCAAAACCTCAGCACCATAGATGAAAAGTACCGCCTGTCTGCTGAGATGCCGCTGTAATCTAACCGGCCGT
>NZ_JAXLWP010000039.1:0-63054 GCF_046328425.1 Kouleothrix sp.
TGTGATCAGCCGAATTTGGTATCACTCCTCGAGCATTCGAGCGAGCTACATATACTCGAGCTGGCTGACGCGCCGGCGCCACTCGGCTTTGATCTCCACCGGCGTGCCCTCGCTTGCCAGGAAATCCAGCAGCAAGCGGTTGAACACATTCGGCTGGTCGAGAAACGGGAAGTGATTCGAGCGCCGCAGCTCGAGCACCTGCAGCGAGCGGTATTTTTCGCGTAGCAGGTCGGCCTGGTCGTGGCTCACAATGCTGTCGTTCGAGCAGTACACCGCCAGCAGCGGCGACTCGAGCCTCGGCAGGTCGGTTCGCAGGTCGGCCTTGAGCACTGATGCGACAACCCGCTCGACCACATGCTCCGACAGGCTGTCGGTATCCTCGATGATCTCCTCTTTGATCTGCGAGTCGTCGACTTCGATCTGCCGCACCAGCTTCGACCAGATATTGGTGGGCTGGCTGCGTCCCAGCAGCCGTGAGAGCAGCGCGCCCGGGCGCACCGAGATCGCCTGAGCGCCGTGAATCGGCGTGTTGACGGTCATGATCTTGCCGAAGCGCGCCGGGTGGTTGATCGCCGCGCGGATCGCCACCATGCCGCCAAGGCCATGGCCCGCCAAGTTCACCCGCGTCAGGCCCATATTGTCCATGAAGCCCAGCAGCAGATCGACATACTCGGGCAGCGAAAACTCGCTATCGCGTCGGTCGGACTCGCCAAAGCCCCAGAAATCCAGCGCGTACGCCCGGTTGCGCTCCGAGATATGATCCATCGTCGGCAGCCAGTAGCGCCACGAGCCAAGCCAGCTATGCAGAAAGATAATGGGCTGGCCACGCCGGCCGACCATTTCATAATGCAGGAGTCGATTGTTGAGATGGATCGCGCTCACGAGACGAACTCACACTAGTAAGGCCGGTGATTATTCTTCGGTAAACGCCATTTCAGGCTGCGAGAGCGGCAGCATAAAGCTAAAGGTGCTGCCTTTGCCAAGCTCGCTCTGCACCCAGATCTCGCCGCCGTGCAGCTCGACAAACGACTTGGCGATCGAGAGCCCCAGCCCGGTGCCGCCTACTTCATCGCGCAGCGGGTTGTCGGCGCGGTAGAAACGGCGGAACAGGTGCTGCTGCTGCTCGGGCGAAAGCCCCACGCCGTCGTCTTCCACGTCTACTTGCAGTAGCCCGGCCGGGTTCATAAATGCCCGCAAGTGTACATGCGCGCCTGGGTAAGTGTATTTTACTGCATTCGACACCAGGTTGAGCACCACCTGCGTCACGCGGCGCAGGTCGGCGGTGATCGGCGGCAGGCCAGGCGCGATATCGAGCCGGATGTCGGTGGTTTTACGCTGGATCTCGGCGCGCATGGTCTGGAGTACATCGTTCAACACATAGGTCATATCCACCTGCTCGAAGTTCAGCAGGATCTTGTTTGCGTCGATCCGGCCGATCTCAAGGATGTCGTTGATCAGATCCATGAGCCGGTTGGCGTTGTTCTTCACAACGCTCAGGAATGCCTGCTGCCCCTCGGCTAGCGGCCCGGCCGCGCCCAGCAGCAGGAGGTCGACATACCCTTTGATCGACGTGAGTGGTGTGCGCAGCTCGTGCGACACGCTCGAGATAAAATCGCGCTTGGCACGGTCGGCCTCGATCTCGCGTGTGACATCGCGCAGCACCGCTACGCTGCCGTAGCGAATGCCATCGGGCCGCACCACCGCCGCGAAGTTCATGGCGATCGTCTGCGGCGGTGCGGCTAGGTCGAGGATGCGGTTCACGTATTTGCCGCTCTCGTCCACGATCTGCAGGCCCTCGCTCAGGCCGTTGAAGATCTGCGTAGCCTGCTCGGGGCGCATTCCTGCGCCGCTATACGCCTTCAGATGATCGAGCGGCTGCTGCAGCGCGTACGACGCCGGAATGTGCAACACCTGCTCGGCGGCCGGGTTGAACAGCACCACCCGCTGGCGCTCGTCGAGCACGATGACGCCCTCGGTGATGCTCTGGAGGATCGCCTGGCTCTTGCTGGTTTCCTCGCGCTGCTGCGCGAAGAGCTCGGACATGCGCAGGCCCTGCTCGGTAATAAACGAGTACAGCTCGGCATTGTGAATGACGATCGCGATCTCATTGGCGATCGTGGTCATCAGCTGCACCTGCGCCTGGCTGAAATAGTTGAGCTTGGGGCTAGTGAGCATCAGCACGCCCAGGATCTCGTCTTTCGTGCGCAGCGGGATGGCCACTGCCGAGCGCACCTCGTCGGCGCGGCCGTGCTCGCGCACCCAGCGCTCGTCGTGGCGCACATCCGGGATACTGACGCCCTGCTCCTGGTCCATCACCCATCCGGCCAGGCCGCCGCCGTCGGCGAAGCTGATCGGAATATAGGTCGAGCGCACCGTGCCGTCGGCGCCGAGCACCGCCCGGCAGATCAGCGACTTCGACTGTGGGTCGCGCAGCATGATCGAGCCGCGCTTGACGCCGACGGCCTTTGACATCAGGCCGAGCGATTTGGTGAGCGTGGCTTCGAGCTCGAGCGTCTGCGAGAGCTCGAGCGTGATCGAGTGAACCGCTTGCAGTCGCTCTTTCTCGGCCGAGAGCAGCGTATTGGCCTCGGCCAGCGCGGCAGTGCGCTCGATCACGCGCTGCTCGAGCTCGCTGGCAAAGCGGCGCACCTCGGCGAACAGCCGGCCGTTGCGGATAGCCTGGGCCGCCAGGCTGGCCAGCGCGAACGCCAGCTGGGCGTGCTCGTTGTTGTATGCGCTAATCTCGCTGCTATCGACGGTCAGCAGGCCGATCACCTCGTCGTCGATCAGCAGTGGCGCGCCGATCCAGCCGTGGATGTGCTCGGTGCCTTCGATCACAATAAAGTCGCTGTCGTGCTGCACATCGTCGATCACCAGCGGCTGGCGTGTCTCGACGATCGTGCGCATGTTTGCGTCGTCGGCCAGCTTGAATGAGAACTGCTCGATCTGCGTACGATAGTGCTCGTCGAAGCCGCGGGTCGCGACGATCCTCACGATATCGTCGTCGCGCAGCAGCAGCGAGGCTGTGTCGTATGGCACCACGCGCCGCAGCTGATCGAGGATGAGCGTGGTGATCTCGTCGATCGCCAGCACGCCCGTGAGCGTCTGCGCCACCTCGCGCAAGGTGTCGGCGGCCTGGCGGCGCGCCTGCTCGCTGGCGAACAGCCGGGCGCTCTCGAGCGCCAGCGCCGATTGGGTGGTTAGCAGCGACATGAGCGAGAGTTCGCGATCCTGCCAGTCGCGCGGCTGACGATTGCCGAGCAGCAGCACGCCCAATGGCTGTTCGCGCGTGCCGATCAGCGCGTTGAGGGTGCTGCGCAGCCGCATCTGCTGCGCGATCGAGGGCGTCTCGGGCAGCTCGTCGAAGTCGCGAATGGCGATTGGGCGCTCGGCGTGCAGCAGGCTGTGTGCAATCGCAGCGACATCCTGCGAAATCTCGCGCTCGATCACATTCGGCCGCTCGCCGTCGACGATCACCTGCTGAGTAGGCTGCTGGTGGTCGTCGAACATCAACACGATCCCGACATTGCCTTTCAGCAGGTCGAGTGCGCTGCACGCGATTGCATAGATCACCTCCTGCTGGTCGAAGTTGCCCGCGAACACCTGGCTAATATCGTAGAGTGCGGTCAGCTCCTGCACGCTCTGGCGCGACTCACCAAGCAGGCGTGCGTTTTCGAGCGCAGTAGCGCCCCACGAGGCGATCGTCGCCAGCAGGCGCGTGTCGTCGTCGCTGAAGGTAAACTCGCTCTGATCGCTCTCGATGCCGATCACGCCGATGATCCGGTCGGCGGCGATCATCGGCACGCCCAGCCATGCGCGCGCGCTCTCGCGGCGGCCATTGCCGCGGATCCGCAGCGGCTCGCGCGTGCGAATGACCTGGGCCATCGGGCCGCTCTGGGCGCTGGCCGGCGGCGCCGCGACGCGCCGGCCGTTGGTGTAGCACAGCGGGAATGTGATCAGGTCGCGCCGCTCGTCGTACAGCGCGATCGCAAAGTTGGTGGTGTCGAGCAGGCGGCTGGTCTGGCGATAGATCAGCTCGAGCAGTTCGTCGTGCTTTGATACTGCGCTCAGCGCCTGGCCGATCTGGTTGAAGGTCGCGAGCTCTTCGATCCTGCGGCCGCGCTCCAGGAACAGGCGCGCGTTGTTGATCGCGATCGCCGCCTGGTTGGCAACCGTCGAAACAAAGCGCAGGTCGTCCTGGTTGAAGGCGTGGCGCTCGTAGCTCTGGATGTTGACGATGCCGAGCACTTCCTCGCCAAGCAGAATCGGCACGATCAGGAACGATTCTTCTGGCTGGTCGGAAGGGTCGAGCCGCTGCGGGCCAGGCGGCAGGCCGTAGAAGCTCCAGTACTCGTCTTCGGTGTTGAGCAGCAGCGCTTGGCGGTGGGTGATCGCCCAGTGGTTCGCGCCACGGTCGATGATCCGCGGGGTGAGCTGGACGCGCGTGCCGCCGACGTATGCGATCGGGTAGCTGAGCTGACGCTGGCCGGCGTTGTACAGGCCGATAAACGACGTGCTGACATTGATCACTTTCCCCAGCTCGTTGTGCAGCCGCTCGAGCATGTCGCCCAGCTCCAGCGTCGAGCTGACCGCGCTGCCGATATCGCGCAGCGCATTCGCCTCGCGCAGCCGCCGCTCACGCTCGGTGAACAGGCGTGTTTTGGAAAGTGCCGTGGCCACCTGGCTGGCTACCGTGGTCAGGAAGCGCTGGTCGTCTTCGTCGAAGGCGTTGGGGCTGAAGCTCTGGACATTGATGATGCCCAGCACCTCGTCGCTGAGCATAATCGGCACGCTCAGCCACGACGCGGTCGGCGGCTCGTTGTTTGCCACCGGCGCGGTCGAGAGCTGCTCGACCTCGGCCGCGCTGCGTAGCAGGATGGGGCGCTTCTCAATCACCACGCGCTCCGACAGGCAGCTGGGGTCGTCGACCTGCATACGAATAGTGTTGGGCACGCGCCGGCTGTGCTCCCACAAGATCGGGAATGTCAGCTGGTTGGTAGCGGCATCGTAGAGCGCGATAAACGACTCGCGGGTGTCGAGCACTTCGCTGATGCCGCGATGCAGCGCCTCAAGCAGCTCGCCCTGCTCGAGTGTGGCGTTGATCGCCTGGCTGATGCTATTGAGTGAGATCAGCTCGGCGATGCGGCGCTCGCGCTCGGCGAACAGGCGCGCGTTCTGCAAGGCGATCGCCGCCTGGTCGGCCATGCCCGAAAGCAGCAGCTCTTCGTCGCGGCTGAACTCGCGGCGCTGGATGGTCATGACGCTCAGCACGCCGATCGTGACGCCGCGATAGTTTACCGGCACGCCCATGAACGAAGTATAGTGATTAGCGCGGTTGAAATCGGGGTACAGCGAGCCGCCATCGCGCTCAACATCGGCGACGATCAGCGTGGTGCCGGTGGCGGCCACGCGCCCGGTGAGGCCGCTGCCAACTGCCGGCCGCAGTGTGCGGGCGATCTCCTGCGGGATGCCGAGCATCGCTGCTGGCTCGAGCACCCGGCTCTCGGTGATTGTCCAGAGCGCGACGGTATTCACATCCAGGTGTCGCCCAACCAGCTCCATCAGGTTATCGAGCACCTGCTGCGGGTCGAGCGTCGAGCTGAGCAGGCGCGCGGCCTCAAGCAGCGTTTCGAGCTCGCCAACTTTGCTCTTCAGCGCCGAGGCGCTCTCCTGGGCTTCGCCAAACAGGCGCGCGTTCTCGATCGCCGTCACCATCTGGTTGGCGATCGTCTGGCATAGCTCGATCGTCTGATCGCTAAACTGTTGCTGCCGGCCAACAAAATCGATCCCAGCCGCGCCGATGAGCCGGTCGCCGACGATCAGGGGAAGCAAGGCCACCGAGCGAATGTCGAGCACCTTGAACATCTCGCGCGTGCGTACCAGGATCGGATCGTTCTGAGCGTCGTGTACGATCAGCGGCTGGCGATGTTGTTCGAGCCACGCGACCGACGGGTTGCCCTGCAGCGGGATGCTGATGCTTTTCGACTGCTCGGGCGTCGCTGGCACCAGCTCACCCGCGATCGTCACGGTATTGGCGGCATAGTCGTAGAGCACAATCCGCACCTGGTCGGCGCCGCTGGCGCGCGCCAGCGCTTCGATGGCCGCCCGGTAGATCTCGGAGGTTGCCAGTGTCGAGGCCGCGACCGACGAGACGCGATTCAGCAGCGCAAGGAACTGCACCTGGTCGGTAGCGCGCGCGAACAGCTGGGCGTTCTGGACGCCCAACGACACCTGGGCGCCCACGCTCACCAGGAACTCGCGGTCGCGCTGGCTGAATGCCTGGAGCTGGCGGCTGCTGACGCCCAGCGCGCCGATCGGTGTGCTATCGTAGGTGAGTATCGGGATGCCCAGGTACGAGCGTACGCGGTCGTCGGGCGAGCTCAGGAACAGCGGGTGCAGCTGTTGATTCTCGGCAGTCGCGGCCTCGATATCGTCGAGGTGCAAGATCTGGCTATTGCGAATGATCCAGCCCGCCAGCGTGCCAGTGCTGATCTGGGCAATATCGTCCTCGCTGTCAAGCGTCACAACGCCGCGGTCGAACACCAGCGCTCGCGCGATCCCACGCTCGTGGTCGATCAACGTCAGGCTGGTGCTGTCGGCGCCGAGGGTTTCGTGAAGCACCTCGTGCAGCCCGCCGACCATGGGGCGCAGGTCGAGTGTCGAGTTGGTGACGTGGCCGATCCGGCTGATCGCATCAAGCTCGGCGATGCGCCGCTCGCGGTCGGTAAACAGCCGGACGTTCTGCGCGCCCAGCGCTACTTGGCTTGCCACGGTGCTCAGGAAGGCGAGCTCGCGCTCGCCATAGACACCTGGCGTATAGCTTTGCGCCGATAGCACGCCAACAATATCGCCGTCACCTACCAGCAGCGGCACGCCCAGCCACGCAGCCGAGGGCCGCTCGACATTCCCAAACATCGAGGGCACGATATCCGCGGGCGTTTCTTCGCGCAGGTCGCGGAACAGCAGCGGCGCGCGGTGTCGCACGATCCACTCGACCAGCCCCCTGTGCGTCGGCTGGCGCTCGACCTTCTCGAACAGGCGCACGCCCTCATCGACGGCTAGCCCGCGCACGAGCATATGCGTGTCGCTGCGGTAGGTACGCACCATAAATGCGTCCATCGGCAGAAAGCTCGACAGGCAATCGTAGAGGCTATTGAACATCGTCTCGATATCGAGCGTCGCGCTGACGATATTGCCGATGCGGTTGATGACGGCAAGCTCGGTCAGGCGCTGCTCGCGCTCGGCGAACAGCCGGACTTTTTCGAGCGCCACCGCCAGGTGGTTTGCGAGCGTCGAGAGGAACTGCACGTCGCGTTCGCTAAACGCGTTTGCTTGCATGCTCTGCGCGCACATCAGGCCGATGACCTGGTTCTGGCTCAGCAGCGGGATGCCCAGCCACGATCGCACATCAGCCGCGCCCAGGCGCAGCGGCTGGATCGGCAGGCTGGCGCGCTCGGCCGGAAGATCGCGAATATATAGCATGCCGCCGCTGTCGATCACCCAGTCGCTCAGCCCGTTCTTTGGCACCGTAGCCTTGTGGTACGGCGCCATATGCTGGCCAAACTGGTTGAACAGCTCGTAGCGCATGGTCTTCTGCTGGCTGTCGACCGAGAGCACGAAGAAGAACGGCAGCTCCCCGAGATACGCGGCGATCTCGGCGTAGACGCGCGCGAGCAGGTCGTCGAGGTCGAGCGACGAAACCGTAGCTGCGCTGGCGCGCGCCAATGCGGTCATCTGGGCGGCCTGGTCGCGCGCCTCGCGCAGCAGCTCGAGGTTCTCGATGGCGATCGCCGCCTGCTGGGCGTAGATTTCGAGCGCTTCGACCGTGCGGCGATTAGGGCGCTGGCGATCGTACGGGTTTTCGACCGAGATCAAGCCCAGCAGATTGCTGCGGGTGCTATACAGTGGCACAAACAGCTCATCGCCGGCCTGCCACTCGCCGGGTGCGCGCTCGTCGGTGATCGTCGTGCCCGATACGCTGCTCAGGTCGATCTCGGCGGCTATCTCGCGCACGTCGTTTTCGGGGATGAAGAAGCTGCGCCCGATGCGAAAGCGCGGATCGAGAAATCGCTCGGCGATGGCAACCGGGAATACGCCGTGCTTGATCCGCTCGACTTCCTCCAGCGGCAGGCCAGCTGCGGCGATAATCCGCAGCATATCGGGCGCGTCGCTGTCGACGATGTTGATGACCACCACCCGGAAGCCCGTGGTATCGACGATGCTGAAGGCGATCTGCTCAAGCACCTCTTCGATCGAGCGGTCGGCGCGCAGCGCCTGGCCAATATCGAGCACTTCCTTGAGGAGGCCGGCGCGGCGCTGCAGCAGCTCGCGCTGGCGCACTTGCTCGTTGTAGCGCTGCGTATTGCCAATCGCCAGGGCTGCCTGGTCGGCCAGCGCGCGCATGAATTCGATCGCGTCGTGGTTAAAGTTGTGCGGCGTGGTGCTATGCAAGTTCACAACGCCCACAACCTGGGCCTCGTAATAGATCGGCATTGCCAGCGCCGAATGCGCCTGCGGGCCAAGGCCGGCCAGCCGATCGTCGCTGTCAAGCTCGTTGGCCAGGATGGGCTCGCCGTGCGCTATGGCCTGGTCGGCCAGCGTGTTGCTGCCGCTGACGATCTGGTTCAGCAAGTTGGCGTGTACCTCGCGCTCGAAGCCACTTGCCGCGATCACACGCACGGCGTCGAGGTTGTCGGCCGTCAGATTGGAAGTGCGCGGGCCTTCTTCGAGCGTGAACGCGCGCATAGCCTCTTCAAACGCGAAGCCCTGGTGCAGCGCGATATAGCCGCAGCCCGCGCCGGTAGCCCGCAGTGCCTCCTCGAGCGTAAAGCCCAGGATGTGGCCGAGCGACAGGTTCGAGGTGAGCTGGCGGCTGATCCGCTGGAGCGCTGTCAGCTGCTGCAGCCGGCTGCGCAGAAATTCATCGGCCGCCTCGTAGCGGCGCGCGTTGTTGATAGCCTGCGAGGCTTGCGCGGCGACAATCGTAAGCAGGCGCTCGTCGTCGGCGGCGAAGCTGTTGGGTTTGTTGCTGAACAGCTCGAGCGTGCCAAGCAGCTGATCGCCGAGGTTCAAGGCCACGCCGAGGTAGCTGCGGATGGGTGCACCGTCGGCGAATGTGGTGAAGTGCGGCCGTGCAGGCGCCTGCTGAAAGTCGTCGAGCCGCAGCGCGCGGCGGTGCATCGCCAGCCAGCCGGCCAGGCCGCCCGCTGGTTGGGTTGCTACGGCTGCATTGCTGGGCCGAATCCCGCGCGTTGTCATGACGCGCAGCGTCTTGCTGGATTCATCGAACAGGCTGATCTCGGCGCCAGTGAATGGCACCATCAGCTGCACGCCCACCAGCACAGCCGACAGCATCTCGTCGAGCGATTGGTTGATCTCGAGGCGCCGGCTGATCGTCTGGAGCTGCTCGAGCTCGTTTGCGCGGCGCTGCTCGGCGATATACAGCTGTGTATTGGCGAGTGCGGTGGCGATCTGGCTGGCGAGCGTTTGTGCGAGGTTTACATCGGCGCGGGTGAAGCGCCGATCTTGCTCGACATACCCGATTGTGATCAGGCCGACAGCGCGGTCTTTGACGCGCAGCGCCAGCACCAGCGCGCTGCGCAGGCCGCCGAGGCGCAGTGTGTTAGCCAGCGGCGAGCTGTGCGCGGCGGCGTTTGCGCCGTCGATCAGCAGTGGCTCGCTCGACTGCATCAAGCCAGTGATAAACCGGTTGTTGCCGATCGGCTGTGGCGCCGCGGCCGGCTCGTCGTGGCCTTCGAGGTTATACGAGGCGGCCTCGTATAAGTTATCGGGGTCGTTCTGATCGACCAAGAAGAGCCGGCAGCGATCCGCGCCCATCACCAGCGCGATATTCTCGGCCACGCGCGTCAGCATTGGCTCGGTGCGCAATGCCGAGCTGAGCATCTGGCCGTTTTCATACAGCACAAACAGCTCGCGCGCGCGCTGCTGCTGCTGTGTCACCAGCTGGGCATTGCGCAGCACAAGCGCGGCCGGCTTGGCGAACGACTCGATCAGCAGGCGATCGTGATCGGCGAAGCGCGCGCTCGCGCGCGTATGCATCAGCACCAGGATGCCTACCAGGTCGTCTTGCACCAGCAGCGGCACGCCAATGCTTGCCCGGAAGCCCTCGTGCTCGAAGATGCTCAGCCGATGCGCGTAGCGCTGGTAGTCGTCGATCAGGAGCGTAGCGCGCTGTAGGGCGGCCTGGCCGGCAATGCCTTGGCCGCGGCTCTGGCGCATACCGGTGTAATCGTGCGACATACCGTGGCTTACCATGAGCTGCAGGTCGTTATCGTCGGAGAGCGTGTAGATCCCGCCGCCTGCCGCGCCGCTGAGGTTCACCGCGCGCTCGAGCAACGAGCGCAGCACGCCATACAGATCGAGCTGGCCGGTCAGGTCGAAGCGCAGCGCCGAGGCGGCCTCGAGCGTAGCCTGCTCGCGCTGATGGGCGGCCTCGCGCTCGATGATTGCCAGCAGCAGCTCGAGCTGGGCGCGCAGCGCCTGTACAAACGCTGGCGAAAGCGCCAGATCAGCTTCGGCGGCGGAGCCAAGCAGCAGGGCGCCGGCCGGCGCGCCGGCATGCGTCAGCGGGATCTCGAGCACATTAGGGTTCGAGCGGTAGCCATTTTGCAGCAGGCGCTGCTCGTCGTCGCCGTTGAGGCCCCAGCTAGCGACGACCTGCGAGATTGCGGAGGTATGTAGTAAAAATAAACCCCAAGGACACGGAAGGCGTCGCTGTGCTAAATCCGCAATCTGTCGGGCAAACTCTGCCTTGCCTTGCAGTATTGCGACGCTCTGGCCACAGGCTGCCAAATCGGCCAGGAGCTCCCAGGCTCGTACCTGTGGCGAAGCTAGCGTTGTCGTGTCCATATCCAGGGGTATGCTCCTCCCAGAATACGGTTAGCTCGAAACCGTTGCTGGATGCTGGTACGGTGATATGCTCGGCGTAGGAGCAGCAACGCGCATTTCCGGCCGGCACGCGCCAGCGAGCGCCGGCGGTTGTTATGGCCGGGCATAGCTGGCATGGCTACGGCGGCCTAGCTCGCGCGCCTCGGCGAGTGCGTGTTGCCGTGCATTTTCAACTGCCTCGCTCAGCTCGCGAATATCGTAGAATGGGCCGTCGTCGCTGGTAAGCACGCCAATCGAGAGCGACATCAGCGGCACCTGGCGCGGGGTGCCCTGGTCGTCGTTGACGACGATATAGCCATTACGGCGGTCTTTGTAGTTGTATTGCAGGCCAATTTCAGCGTCGAAGCGCTCGCACAGCCGTGTGCAGATCGCCTTGAGGTGCTCGGGCGTCGAGGTCATCACGAAATCGGGGCCGACCACCATCTGGCCGATGAAATCGCCGGGGCCGCCCAGCTCGTTGATCACCTCGTTGAGCATGAGCGCGGTGAACTTGAGCACGTCTTCGCCCACCACCGCGCCATAGGCCTGGGTGAATGTCTCGAAGCCGTTGATATGAGCCTGGGCCAGGCCCCAGCCCGTGCTAGCCACCAGCTGGCGGTACTGCTCGTTGATTAGCTCGGCGGTGGGCAGATTGGTGACGGGGTGGGCCAGGTTCTTCTGGCGGGCGCGGTCGAGCGCGCCCTTGACGATCGTGTGCACCTCTTCGATATCGAAAGGCTTGACGATATAATACTCGGCCTGCACCTCGCCCAGGCCCTTGATGCGATCCTGCTTCTCGCCGCGGGCGGTGAGGAAGATGATCGGGATATGGCGGGTGCGCGCACTCTGGCGCAGGGCGCGGCCGATGTCGTAGCCCTCCATATCGGGCAAATTGACATCGAGCAGGGCCAGGTTTGGCGGCGTCTTGCGGCAGATATCAAGCGCCACCTGGCCGCGCATGGCCGTCATTACCTCGTAACCCTGCGACGTAAAGTAGATCTTGAGCAGGCTGGAAATATCTGGTGCGTCTTCAACGACAAGAATCTTATCCTTGCTCACAGGGGTGCCTCCTAATGGCGCAATCGCGCCGCCTCGGGCCACGATACATGAAGCGGCGCTATCGGTTCTTCATCGGATAGTGCGTCGGGCCGCTCGATCACGCGCGGCCATTTGTACACCGTACGCAGCGGCTCGCCCTGATCGTCGACCTCCAGGTCGTCGATGTTGGTCATGGGCCGAACATTACGGCCGACCACGGCCTCGGTGTCGGCGTAGATGAGCGTGCTATTCGAGCCGATCATACGCGCGGGGTACACCACAAAGCCGCTGCCGATCTTACAGTTGTGCCCAACCGCCGAGCCAATCACCGGCAGGCCGACCTCTTCTTTCTCGGGGCGGCTGGCGCCCTTGCGCTGGTGGTACGTATGGATCGGCTGGTTGCGCAGGTCGAAATCGGTGAAAATATTGCCCGCGCCAATAAAGGTATTCCGGCCGACCACACACATCTGCAAGCAGCTGAGCTGCGCCACCATGGAGTTCTCCATCAGTGTCGTCATGAAAATACCGGCGTTCCAGGGCAAATAGCAACGGTCGCTGACAACACTGAGCATCACCTGCGAGCCTTGCATGATCGTCACATTCTTGCCGATCAGGCTGTTGGTGATCACCACGCCGGCGCCAATGGTGACGTTATCGCCGATGATGGTTGGCCCGTGAATGGTGGCGGTTGGGTCGATCGAGCAGTTTTTGCCGACCTTCACCAGCCGCGAGCTTGAGAGGAAATGGTTGCGCCAGCGTGGCGCGAACGGGTTGAGCTTGTCGAACAGGGTGGTGAAAGAGACTGCGAGTTTTTCCTTCCAGCTTTCTTCGGCGAGCTGCTCGTGGATACGGCCCCACGAGAACACGCCAAACGGCGAGTTTGCCAGGAATAGGTGCACCCAGTTTTCGATCGAGAGAAACGCGCGCCTGGGCACCTGGAAGACCAGATCGCCGTGATTGGGGGCCATGTAGGTCGGGATGTGGTAGTAACCCATCTCGCGTGGGTCGGTCGGCACCACCAGCGGCTGTGGCTCTTCGGTGACGCCGCTCGGGTAATAGTAGAGATCGGCGATATAGACGTTATGCTGAATATCGAGCGTGATGCCGTCTTGCAGGCGTAGTGCGTGGGTGGTGATGGCCTTATCGTCGAGCGCAAACGCAATCTGGCAGGCATGGCCGCTAGCCTTCGCTTGCTCGATGAAGGTATTGATCAGCTGATCGTTGAAGAAGAGATTATCCCGGTAGACGAGCAGTTCCTCGCGTTCGCTTGGAATCTCGGCCAAGGAGTCCACTTCCAGTGCGCCGCGGCAATGGTGGGCTAATAAGTCGCGCTGTAGGAGCCAGAGCGGCTTATTCAAAATGCGCAGATCGCGGGCCGGCTCGCCGAAGGGGGGGATCGGTGTGCGCTCGCGTATAACGATGCGTTTCATAGGCTAGGTTCCCCTTGTTGTCGGCCGGAGGGCGTAGTGAGTTTGGATGGCCTCCTCCGGGGTTCTACACCCCTTTTACTATACAAGATAGCGTCAGCGTATCCAAGATTTGGAGATTACATTCGCATTACGCGTGGCGCTGCGTAATTTGTATTATTTGTTAGCAGCCGATCTGAATGGCAGCGCCTCACGCTAGTCGATGGCGTCTTTGTCGATGGCGAAGATGCAGGCGTTGCTGCCGGTGCCGCGGCACTCGATCTCGTCCATGTGGAACGAGTGCCCGCCCGTCACCCACGTCAGCGCCTCTTCCAAGATCCCCTGCGCCAGGTGGCAGCACGGCTTCTCGCTCGTCCGCCCCCAGCACACCGGGCACTTCTCGATGATATACAGAAACTGCCCCTTGCGCTCTTCCACCCGCGTCGGCTGATCCGAGAACCGGTCGAACGTCTGCGCCGTCGCATTCAGCGCAATCTTCATCTTCATCGTCATCGGCATCAGCTTGAGCGCCAGGTCGGCCATGCCCAACAGCGGCCCGAACTCCTTCAGCCCCAGGTTGAAGGCATACCGCCCGGCGCGCAGCTCCATCCCGCGCGCCCCGCGCGGCCCGTACATCGTCTCGGTCGACTTCGAGATCGTGGCCAGGTCGACGAAAGGGAACTCGCGCTTGAGGTTCGAGGCCGGGTAGTTATTGACCAGGTGGCGCGCGCCGGCGAGGTTGAGCAGCGCGTTGACCCCATTGCGGCCCATCACGTCTTCCAGGCTGATCAAATACAAGCGCCCGATCAAGTTCGGGTAGAAGCGCGGCTCGAGGTCGTTTGCGGTGCCACGGTCCTCTGGCATTGCCCGGCTCCTTACGGGGACTAGTGCGGAAGGCTAAAGCTGGATTCGCGACCAGAAAGCTTAGTTCATTGTACACGATGCGCTATGCGTAGTCAATCGCATCAGAAGGACTTCGGTGGGGTATGGCGGCAGTACCATGCGCCTAGCTGGGCCGCCGACGTGCAGATAACTGCCGCAGCGACGCCGAAATGCCATGGCTGCCAGGGCCGCTGGCGAGCGCAAACAAGCTGGTACAATTGAGATATGATCGTCATAACTGAGTATCCCGTAAGATTCACGAGCTGCGCGGTGAGTATTTTTGCCTTCGGCAGAGCGGTGCTTTTCGTTTCTCGTGCGCAGAAAGCGGCGCGGAGCACTACCTTCTGCGCACAGAAGAGATGCAGTACCTTGCTGCCACAGGCAAAATCGGCGTACGGCGCGGGCCACCGCGTCACTCGTGTAAGGTTGAGGCAGTGAAGCCGTTGCGCATTGCGGATCGGAGGCGCCGCGCCGGGCTGTTGGCGCGCGCGTGGCTGCCCGGCTCGTTCGACCATGTAGCCATCGCGGCCGTGCTGCTGCTGATCTTCGCGGCGGCGGCGCTGCCGAGCGCTCAGAGCGATACCTGGTGGCAGCTGCGCACCGGCCAGCTGATCGTGCAGACTGGCAGTATCCCAACGACCGACCCATTTAGCTCAACTGTGCGCGGCGGCCCCTGGCCGAACCACGAGTGGCTGGCCGAGGTGTTGTTCTACCTGGCGTATGCGCTGGGTGGGCTGCCAGCGCTGTTCGCGCTGTGCGCCGGGCTGATCGTGCTGGCGTGGGGCGGGCTGGCGCTGGTGTGCGAGGGACCGGGGCGGGTGCGCGCGGCCGCGCTGCTTCTCGGCGCCACCAGCCAGGCGGCGCTGTGGAGCGCGCGCCCGCACCTGTTTTCGCTGGCGCTGCTGGCGGCCGCGCTTGGGCTGGTGCCGCGGCGCCGGCTGCACTGGCTGTACCCGGCGCTGTTTCTGCTATGGGCGAATCTGCATGCCGGCGTAGCATTTGGCGGAGCGCTGCTGGCGGCGGCGACGCTGGTGGCGTTTGCGCGCGACTGGCGCGACTGGCGCGGCTGGCGGCGGAGCGATGGCGCACGTTGGGCGCTGATAGTGCTGGCGAGCGGCCTCGCGACACTGGCCAACCCGCTGGGAATAGGGCTGTGGCGGTATGTGCTGGCCTCGTTCGGCGATACGACGCGCGCGTACCTGACGGAATGGCAGCCGCCGAGCTTGGGCTGGCCGGCCAGCTACCCATTCTTCATGCTGCTGGGCATGTGCGTGGCTGCGGTGGTGGTAGCGCGCGCTAGCTGGCGCGGCCAGCGCGACTGGACGCTGCTGGCGGTGGCGCTGGTGTTTGGGCTGCTGGGGCTGCGCTCGATCCGGCATACCGCGTTTTTGCCGCTTGTGGCCGCGCCGCTGCTGACTCGGCCGCTCCGCGATTGGCCGGCGCTGGCGGCGCGCGGCGGGCGGCGCGGGCTGGCGCACCTGGCGCTGCTGCTGGTGGTCGCGGCCGGCGCTGGGCTAGCCGTACTGCGCGCATGGGCGAGCACGCCGCCAGTGCCGCTTGGCCCGGCGATCGTGGCGGCGGTGCGCGGCTGCGATGGTGTGCTCTACAACACCTACGACGCAGGCGGCCCGCTGATCTGGGCGGTGCCCGAGCGGCCGGTATTCGTCGATAATCGCCAGGATCCGTACCCGGCCGACCTGCTCTTCCGCGCGGTGCTGGCCGAGCAGCGCGGCGAGTACCAGGCGCTGTTCGGAGAGTATGGGGCGGCAACCACGCTGCGCGCTGGTGCCGGCCGGCCAGCCGCTGTACGTAGCGCTGCAGCGCGACGGCTGGGCCGAGCTGGGGCGCGATGCGCAGCTGGCGGTGCTGGAGAAGAAGCCTGATAGCAGGTAGGAGCCCGAGGAATGGCAAGAACGACGCTACGTATCTCCATGCTCGCGCCATTCGGTATCCGTCCGAAGGGCACGCTCTCGGCGCGCATGCTGCCGCTTGCCCAGGCGCTTGCGCGCCGTGGGCACACCGTTGGCATCGCCGCGCCGCCAGTGCAAAACCCGGAAGATGCGGCCACCCGCATTGTATACGGCGGCGTTCCAGTTACGCATATCGCTTTATCGCAACTGCCCCAGCCGGCACACGGCGCGCAGCAAGTTCTCGCGCTGTATCGGGCTGCGCTCGCCGATACGCCCGATGTCGTGCACCTGTTTAAGCCCAAGGGCTACAGCGGCCTGGCGGCGCTGCTGCTGCGGGCGCTGCGCCCGGAGGTGCCGCTGGTGGTGGATAGCGACGACTGGGAGGGGCGCGGCGGCTGGAACGAGCTGCTGCCATACCCCAAGCCGGCCAAGTGGCTGTTCGACTGGCAGGAGCGCGACCTGCCGCGCCGCGCCGACGCGGTGACGGTGGTGAGCCACACGATCGAGACGCAGGTGTGGGGCTTTGGCGTAGCGCCGCAGCGCGTCGTCTACCTGCCCAATGGTGTCGCAGGCGGCGCGGGCGAAGCAGCGATCGGCGAGCGCCCGCCAGCGTGCATCCTGCTGTACACGCGCTTCTGGGAGTTCGACCTGCGAGAGCTGGTAGCTGCGCTGGTGGCGATTGCGGCGCAGCGGCCGGATGCCCGGCTGCTGGTGGTGGGCAAAGGCGAGCGCGGCGAAGAGCGTGAGTTGCTGCGGCTGGCCGAGCGTGCTGGCGTGCGGGCGATGATCGACTACCGCGGCTGGGCCGAGCCGGCGAGCATTCCGGCGCTGCTGGCCGGCGCGACGCTAGCGATTGTGCCGATGCGCGACACGCTGATCAATCGGGCGCGCGGGCTGGCCAAGCTGCTGGAGCTGATGGCGGCCGGGCTGCCGATCGTGGCCGGGCGCGTGGGGCAGGTGGCCGAGTACATGGAAGATGGCCGCAGCGGCATGCTGGTGGCGCCCGGCGATGCGGGGGCGCTTGCAGCCGGTGTGCTGGCGCTGCTCGGAGACGCGGCGCTGCGCGAGCGGATGGCGGCGGCGGCGCGCGAGCGGGCGCTGACGGTGTATGCGTGGGATCGGCTGGCGCTGTGGGCCGAGGCGGCCTACCGGATCGCCTGCCGGCGCTAATACCGGCAAGCTGTTACCGTTTCGTTACCAAAACGGCATGGCACATCCGCCGCCGCCCGCTACAATAGGCGCGAAGGCTAGTGAAGGGTAACGTGCGGCGTGAGCCTACCAGCCACAGATAATCTGCGGCGCTGTGCGACGAACTGGCGCCTCTGGCTGCTGCTGGCGCTGGCGGCGCAGTTCGCAGCGCTGCAGCTTGCCACCGGCGTCGAATACCTCGACGCGCCGCGCAACCTTCACTGGGGGTTGTACCTGCTCGAACAGCCGCGCTTCCTGCTCGACGCCGACGACTCCTACGATCGCATTCACGGCTTTGTGCCAAGCCCGCCAGCCCTGGCGACCGCCGACGCGCTGGTGGGCCGCAGCGCGCCGCTGCACCCGTGGTGGGGGCCGCTGTACCTGATGCTCTTCGCGGCAGCGTGGCAGCTCAGCGGCTCGTATACGCTGCTGCGCCTGGTGTCGCCAGTGGCGGCCGGCGCGGTGGTACTGGGGACATACGCCTTTGGCGCGCGCTATTTCGGCCGCCGCGCCGGGCTGCTGGCCGCCGGGCTGCTGGCGCTGTTCCCGCTGTTTCGCGAGCATGCCACAATGGCCTTTGCCGAGCCGATCTCGGCGCTGGTGCTTGGCGCGGCCCTGTGGGCGTTTCTGGCGCGTCGCACTGCCTGGGCCATGTTGCTGGGCGCGCTGGCGATGCTCGGCAAGATCGACATGATCGCGCTGTTCTTTGGCAGCGTGCTGGCGCTGGTGATCTGGCCAGGCCGCCCCGATGCCGAGCGCATGCCCCGCAAGCACGTGGCGCTGAGCCTGGCCGCGCCGCTGCTGGTGCTGCTGCCCTGGCTGGCGCTGACGCGGCTGGTGTTCTCCCGGCCGGCCACCGTGGCTGGCGGGCCAAGCCTGGCGGTGTTCCGGGCGCTGGCGCCGCTGATGCTCGATCAGTTCTTCACCCTGGCGCGCATCCCCACGATCGCGACGCTGGCGCTGCTGGCGGCGCTTGCCGCCTGGGCCTGGCTGCGGCGCGGTGCCGCGCGGCCGGCGGTGTACCGGATGCTGGCCGTGTGGGCGGCCGGCGGCGTGGCCGTGCTGCTGGTGTACAGCGCCGCGCCTGGCGCAAGCAACAACCCGCGCGTGCTCATCCCGGCGTTGCCGCCGATCGTGTTGCTGGTTGCCGACGCGCTGGCGCGGCTGCCGCGGATCGTTGGCCGCGCGGCGCTGGCCTACGTGCTGGTGCTATTCGTGCTGGCTGACGCGGCCGGGCTGTGCTACCAGGTGCTTGAAGCCAGCGCGCTGAATGCGACCATGCCGGTGTGGGCGGCGCTGGGTGGCCAGCCGCGCGGCTTCGTGCTGACCGATCAGTACTGGGAGGCGACGCTCTACGCCCGGCAGCCGGCGACGTGGTTCGAAAACGACCCGGCGTTTCAGCACGCGATTCTGTGGGATCGGGAGCGCTTTCAGCAGTATGTTGCGGCGAACGACATCCGCTACGTCGTGCTGCCGCGCGACGATCGGCTGAATGAGCGGCGGCTGAACGAGCCGCTGGCGCGCTGGTATGCGCGACTGCCGCTCGGCCGCGCGCTGGGCTGGCCAACCGCGCCGCTGGTGTCGCCCCAAGTGCGCCAATACCTGGCGGCCCAGCCGAGCGCGACCGCTGGCGACTATATCATCTTTACACTTGGCAAGCCTGAACTGCCTTCGAAGCAGGGCGATAGCCAAACCGGGCGTAAATTCCTATAGACGCTTGCGCCCGCCGGATCATACAATCGGATCAGCGTATGATACCAACTCAGTTTGATCACTTATAGAGTGTGTTGCACGACGTGGCAAAGTCACGTCGTGCAACACAATAGAAAATTTGGGGGCGGCGAAGCCACCAAACCCCACCAAAGTGTAAGTAATCAAGCGAATTTGGTATGACAGTAGGCAAGGTGAGAGAAGCCATGGCAATGCCACCGCGAATGCCGGGCGGCCAGCATCCCGCGATCGAATGGCCCGAGCCCGCGCTGCGCGCGCCTGCCGCGCCAGCCATCCCAACCGACGACCCGGCCGCGGCGCTGGCGTTCTGCCGCCAGCTGGCCGTGGCGCTCGGCGGCGCGCCGCTATTCGGCGCGATCGGCGCGCCGGAAACCGCCGAGCCCGAGCGCCCCGAGCTTTCGGTGGTGATCCCGGTGTTCAACGAAGAAGACAACCTGCGCGAGCTGTACAGCCGCCTGAGCGCCGTGCTGCCTGCGGCCGGCGGCAGCTACGAGATCATCTTTGTCGACGACGGCAGCCACGACGCGAGCCTCCCGCTGCTGCGCAGCTTCGCCAACGCCGACCCGCGCGTGCGGGCGGTGGAGCTTGCGCGCAATTTTGGCCACCAGATCGCCATCAGCGCCGGGCTCGACCACGCGCGCGGCGACGGCGTGATTGTGATGGACGCCGACCTGCAGGATCCGCCCGAGGTGCTGCCAGAGTTCATCGGCAAGTGGCGCGAGGGCCACGACGTGGTGTACGCCATCCGCGAGGGCCGCAAAGAGAACATGCTCAAGCGCGCGGCCTACGCGGCGTTCTACCGGATACTGCAGCGGGTGGCGAATATCGAGATCCCGCTTGACGCCGGCGACTTCTGCATCATGGACCGGCGGGTGGTGGACCTGCTGGTGGGCATGCCCGAGCGCAACCGCTTCGTGCGCGGCATCCGCAGCTGGGTTGGCCTCGACCAGGTGGGCCTGGCGTACGAGCGCCACGCGCGCCACGCCGGGCGGCCCAAGTTCACCTTCACGCGGTTGATGTACCTGGCGCTGGATGGGCTGGTGTCGTTCAGCTATGTGCCGCTGCGGGTGATCACCATGCTTGGCCTGGCGGTATCGCTCATGTCGATCGTTCTGGCGCTGTTCTACGCGATCAAGAAGCTGACAGTCGGCTTGAACCCGCCGGGCTTTGCTACGCTGGTGGTGGCGATCTTTTTCCTGGCGGGCATGCAGCTGATCACCATTGGCGTGATTGGCGAGTATGTCGGGCGGATCTTCGAGGAAGTGAAGCGGCGGCCGCTGTATATTGTGCGGCGGGTCAGCGGCGGGCGGAGCTGATGCGCATCCTCATGCTGAACAACGAGTATCCGCCGTTGGGCGGCGGCACCGGAACGGTGAACCGCGCGATTGTGCGCGAGCTGGCGCAAGCGCCCGAGCTGACGATCGATCTGATTACCTCGGCGCTTGGCCGCGCGCCCGAGCAGGCCGAGGAGGCCGGGCGGGTGCGCGTGTTCAAGGTGCCGGTGAACAACCAGAACCTGCACCACTCGTCGAACCGCGAGCTGCTGGCCTACGCGGCGCGCGCGCTGCTGCTGGCGGCGCGGCTGCACCGCGCCCAGCCGTACGACCTGTGCATGGCCTGGAGCGCGGTTCCGGCCGGTGGGGTGGCGCTGGCGCTGCGGCGGCGCCTGGGCTTGCGCTACATCGTGCGGGTGTGCGGCCCCGACATCCCCGGCTTCGAGCGGCGCTACGGCGCGCTCTACCCCGTGCTGACGCCGGCCATCCGCGCGATCTGGCGTGGCGCCGAGGTTGTGGTGGCCAAGTGCGCGCGCGAGGCCGAGATGATCGGCGCGGTCGACGCGCGCGTGCCGGTGATGCTGGTGCCGAATGGCGTCGACCTGGCGGCCTTTCGGCCGGCGCCGATCGCCGAAGGCGGGCCGCTGCGGCTGATCTGCGTGGCGCGGCTGATCGAGCGCAAGGGCCAGCCCCAGCTGATCGAGGCGATTGCCCGGCTGGCCACCGAGGGGCTGGACGTGCGCGCCGAGCTGGTGGGCACCGGCGACGCGCAGGCCAGCTATGCGGCGCTGGCGCGGCGGCTGGGCGTGGCCGAGCAAGTGAGCTTCGCGGGCTACGTGCCGCGCGAGGCACTAGCCGAGCGCTACGCGGCGGCGCACGCGTTTGTGCTGCCTTCCTACAACGAGGGCATGAGCGTGGCCACACTCGAGGCGCTGGCGGCCGGGCTGCCGCTGGTAGTGACGCGCACTGGCGGCACGGCCGAGCTGGTGGACGAGCCGGCCAACGGCCTGACGTTTGGCTGGGGCGACGTAGACGCGCTGACCGCGCATTTGCGGCGGCTGGCCGCCGACCGCGAGCTGGCGCGGCGCATGGGCGCCGCCTCGCGGCAGCGCGCCGAGCGCTTCGGCTGGGGCGACGCGGCGCGCGGCTACGCGCGGCTGTTCGAGCGGGTGGCGCGGCGCGTGCCGACGGCACTAGAAAAGCTGGGGATCTAGCATGTGCGGAATTTGCGGGCAGCTACTCTCCGAGCGCGGCAGCCCTGCCGACCAGGCGCTGCTGCAGCGCATGAACGACACGCTGGCCCACCGCGGCCCCGACAGCGCGGGAATGTACGTGCAGGGCCGCATCGGCCTGGCCATGCGCCGCCTGGCGATTATCGACCGGGCCGGCGGCGACCAGCCCGTGGCCAACGAAGATGGCTCGATCCTGCTGGTGTTCAACGGCGAGATCTACAACTTCCGCGAGCTGCGCGCCGAGCTGCTGGCCTACGGCCACCGCTTTGCCACCGGCAGCGACACCGAGGTGATCGTGCATGCCTACGAGCAGTGGGGCGACGGCGCGCTGGAGCGCCTGCAGGGCATGTTCGCGCTTGCGCTGTGGGACGCGCCGCGCGAGCGGCTGCTGCTGGCGCGCGACCGCATGGGCGAAAAGCCGCTGTTCTGGCACCACTCGCCGGCCGGGCTGGCGTGGGCCTCCGAGGCCAAAGCGCTGCTGGCGCTGCCCTGGGTGACGCGCGAGGTCGACACGCTGGCGCTGCACCACTACCTGTCGCTGCAGTACACCCCCGACCCGCTGACGATCTACCGGAGCATCCGGCAGCTGCCGGCCGCGCACAAGCTGGTGGTCGAGCGCGGCGGCGCGCCGCAGATCGAGCGCTGGTGGCAGCTGGCGTTTGAGCCGAAGTGGCAGCTGAGCGAAGCCGAGGTGCTGGCGCAGGCGCGCGACCTGCTGGGCAAGGTCGTCGAACGCCAGCTGGTGGCTGAGGTGCCGCTGGGCGCGTTTCTCAGCGGCGGGATCGACTCGTCGATCATTGTGGCGCTGATGGCCGAGCGCCTGAGCGAGCCGGTGAAGACCTTCTCGATCGGCTTCGACGAGCGCCACTTCTCCGAGGCACCGTTCGCACGCATGGTCGCCGAGCGCTACGCCACCGACCACCATGAGTTTATCTTTCGCCCGAGCGACCTCGCCGCGCTGGTTGAAGGGGTGATCGCCGCCACCGACGCGCCATTCGCCGACCCGGCGGCCCTGCCGCTATACGAGCTGGCGCGCCAGACGCGCAGGCACGTGACGGTGGCGCTCAGCGGCGACGGCGGCGACGAGACGCTGGCGGGCTACCGACGCTACGCGCTCGACCAGCTGCTGCGGCCCTACTCGGCGCTGCCCGCGTGGGTGACGCAGCAGGCCGTTCCGGCGGTGGCGGCCTGGCTGCCCGAGCCGGCCTGGATCCCCGAAGACCGCAACCCGATCGCTGGGCTCAAGCGGCTGGGCCAGTTCTCGGCCACCAGCCACAAAGCCTCGATCGCGCGCTGGGGCTCGTATTTCGGCCATGCCGACAAGCTGGGGCTGTACAGCGACGATATGCGCCGCGCATTTGCGAACGCGGACACGGCCGACGTGCTTGCGGCGGCGTTTGACCAGGCACGCGCGGAGACGCTGCTCGACCGGACGCTGCACGCCGACCACGCGACCTACCTGGCCGGCGACCTGCTGCCGAAAACCGATCGCATGACCATGGCGCATTCCGTCGAAGCGCGCGCGCCATTCCTCGACGCGGCGTGGGTCGAGTGGACCGCGCGGCTGCCGCAGCGCTACAAAATGCGCGGAATGCAGACCAAGTGGCTGCTCAAGGCCGCGTTTGGCGAAAAGCTGCCGCCGGCGATTGCGGCGCGCGGCAAGCAGGGCTTCGGCGTGCCGGTGGGCCAGTGGCTGCGCCACGAGCTGCGCGGCTGGGCGCGCGAGCGGCTGATCGGCAACCGCGCGCTGGCTGCGTGGTTCCGGCCTGCGGCGATCGAGCAGCTGCTGGCCGAGCACGACAGCGGCCGCGTGAACCACGGCAAGCGGCTGTGGGCGCTGCTGATGGTGGCGGTGTGGCAAAACCAGATCAGCAAAGGAAACTCCTGATGCGCATCTTTGATTTCGGCGCGAACTGGCAGTCGTTCTCCGAGCAGCGTGTCGACGCAGGCCGGCTCGACACAGCCGCGCAATCGCTCAAGAGCCTGCTGCGGCGCGAGACGCTGGCCGGCTGCAGCGTGCTCGACGTCGGCTGTGGCAGCGGCCTGTTCGCGATCGCGGCGGCGCGGCTGGGCGCAGCGCGGGTGGTGGGGGTCGACGTGAACCCGCGCTGCGTCGAAGTTTCGCGGCAGAACCGAGCGCGCCTGGCGCCAGACGCGCCGGTTTCGTTTGGCGAGGCCTCGGCGCTCAGCGCGAGCGACATGGCGGCGCTTGGGACTTTTGACCTGGTGTATGCCTGGGGCTCGCTGCACCACACCGGCGCGATGTGGCAGGCCATTCGGATTGTCGCGCGGCAGGTGGCGCCGGGCGGCACGCTGGTGCTGGCGATCTACAACCGGCATATCACCTCGCGGGCCTGGCGGGCGATCAAGTGGTTCTACAACCAGATGCCCGCGCCGGTAAAGCAGCTCATGGCGATCGTGTTCGCCGGCATTATTTACCTGGCCAAGCTGGCAGTGACGCGGCGCAACCCGCTGGAGAAAGAGCGCGGCATGGACTTCTGGTACGACGTGATCGACTGGATCGGCGGCTACCCCTACGAGTACGCCACGGCCGCCGAGATCACGGAATTTATGGCCGGCATGGGCTTCAGCGTGCGGCGCGTGGTGCCGGCGCAGGTGCCGACCGGATGCAACGAATTTGTACTCGAGCGCGCGCGCTAGCCCGAGAGCGTTCCCAGGCGCGGCACGAATATCGACAAAGGAGCCTCCCAATGCACGAGATGAGCGTCGAGCAGTACAACCAGGGCTGGGACAGCAAGTGGGACGACATGAAGAAGTACGGCCCGATGTCGCGGCACATCCGGCGCAATATCACGCGGCTGATCCGCCCGCTGGCGTTTACATCGGTGCTGGATGTGGGCTGTGGACAGGGCTCGTTTCTGCAAGAGCTGCGCGCTGAATTCCCGCAGATCAAGCCATACGGTACCGACATCTCGCCCTCGGCAGTTGAGCTGGCGCGCAAGAAAGTGCCTGGCGGCGCCTTCTGGGTGCTCGACGCCACCAAGGAGCACCTGCCCGAGCGCTTCGACCTGATCGTGTGCAGCGAGGTGCTCGAGCATATCCCCGACGATCTTGGCGCGCTGCGGCATATCGCTGCGATGACCGGCAAGTACCTGGTGATCTCGACGGTGCAGGGGCGCATGCGCCGCTTCGAGCCCGCCCAGGTGGGCCACGTGCGCAACTACGCGCCCGGCGAGCTGGTTGGTAAAGTCGAGCAGAGCGGCCTGCGCGTGCGCCGCGTGGTCGAGTGGGGCTTCCCGTTCTACTCGCCGCTGTACCGCGACTTTCTGGACATGACCAACAGCCAGGGTACCACCGGCGCGTTCGGGCCGGGCCGCAAGCTGCTGTCGCAGCTGATCTACGGCCTGTTTCTGCTGAACTCATCGCGCCGCGGCGACGAGATCTTTGTGCTGGCCGAGCGAGCCGACTAAGCGATGAGCGAGCTGCTGCGACAACCCGAGAGGCCGAGCGCGGCGTGGTGGCGCGTAGGGCTGCGCTTGCTCCAGGCGCTGGTGACCGCCGGCCTGATGCTGTGGCTGCTGCGGCAGGTTGAGTGGGCCAGCGTAGCCGCGCTGCTGCGCCAGATGCGCTGGGAGATGATCGCGCTGGCGGTGGTATGCCTGCTGGTGAACCACGCGATCAATGTGCTGCGCTGGCGGTACCTGCTGGGCCGGCCGGCGCCGGGCCTCGGCGCGCTGACGCGCTGGTACGCGATCGGGCTGTTCAGCAACAACTTCCTGCCCACCGGTATCGGCGGCGACGGCGTGCGGGTGGCGCTTTCGAGCCGGGCGGTGGCGCTGGGCCGGGCGATGCTGGCTGTGCTGCTCGACCGGCTGGTAGGCCTGGCGGCGCTGAGCGTGCTGGTGGTGCTCGGGCTGCTGGCAGGCCTGCCGGATGGGCTGCGGCCCGGCGCCGATCTGCGGGTGGGCCTTGGCCGCTTGAACCTTGCCGCGCTGGCGCTGTGTGGCCTGGCGCTGTGCGGCCTGGCGGTGTGGGCGCTGCCAGGGCTGCGCCCGCGCCTGGCGGCGCGGCTGCGTGGCTGGGAGTTCCCGCGCTGGAGCGCGTGGCAGTGGCTGGTGCGGCTAGGCGCGGCGTACGCTATCTCGGCGTTCGCGCAGCTGTGGATCGTGGCGGCGATCTGGGCGATGCTGGCGGCCTTGCGCGTGGCCGCGCCCTGGCCAGCGGCAGTGTGGCTCGTGGCGCTCAGCAGCCTCTCGCTGCTGCTGCCGATCGCCGTCAACGGTATGGGCGTGGTCGAAGGCGTGTATGTGCTGGTGCTGGCGAGCTACGGCGTGGCGGCTTCGACGAGCTTCAGCCTGGCGCTGGCGGTGCGCCTGCTGGGCCTGCTGATCAGCCTGAGCGGCGGCGCGCTGCTGCTGGGCCGGCCGGCGCTCGAAGCCGAGGTGCGCCAGTGAGCCGCGCGCGCCGGGCGGCGCCGACGGTGCTGGTGGCCGGGCTGCTGCTGCTGGCCGGCCTGTGGGGCCTGGGCGCGGCCAGCCCGTGGTGGGACGAAGGCTGGACGCTCTCGGTGGCGCGCACGTGGGTTGAGCGCGGATTCTACGGGCGCCTGCAGCTTGGCCAGCCAGCGGCGCCGGGCCTCGAGGCGGCCTTTCCGGTGACGGATCTGGTGGCGCTGAGCTTTCGGCTGTTCGGCGTGGGCGTGTGGCAGGGCCGCCTGCCGATTGTGCTCTGCGCGGTCGGCGCGCTGGCGCTGATGTTCGAGCTGGCGCGGCGGCTGCATGGCCGGGCTGCCGCCTGGGCCACGCTGTCACTGCTGCTGCTGCCGCCGCACGGCCAACTGAACGGCCTGCTGATGGGCCGCCAGGTGCTGGCCGAGCTGCCGATGCTGTGCTACCTGCTGGCCGGGTATGCCAGCCTGCTGCTGGCGCTGCGCCGGCCGATCGCCGGCCTGCCGCTGGCGATTGTGTGCCTGGCGCTCGGGCTGCTGGCAAAGCTTCAGGCCGTGCCGTTCGTGCTGGTGTCGCTGCTGCTGCCGCTGGCGCTGCTGCTGCTCCAGCGGCGCTGGCGGCCGGCCGCGATCCTTGCGGCGGCGCTGGCGGGCGCGTGGTTTGGCGGCTACGCGCTGGTCGCCGGCCAGCGCGCGCTGGTGGCGGGCCATACTCTGCCGCCGGTGGCGCTGCCCGGCCTGGTGTCGGTGACGGCGCTGGTGCCGTCGCTGGCGCTGCGGCCGGTGGTGCTGCGCACCGTGTTGGTGTACGCGCTGCCGCAGCTGCTGGGCATCGCCGTGGCGCTGTGGCAGTTCGCATGGCGCGAGCGGCTGCGGCTAGACAGCCCGGCGGCGATCGTGCGCTGCGCGCTGCTGCTGTTCGCGGCCAGCTGGATGGCCTGGTTTGCCGGCTTCTCGATCGGCTGGATCCGCTACCTGCTGCCGGCGACGTTTGTTGGTAGCCTGTTTGCCGGCGAACTGCTGGCGCGGCTATCCGGCGGCAGCCCGCGCGCCGCAATCGGGCGCGTGGCGGCGGCGCTGCGCGCGCGGCGGCCAAACCGGCCGGCGCTGGGCGGGCTGCTGGCGCTGGCGCTGCTGGCGGCGCTGCTGCCGAGCGGGGTGCTGGCGCTGGGCCGCGGCTATGCCGCGCCCGACGGCTCGGCCATGCAGGCGGCGGCCTTCCTGAACACGCAGACGCCGCCCGGCGCGCGGATCGAAACATACGAGACCGAGCTGCACTTTCTGCTCGATCGGCCGTACCACTTCCCGCCCGACCAGGTGCACGTGGCGATCGACCAGCGCGTGCTGCTCGGCCGCGACGTGCCGCTCGGCTACGACCCGCTGGCGTTGGCCCCCGACTACGTTGTCGTCGGGTTGTTCGGGCAGTTCTCGGGGCTATACAACGCGATTATTTCGGATCGATCGTTTCGGCTGATCCGCAGAGATGGCGTGTACGAGATCTATGAGCGCATACGCGGCTAACCGGGCTTCGTCGCTGGCGCTACGCCAGCTTGGCGATAGCATGTTCGTGGCGCTGCTGACGCTGCTGGCCGGCCTGTGGAACCTGGCCGGGCCGGGCATGTGGTGGGACGAGGGCTGGACGCTCTCGGTGGCGCGCAGCTGGGTCGAGCGTGGTTTGTATGGGCGCCTGCAGCTTGGCCAGCCGGCGCCGCCGGGCCTTGAGGCGGCCATCAGCGTTACCGCCCCGGTGGCGCTGGGTATGCGGCTGTTTGGCGTTGGGCTGTGGCAGGGCCGGCTGGCCGGCGTGCTGTTTCTGGCCGCGGCGCTGGCGCTGCTGTTCGAGCTGGCGCGCCGGCTGTACAACCGGCGCGTGGCCTGGGCGGCGCTGTTTGTGCTGCTGCTGACGCCGATGCACCCGCAGCTCCACCCGCTGCTCAACGGCCGCCAGGTGCTCGCCGAGACGCCCATGCTCATGGAGCTGCTGCTGGGCTACCTGGCGCTGCTGGCGGCGCTGCGCGGCCGGCGCGCATGGATCCTGGCGGCGGCGCTCTGCTGGGGCCTCGCGCTCGCCACCAAGCTGCAGGCCCAGCCGTTCTGGCTGGCCTCGCTGGCGCTGCCGCTGCTGGCGGCACTGCTGCGGCGGCGCTGGGCCGACGCGGCGCTGATTGCCGTGGGGCTGGCCGGCGCGCTGCTGGCGGCGCGCGGGGTCGATTGGCTGCGCGGCGCACTGCTGGCCGGGCACACACTGCCGCTGGTGCCGATCAGCGGGCTGTATGAGGTGATGGCGTTTGTGCTCACTTCGTTCAATCGGGCGGTGGCCCTGCGCATGACCCTGCTGCTGGCGCTGCCAACGCTGTTCGGCCTGATCTACGCGGCTTTGGGCGTGCGGGCGATTGGCTTGTCTGCGGCTGAGCCGGGCGGTGAAGCCTGGCCGCGCGACCTGCTGCGGCTGGCGCTGCTGGGCATGGCCGGCAGCTGGCTGGCGTGGTACACCTTGCTGTCGGTGGGCGTGCCGCGCTACCTGTACCCAGCCACATTCTTCGGCAGTGTGTTCGTGGCGGCGCTGCTGCACGACATAACCGGCGGCTTCGACGCACGCGTGGCGCTGGCCCAGGCGGCCGGGGTGCTGCGCGGCCGCTTCAGCCGGCGCGGAATGTCCACCTGGCTGGCGCTGCTGGCGCTGCCGCTGATGGTGATGATCACGCTATTCACGCTGAATCGCTACTACCTGAACAACACCGACCAGTCGGCGCAGCAGGCCGCGGCCTGGCTCAACATCGCAACCCCGCCGGCGGCGCGGATCGAAACGTACGAGAGCGAGCTGCACTTTCTGCTCGATCGGCCGTACCACTTCCCGCCCGACCAGCTGCACGTCGAGCTGAACCGCCGCAGCCTGCTGCACCAGGACGTGGCGATCGACTACGACGCGCTCGCGGCCGACCCGGATTACCTGGTGGTGGGGCAGTTCGCGCGCGAGAACCGCCTGTACCAGCCGGCGATCGAGCGCGGCGATTTCCGCGCGGTGCAAACATTCGGCGAGTATGTGATCTACCAGCGGGTGCGCTAGCCAATCTACTACTACATCGAGGAGGCGGGTGTGTCGCGGTTTGTTACAGAGCCACAGCTGAGCGCGCGCAGCGGCGCCCGGTTGGCGCGGATCGACCGATCGTGGCTGTGGGCGCTGCAGCTGTATGTGGGCTACCGCGTGCTGCTCAGCATATGGGGCGCGTGGGTGAGCTTGGCCTACCCGAAGCTGCCGGAAGAGCGCAGCATCGGCCTGTGGCCGGTGGGCGCGGGCGGGCTCGGCGCGTGGCTGCAGCGGCTGCTGATCGCGCCGACCGTGCGCTACGATGTCAACTGGTATATGCGCATCGCCGAGCGCGGCTATGGCGAGCCTGGCAGCACCGCGTTTCACCCGCTGTTCCCGCTGCTGATGGCCGCGCTCGGCCGGGTGCTGGCCGCGAACTACGCGCTGGCCGGCTGGCTGATCGCGCAGGTGTGCTGCGTGGTGATGCTGATGCTGCTGTATCGCCTGGTGCTGCTCGACCACGATGAAGGCACGGCGCAGCGGGCAACGCTGTTTCTGCTGGGCAGCCCGCTGGGGTTCTCATTTCTGATACCATACACCGAGTCGCTGCTGCTGATGTGCGTCGTCGGTGCGATCTACGCGGCGCGGCGCGGGCGCTGGCTGCTGGCTGGGCTGGCTGGCGCGGGCGCGGCGCTCACCAAGCAGCCTGGCGCCGCGGTGGCGCTGCCGCTGCTGTGGGAGCTGTGGCAGCAGCATGGCGCGAGCGTGCGCGCGTGGCGCTGGCGGGTGCTCGTGCGACCGCTGGCGGGGGTCGCGCTGGTGCCGCTCGGCCTGGCCGCGTTTCTGCTGTACCGCGCCACCCTCGGCGACCTGGGGGTCTCGCTGGCGAACCCGTTCTCGGTTATCGACACGCTGCTGGTGACACCGTCGTACCGCGACACCTGGGGCGAATATTTCAGTTGGCCGTGGGAGAACCTGCTGCTGGCGATCGAGCAGATCCGCACCAAGCCATACTTCTTCTTGATCTTCAACACGCAGATCATGGCGATCGCGGTGGTGCTGACGTGCTACACCATCCTGCGCGCGCGGCGCTCGTACGCGATCTACAGCGCTGTGCTGCTGATCATGAACTTGTCGATTGTGTACCCGCTGTGGCCGTACATGGGCATTATCCGCCGCTTTACGATCATCTTCCCGCTGTTCATCCAGCTGGCGGTGTGGGCCCGCTCGCGGCGGGTTGCGCTGCTGATCGTCTGCGCCAACGCGCTGCTGTGGGTGTATATCAGCGAAGCATATATGCGGCTGGCGTTTGTTCCGTAGGGACTCGGAAAGCCCACAGCATCCCGCTTGGTGGGAGGCCTGGGGGCGGCTTTGCCGCCCCGCAGATGCTCTTTCGCGCTGTGGCCGAGCCGCCGCTCGGCCACAGCGTGAAAAACGAATATCTTTGGAAGGTCGCAGACCCTCCAAACCTCCCGCTGGATGATGACCGATTTCCAAGCCCCTTAGAAGCTGTTTGAAAAGGGTGGTTTGGAGGGACTTCGTCTCCTCAAGTTTCCACTTTTTCTGGCGGGTGGCGGCATATTCGTGGCCGCCACCCGCCAGAAAGGAGATGCGAGGGGCTATGCCCCTCGCGCGCGCCCGCCAATAGTGACGTTTGGGCGATGCACGAAGGTTATGAGCGGGACGATTACACAGCCTAACGATGTTTCGGCGCAGCCGCGTATGCGCGTGCGGCCGGCGCTGCTGTGGGCGATCGTGGCGCCGCTGTGCGTGCTGGGCGCGCTGCAGGTGCTGCTGGCCTGGGGCGAGATTGTGTCGAGCGGCATGGACATCCAGCAGGACTATATTGCCGGGAAGCGGCTGCTGGCGGGCGGCGATATCTATGCGCCGATCGCGCCGGCCGAGGTGTCGGCGCTGGGCGTGCACGAGGAGTATGGCGTGGGAATGCGCCAGAATGTGCATCCGCCGCCGACGGCGCTCGTGTTCGCGGCGCTGGCTCTGCTGCCGTTTCCTCTGGCGGCGCTGCTATGGACGCTCGGGTCGGTGGTGCTGCTGTTTGGCGCAGCCGGGCTGCTGGCGCGCGAGCTGGCGCTGCCGATCGGTGGGCCGTGGCGGTTGATCGGGCCGCTGCTGCTGCTGAACTGGTACCCGGTGTGGCTGCACCTGCATGACGGGCAGTTCACCATCCTGCTTCTGGCGCTGGTTGCCGGCGCGTGGTGGTGCGAGCGGCGCGGGTACGCGTGGCTGGCCGGGGCGTTGCTGGGCGCGGCGGCCGTGCTGAAGATCTACCCGGCGCTGCTGCTGGCCTACGCGCTGCTGCGCCGGCGCTGGCGCGTGCTGGGCGGGGCGGCGCTGGTAATGCTGGCGCTGGCGGCGGCAGGGCCGCAGCAGTGGGCCGATTACTTCACGCGCGTGGCGCCGGCCAATGCTGCCGAGTGGATGCCCAACCTGCGCAATGCCTCGCTGGCCAGCATCAGCATGCGGCTGTTTGTCGGCAGCGCCGAGGTGCGGCCGTTCTTCGCAATGCCCTGGCTCGAGCCGCCGCTGCGCGCGCTGCTGTATGCCCTGGCGGGCGGGCTGCTGGCCTACGCGCTGTGGCGCCAGCGCCGCGCCGACGACCTGGCGGCCGGCTATAGCCTGTGTGTGTGCGGTATGGCGCTGCTGGCGCCGCTGACGTGGGATCACGCGTTTATCTTTCTGCTGATGCCCTTCGGCTACATCTGGCGCGAGGCCCGCGCCGACACCGGGCGCTGGCGCGGCTGGGCGATCGGCCTGATGATCGCGGCGCTGGCGCTGTCGCTCTTCCCGACTGAGCTGGTGTTTGTCAACTTGAAGCGCGCCTACCAGCTGCGGCAGATGCCGCCGTGGGTGCATTTTTATGCAGTTGGCGTGTGGGTGATGCTGTGCGGCTATGCCGCCACGCTGCTGGCCAGCCTGCGCCGGCGAGCTTCGTAACGCCGATCGGCATATCTACCGAGGAATCAGCTATGCTTGACCTGCTGCGATCGATCTTTCAGATCGACTGGCGCATTTTCATGGCCGGAGCCGAGGCGTGGTTGGGCGGGCAGAGCCCGTACGCGCGCCTCGCTTCGGATACCTTCGGGCGCTTCGGGCCGGGCGCGTTCGCCTACCCGCCCACCGCGCTGCCGTGGCTGGCGCTGTTCGTGCCGCTGGGCGCGGCCGGCTACTACCTATGGACGCTGCTCGAGCTGGCGCTGTGGTGGTTGCTGATCCGCAAGACGCAGCGCTCGCAGCTGCTGCTGATCTGCTGGTCGCCGCTGATTTTGCACCTGGTCGAGGGCCAGAGCACATTCATGGCCATCCTGGTGGTGTGGGCTGCCGCGCGCGCGCCGCAGCGCGGCTGGCTGTGGGGCCTGGCGCTCGCCTGGGCGCTCACCAAGCCGCAGGCCGCGATTGCGCCGGTGCTGTGGCTGCTGTGGGGCGACCGGCAGTCGCCGCTGCGCGCGCGGCTGTGGGGCGGCCTGCTGCTGGGCACGCTGCTGCTGGCGCTGCCGCCAACGCTGGTGAACCCTGGGATCTGGCGCGAGTGGCTGCTGTCGCTGCCGGCCTACCACGCGCGGATCTTGCAGATGGGCGCCTGGCAGGGCTTCAGCGTGTTGCTGTTCGCGCTGGCGGCCTGGCTGTGGTACAGCAGCCGGCGCGGCGGCTGGCAGTGGTGGCTGGCGGCCGGCGCCTTCCCACAGACGAGCTTCTACAGCATGGTGGCGCTGATGCCGGCGCTGCGCCCGCGCCCCGATAACTGGACGCTGGCCGGGTTGGCGCTGGCCGGCGTGCTGCAAGGCCCAATGCAGCTCGACCTAGCCGGTGGCACCTCGCTGGTGCTGCTGCCGTGGATCCTGTGCGGCCACCTGCTGGCGGCCTGGATGATCGCGGGCGGCACGAAGCGCCTGCCTGCGCCCGCGCGTGCCGCTGCCAATCGCGGCGAGGTGGCTTGATGGCCTCGCGCGAGGCCACGCTTGCGCCAGACGAGGCGGCCGGCGCGCGGCGGGCGCGGCTGCTGAACCGCGCGGGGCTGGCGCTGGCGCTGCTGTGGGTGGCGCTGATCGGCCTCACGCTGGCGCCCGACCCCGACGACTTCCAGTTCTACTGGCAGGGCGCGGCCGCGATCGCGCGCTATGGCGACCCGTACTTCCTGATCCACGGCAACCAGCCGGCGGTCGCCTATGTGTACCCGCCGCTGTTCGCCTACCTCATCCTGCCGCTGGGCTGGCTGCCGCTGCGCGCCGCGCAGCTGGTGTGGTTCGGCCTGAATGTGCTGATGCTGGCCGTGCTGCTGGCCACCTGCGTGCGGCTCAGCGGCTCGGCGCTGGCGCGGCGCTACTGGGGCGTGCTGGCGCTGCTGGCGCTGCTGGCCCCGCCTACGCGCCTGAGCCTGCAGCTGGGCCAGGTGAGCATCCTGATGGCGCTGGTGATGGTTGGCGCGCTCGCGCTGGCGCGCAGGCGGCCGTGGGCCAGCGCGGCGCTGCTGGCGCTGGCGGCGCTGGTGAAGATCTACCCGGCGGCGCTGAGCGGCTATTTCCTGCTGCGGCGGCGCGGCGTGCTGGCGCGCGCCCTGGTGGCCGGCGCGCTGCTCGTGGCGCTGTCGCTGCTGGTGCACGGCCCAGCGCCCTATAGCAACTACCTCAGCAAAGTCGTGCTCGGGCGCGATTACCCATACTTCGGCGAGCATAATATTTCGCTCTACGGCTTCTGGGGCCGGCTGCTGACCGCGAGCGACTACGGGGTGCCGATCGCCGATGTGCCCTGGCTCGCGCGCCTGCTGACGCTCGGCTGCGCTGCTGCGGCGCTGGCGCTGTGCGCGTGGGCCAGCCGCGGCCCCACCACTGCGCTGGCCGAGCAGCTGCGCTTTGGCGCGTGGCTGTGCGCCATGATGCTGATCTCGCCCTCGAATGGCGCGTACACCTTTGTGGTACTGCTGCTGCCGCTGCTGGCGGCCGTGCGCGCGCTTGAGCTGCGGCCAGACAGGCGCGCGCGCGCGTGGCTGGTCGTTGGCGCGGCGCTGGTGTGCTGGCCGCCCGCCTGGACCGACTGGCAGCCCTGGCTGTACAATCGGCTGCATATTGGTTTCGGGCTGCTGCTGCTCACGCCCGCGTTCTACGGCCTGCTGCTCTGCACCGGCCTGCTGGCCTGGCTGGCGCGTCGCGAGCAGGCGCCGCTTGATGCCAACTCCGTTTGATCCCTATTTTCGGGGCGGCATTGCCGCTCCGAACCCCCAGCATACAGTAAGGGATTTGGAAATTGATCATCATCCAGCGGGAGGTTTGGAGGGTCGCAGATCCTCCAAAGGTATTCGTTTTCGCGCTGTGGCAGAGCCGCCGCTCTGCCACAGCGTGAAGAAGCATCTCGGGGGCGGCTTTGCCGCCCGAGCCACCACCAAGCGGGATGCTGTGGACTTTCCGAGTCCCTAAGAAGCTGTTTGAAAAGGGTGGTTTGGAGGGACGAAGTCCTCCCAAGTATCCACTTTTTCTGGCGGGTGGCGGCCACGAATGTGGCCGCCACCCGCCAGAAGGAAGTGCGAGGGGCTATGCCCCTCGCGCACCCCTTTTCAAATAGGCTCTAAGTGATCAGCCGGATGTGATATGAGCCGTGAGCCGCCGCAGATATGCTATCATAGCCGCCGTTACCTGGCCTACCGAGGGAATGTATGATCGATCTGGCGGCAACCTTCGCCTCTTTCCCACAGCTTGAAACCGAGCGCTTTATTCTGCGCGCGGCCGAGCCCGGCGACGCGCCGGCGATCTTCCGGATCATGAGCGATGCGCGGGTGACGCGCTACTTCGGCCGGCTGCCGATGACCGCGCCCGCCGAGGCCGACGAGCATGTGCAGGCGCTAGAGCAGTCTTTTCGCGAGTGGAACGGCATCCGCTGGATGATTGCGCCGCGCGCGGGCGGCGCGCTAGTGGGCAGCTGCGGTTTCTGGCGGCTGCTGGTGCCGCACGCGCGCGCCGAGGTGGGCTACGAGCTGGCGCCGGAGTGGTGGGGCCAGGGCGTGATGACCGAGGCGCTCGCGGCGATACTCGGCTTTGGCTTCGGCACGATGCGTCTGCACAGCGTCGAGGCGCAGATCCACCCGGCCAATATCGGCTCGCGCCGCGTTCTCGAAAAGCTTGGCTTCGTGCGAGAAGGCTACTTCCGCGAGAATTACTTCGATGTCGCCGAGGCGGGCTTCACCGATACGGCGGTGTTCTCGCTGCTCCAGGCCGACTGGGAGCGGCGCCACGAGGCGCGCCCATGAAGACGCGCGAGCGTATTCTAGCCACCGCGCTGCGGCTGTTCAACGAGTCCGGCACCGCGGCAATATCGACCAACCACATCGCCGAGGCGCTGGGCATCAGCCCTGGCAATCTGTACTATCACTTCCGCAACAAAGAAGAGATCATCCGCGCGCTGTTCGAGCAGCAGTTCGATTACACCGACAAGCTGTATGCGCTGCCGCAAGACCGGCTGCCGTCGCTCGAGGATCTGATGGGGCTGGTGCGCGCGACTTTCGTGATGAGCTGGGAGTACCGTTTTATCTACCGCGAGCTGATCGCGCTGCTGCGGCGCGACGATCTGCTGCAGCGGCGCTGGGCCGAGGTGCGCGCGCGCGGGTTCGCCGGCTTCCACGCGCTGTTCGGCGAGTTCGTGGCCGCCGGCGTGCTGCGCTCGACGGGCGACGCTGCCGTGGTCGAGCGCGTCGCCGATCTGTGCTGGCTGCTCAGCGAGTACTGGCTGCCCAGCGTCGAAGTGAGCGGCGTTCCGGTCGAAGAGGCTCAGTTCGAGCGCGGCATCGAGCTGATGATGCAGGTGCTCGCCCCGTATATCGCCGCGCCCGCGAGCTAGCCTGCGCTCCCGCCGAACGGCTCTCTGCCCCAATCTAATAAGTGTAGGAATTACGCAGCTGCGCTGTTCGACTTCCCAAAGCCGTGCATGGTGCCTGCGGCAGCATGGAGGTTTTTGATCATCGTGTGTCCATTTTCCGCGCGGAGCGCGGAAAATGGACACATCCAAAGAGAAAGTACGGCTCTGCCGAAGGCTGAGTACGCCAACTGCGTAAGTCTTAGAAGCTGTTTGAAAAGGGTGGTTTGGAGGGACCTCGTCCCTCGAGTATCCACTTTTTCTGGCGGGTGGCGGCCACGTTCGTGGCCGCCACCCGCCGAAGGGAAGTGCGAGGGGCTGTGCCCTTCGCACTTCCCCTTTCAAACAACCTCTTAAAGTGATCAAGCGAAGAGCGTATCAGCCTGCGGTGAGCGCGAGCGTGGCCAGCGAGTGTGGCGGCAGCTCGACGCGCCAGGCGCCTGCGCCGTCGGGCGTGGCGCTTATCGGCGCGGGCGCGACCCGATCGGGCGCCGCCGCGCTGTTGCCGTCGCGTGGGCTGGCCGATGCCAGCAGCAGCCCGGCCATGTCGCCGGACGCGCCGCCGCAACGCAGCCGCACGCTGGCGGGCTGGCTGTAGTGCCGGTTGATCAGCGTTACCGCCAGGCCGGCCGCCGAGCGCGAGGCGCAGGCGCTCACCGCGCTGGCGCCGTCGTCTAGGCTGGTGCCGTGCTCGACGGCGACCGGCAGCGCGGTGGCGCCGATGTGCGGCGCATGCAGCCGCAGCGCGTGGTAGGTGGGCGTGAGCCACATCGCCGCGCCATCGGTCATCACCGGCGCCTGAAGTACGTTTACCACCTGGGCCAGGTTGGCCATCGAGAGCACGCCGCACTGGCGATGGAAGCCTTCGAGCGCGACAGCGGCCGCCAGCCCGTCGCGCAGCGTGTTGGCCTGCTCGTACGTCACCGGCATGCGCGGCAGGCTGGTGCTCGGCCCCCAGGTGCGCGCCTCGGGGTGCCACACGCCCCACTCGTCGAGCGCGATGCCGACGCGCCGCAGGCCGCCGGTGGCGTCGTGCAGGATCGCGGCGGTGCGTTCGACAAACGCCTCGGTGGCGTGGGCCTCGGCCAGCAGCGCGTAGTACTCGGCCTCGCCAAACTCGGTCTCGGGGCCGCCGTTCACCCAGTAGCAGTGAATCGAGATGTGGTCGACCATGGCGATATGCCGGCCGATCGTCGTCAGCAGCGCGGCGTTCCAGCTGTCGTCGTAGCCGCACACCACCAGCTCGGCCGATGGGTCGACGTGGCGCAGCATGGTGGCGTAGCGCACATACTCGCGCGCGTAGCTGGCGGCGTCGTAGTTGCCGCCGCAGCCCCAGTTCTCGTTGCCGACTCCCCACAGGCGCACGCCGAACGGCTCGGGCGCGCCGTTGGCCGCGCGCATCCGGCCGAGCGTGGTGCGCACCGCCGTGTTGCAGTACTCCATCCAGTCGCACAGCTCCTGCGGCGTGCCGCTGCCGACATTCCCCGCCAGGTAGGGCTCGGCGCCGATCTGGGCGCAGAGCCACAGGAACTCGTGCGTCCCCAGGCTGTTGTCGTCTTCCACCTGCAGGCCGCACGACATGCCGAGGCGCACCGGGCGCTCGGCGGCGGGGCCGATGCCATCGCGCCAGTGGTAGTGGTCGGCGTAGCAGCCGCCGGGCCAGCGCAGCAGCGGCACCGGCAGCGCGCGCAGCGCGGCCAGCACATCGGCGCGGAAGCCGTTCTGCAGCGGAACATCGCCGCTGCGGTTGCCGAGCCACATGCCGTCGTAGCAGCAGCGGCCGAGGTGCTCGGCGAAGTGGCCGTACAGGCGCGGCGAGATCATGCCGAGCGGCGTTTCGGTTTGGATGGCGAGCGTGGTGTCGAGCATGGGTTCTACTCCTGTGATTGTACGCAGTTGCCTTGTTCGGCCTCTCAATGCGGCACGTTTGCCTGCGGCGCTTGATGTTCGTCGCGGCTCAGTGCGAAAACTGCGGCAGCCAGCGCGCCTGCTCGGCTAGCATTTCGCTCACCAGCGCGTGGATCTGCGGTAGCGTGCATACTGCGGCGCTCAGCGGGTCGAGCATGACGGCGTGATATACCGCCTCGCGCCGGCCGCCGAGCGCCGCCTCGACGATCAGCTCCTGCACGTTGATGTTTGTGCGGTTGAGCGCGGCCAGCTGCGCCGGGTAGCCGTCCACGCGCGTCGGCTGGATGCCGCTGCCGTCCACCAGGCAGGCCACCTCGACGCAGCAGCCCGGCGGCAGGCTCGCAATCAGGTCGCGGTTGGGCACATTGCCGTTGATCCGCAGCGGCTGGTTCATCTCGATCGCCTCGATGATCCGCGAGCCGTACTCGTGGGTGCGCTCGGCCGGCGGGGTTTTGCTGCCGGCGATCAGCGCGGCGAACTCGCCCTGCGCCAGCGCCTGGCGCTCGACACAGTGGCGCAGGTAGCCGCCGGTGCGCCCGTAGTCGAACCAGCCGTCGTTGCTGTTGGCGAAGCGTGGCGCCAGCTCGTCGTTCACCATCGCGGCGCTCTTGCGGAAGTAGGGCACGTACTCGCTGGCGTGTCCGCTCGACTCGGTGACGAAGTAGCCGAAGTGTTTCATCATGTCGATGCGCACCGGCTCCTGGCCGTAGATCGCCGGGTCGTCAATCGCTTGCCGGAGGCGCGGGTACAGGTCTTCGCTGCCACGGCGGAATTCGAGAAAGAACGCCTGGTGATTGATCCCGGCGCAGCGAAACACCACCTGCTCGTAGGGCACGCCGATCCAGCGCGCCAGCATCTCGCTGGTGCCTTGCACGCTGTGGCATAGGCCTACGTGCGGCCGCCCGGTGGCGCGGTCGTAGGCCCAGCAGTTTGCGGCCATTGGGTTGACATAGTTTAGCAGCAGCGCGCCGGGTGCCAGCGCGTCAAGCTCGCGGCCCAGCTCGATCAGCACCGGGATGGTGCGCAGCGCGCGGAATACCCCGCCGGGGCCGAGCGTGTCGCCGACGCACTGCTCGATGCCGTAGCGGCGCGGCGTCTCGATGTCGAGCGCGTAGGCCTCGAGGCCGCCTTGCTGGAATGTGGTGATCACATAGTCGGCGCCCTGCAGCGCCGCGCGCCGGTCGGTGGTGGCCTCGACGCGCGCCGTGAGCTTGCGCGTGTCGATCAGCGCCTGTACCAGGTCGCGCGCCTGCGCCAGCCGCGTGGCGTCGATGTCCATCAGGCTGATCGTGCTGCCCTGCAGCGCCGGCGTGAGCAGGATGTCGCTGCATAGGTTGCGCGTGAACACGACGCTGCCCGCGCCGATCAGGGTGATCTTGGCCATGGGGTGCCTGCTTTCTCTTTCAGCCGGGCGTGTATCTGCGTCAGGCGCAGAACGACTCGATCACGCGCGTGTAGATCGCCGCGCACTGGCGCACGCTCTCAAGGTCGACCCATTCTTCGGCGGCGTGCGCGCCCGTGCCGCACGGCCCGAACAGCACCGTGGGGATGCCGGCCGCCGCCAGCGAGGCTGCGTCGGTCCAGTAGGGCACGCCGGTCACCGGCACGTCGTGGCCGAGCTGCTCGGCGGCGTGCCGGCGCAGCAGCAGCGGCAGCGGCGCGTCGGATGGCGTGCTCATGGGTGGCCGGTCGACGCCGCGCCGCACCACCGCGCGCAGGCTCGGGTCTGCGGCGGCCACGCGCTCGACGATCGCGGCCAGCTCGGCCTCGGCCTGCGCGGGCGACTCGCCGGGGATGCTGCGGCGCTCGATCGACAGCACGCAGCGCGCCGGGTACGACGACAGCTCCTGCCCTCCGCTGATCAGCGAGGCGTGCAGCGAGCCGCTGCCGAGCAGCGGGTGCGCGGGGCCGGCCAGCAGCTGCCGGTTGAGCGCGCTCAGCTCGGTTAGCACCGCGCCCATCTGGGCGATCGCGTCGACTGCGCCGGGGATCGAGCCGTGTGCTGCCGCGCCCTGCGTCTCGATCTCCAGCCACACAAAGCCTTTGTGCGCCACCACAAGCTCGTGCTCGGTCGGCTCGGCGATCAGCGCGGCGTCGGCGCGGTATTTCGCCGCGACGTCGAGCGTGCCCAGGCCAGCGTACTCTTCGTCGGCCACGCCGGTGAAGAGTATGTCGCCGCGCAGGCCGCGCGATTGCGCTGCGGCCACGGCCAGCATGCACGCCGCCACGCCGCACTTCATGTCGTAGGCGCCACGGCCGTATAGCCGGCCATCGCGCACGGCCGGCTGGTGCGGCGCGGCCATGCCCGCGACGCCAACGGTGTCGATGTGGCCGTTCAGCAGCAGCGTACGCCCGCCGCCGCTGCCGCGCGCCCGCGCGATTACGTTTGGCCGGCCGGGGCGCACTTCATCCAGCCATACTTCGAGGCCGGCCTCGGCCAGCCAGCCGGCGATGAAGCGCGCGATTGCGCCCTCCCCCGCGCCGCCAGGCACCAGATCGGGGTTGACCGAGTCGATCGCTACGAGGTCGGCGAGCAGCCGTGTAGCAGTATCCATAGGCTTTTCCTCCGCTAGAAGCGAACGCGCAGGGTTTTGACTTCGCAGGGGCGCACGGCGAGGCGCACGCGGCTGCCCTCCACCGCCAGCGGCGCCAGCGGCCGCTCCCGCAGGTCGGTCTCGTCCGCCCGCGCCACCGCCCGCCCGAACTCCAGCACGATCTCGCCGCGCGTGTTGTGCGCCTCGTACAGCCGCACGATGATCCCCTCGCCGTCGTCGGCCACTTTCACCGTCTCCACCACCACATTGCCTGCCGCGCAGCGCACAAACCAGCCCGGCCCCGCTGCAGGCGCCCGCACCGCCCCTGCCACCCACAGCGGCACGTTCAGCTCGTACGCCCGCCGCTCCACCTGCGCCGCCCGCCAGTCGCCCGCGTGCGGCAGCAGGCTGTACGTGAATGCGTGCCGCCCCCGGTCGGCGTCCGGGTCGGGAAACACCGCGCCCTTCAGCAGCGACAGCCCGAGCGTGCTGCCCTGCAGGCTGTGGCCGTACTTGCCGTCGTTCAGCAGCGCCACGCCATAGTCGCCTTCCGCCACATCGACCCAGCGCTGCGCGCAGACTTCGAAGCGCGCCACATCCCACGCGGTGTTGCGGTGCGTCGGGCGCTCGACCGCGCCGAACTGGATCTCGCAGGTGGCGCGCGTGGCGTTGAGCTGGAGCGGAAAGCGCGCGCGCAGCAGCGTCTGGCGCTCGTGCCAGTCGACGGTGGTGTGGATGTCGAGGCGCGGGCTAGCGCGCCAGAGGCTCAGGCGCTGGCGGATGGTGCTGGCGCCGAGGCGGCGGGTGATCGTGATGCTGGCGCGCAGCGGGCCGGTCTCGCTGACCTCCCAGGCGAGGATGTCGCGGACGGGGTCGGGCTTTTCTTCGTAGAAGAGGTCAATGTCCCAGGCATCCCAGCGGAGGGGGCGGTCTTCGTAGGCGACGAGCTGGTTGAGGGTGTGGCCGGGAAGGACAAGCTCGCGGCCGGCGCGGCGGTCGACGAGCGATACGATCTCGCCGTGGTGGTCGAGCTGGAGGTGCAGCAGGTCGTTCGCGAGGGTGCTGTGAGTGACGCGGAGTGGTGCTGCGGGGTGCGCGGCGGCGTGGGCGCGTGGCGCAGTGGTTGCTGGTGGCTGCGCGGCGGTTTCGGCAGGTGACAGCGTGGTTTCTGGTGGCTGCGCGGCGGTTTCGGCAGGCGGCGCAGTGGTTTCGGCAGGCGGCACGGGTGCATCCGCAGGCGACGCGGCGGTTTCGGCAGGCGGCGCGGCGGTTTCGGCGAGCGCGAGCGCGCTGTCGAGCGGCGTGGCGCTGGAGGGCGGAACGTGCACCGGCAGCAGGATGTAGGGCTCGCCCTCGGGGGAGGTGACGCGCTGCGCGGTGGCGGGCGGGTGCGGCAGCAGCGCGGCGGGCACGGCGACACACTCGTCGCGCGGCCAGGGCAGGCTGTTCCAGACCACCGGGAGGGCGGGCGATGTGTCCTCGGGAGCGGCTGTGGCGTGGGCGAGCAGGAACGCGCAGGCGGAGGCGCGCACGTCGTCGGCGATCTGGCGGGCGTGGTCGTGCTGAGCGAGGCTGTCGACATAGACCTGCGCGATGCTGGAGCCGGGGAGGATGTCGTGGAACTGGTTGAGCAGGATGAGACGCCAGGCGGCGTCGAGGTCGGGCTGGCGATCGGCGGCGCCGAGCGAGACGGCCCAAGCGTTGAGCCACTCGGCCTCGCGGAGGCGCAGCTCGTTGGCGCGGTTGGCCTGCTTGACGCGGGCCTGGCTGGTGTAGGTGCCGCGATGGAACTCGAGGTACAGCTCGCCAACCCAGGTGGGCAGGCGCGGATCGTCCCACACGCGCTCGTACAGCCGCGCGAAGAATGCGTCGACCCGGCCGGGCCGCACCTGCGGGAAGTTCGGCACGCTGGCCAGCACCCGCGCAGCCTCGAGCATGCCCTCGGTCGGGCCGCCGCCGCCGTCGCCGTGGCCGTAGACATACAGCAGCTCGGGGTTGATCGCCTTCTGGCGGTAGTGGTTCCAGGTGCCGAACACCTCGCCACCTGTCATCATGGCGTTGTAGGTGTAGAACTGCGCCTCGGAAACGTGCTTGACCGGGCTATCGGTGGCGGTGACGAAGTGCGCCAGCACCTCGCTGCCGTCGATACCGCGCCAGCGGAAGGTGTCGTTGGGCATGCGGTTGAACTGGTTCCAGCTGATCTTGGTCGTCATGAAGCAGCTGATGCCGCAGCCGCGCATGAGCTGGGGCAGCGCCGCGCTGTAGCCGAACACATCGGGCAGCCATACCACGTGTGGCTGCTCGCCGAACTCGGCATTGAAGAAGCGCGCGCCGTGCACCAGCTGGCGCACAAGCGATTCGCCGCTGGTGACGTTGCAATCGGGCTCGAGCCACATCATACCCACCGGCTCGAAGCGGCCTTCGGCGACGCGGGCCTTGAGGCGCGCGTACAGCTCGGGGTCGTCCTCCTTCAGAAAGGCGTAGACCTGCGGCTGGCTCATGCTGAAATGGTACTCGGGGTAGCGCTCCATCAGCTGCAGCGCGGTGGCGACGGTATGCGCGACTTTCTGGCGGGTGCGCCACAGCGGCCACAGCCAGGCGACGTCGAGGTGCGCGTGGCCGGTGGCGACGAGCGTGGGAGCGGTGATATCAGAGCTGGCGGCCGGCTGCGGCGGCTGCGCCTCGCCGGCTTCTAGGGCCAGCGCGTGCAGCGCGGCGCGGGCCGACTCGGCGAAGCGCGCGCTCTGCCAGCCTTCGCGCAAGTCGAGCAGTGTATACGCCGTGTTGAGGCGCGCCAGCAGCGCGTGCCCGGCCGGGTCGGCGTCGCGAAAAGTACGTGCAGCCTCGAGCATCGCGCGCATAGCGCAGCCAAGCTGAAAGATCGTCTCGTCGCGCAGCTGCAGGCCGAGGCCGCCAAAAGGCCGGCGGTACGGCGTGTAGCAGCGGATGAGCAGCTCGTGCGTGCCGTCGTGGGCTGTGGCGGGCAGCAGCACCGCGCGGTGAAACTCGTCGATCCCGGCGAGCGCGCGGCCGTCGAGGTAGACGATCGCCTCGACGCTGCCGGCGAGGCCGCGATCCTCCCAGCTCAGCGCAAGCAGCACCTGGCGGCCGCGCCACTCGTCGGGCACGGCCAGTGTGGCGCGCAGCCAGTGGTTGCCGCCGCCATTCGCCGGAATGTTCCAGCCGATCGAGGGCTGCGGCGCATCGGGCGGCAGGCCCGGCGCGCCGCCCCATGGCATACCGGGCGCCAGCGCGAACCAGCCGGGAGCATCGGGATCGGGTGCGGCGGCCATGGTACTCTCGGCGGGCGCGCCGGGCGCCACGCAGGCCAGCACGCCTTCGACCGGGCGGGTATCGCGCGTCGCGGCGGCGATGATCTCGGGGATGCGCAGGCTTAACTTTTCGGCGGTGAAAAACATGGAACACTCCAGCACATGTCGCGGCTCCGGGAGGCAGCGCTATTGTACCAGAGCGCGCCGGACATTTTGTCCTTTGGCGGGGGTGTAGGATGCTAGCAGGTCGCGCGAGTAGCGCGGCCAGGGTAGCGAGGGCACAATGGCACAGGGCGAACACGCGCGTCGCGGCGCGATCTCGCGGCGGCGCGTGATCATGGGAGCCGGCGCCGCGCTGGCGGCCGGGCTGGCCGGCGCGGCAAGTTTGGGAAGCACTGCGCAGGCAGCAGAAAGCGGGAAATCAATGACTGAGAACACGGCAAAACCGATCATCGTACTGGTACACGGCGCCTGGGCCGACGGCAGCGGCTGGGGGCGCGTAATCAGCTCGCTTGAAGACGACGGCTACACCGTCGTGGCGCCGGCGGTGGGCCTCGGCTCGCTCAGCGCCGACATCGCAGCCACGCGCAAGTTCGTAGCCGACCTGGCGGCGCCTGCGCTGCTGGTGGGACACTCGTATGGCGGCGCGGTGATCAGCGGCGCGGCCAGCGGCCTGGCGAATGCGGTTGGGCTGGTGTACCTTGCGGGCTTCGCGCTCGACGAGGGCGAGAGCCTGTTTGGCCTGGTGAACCAGTTCGGCCAGCAGTACGGCCCGGCGTTCGCCGGGCAGTTCTTCAGGCCCGACGGCGCGTTCGACAACCCGCAGACGCTGGTGTATCTCGACCGGGCGAACTTCGGGGCTGGCTTTGTGCAGGACATCGACGCCGAGCGCGCGGCCGTGCTCGCCGCCACGCAGCGGCCGATCGCCGTCGGCGCATTCGGCGAGCCGCTGCAGATCGCGCCGGCGTGGCGCACCCTGCGCTCGTGGTACCAGGTATCGACGCAAGATCGGGTGATCCAGCCCGAGGCCGAGCGCTGGATGGCCAAGCGCATTGGCGCCGAGACGATCGAGATCGAGTGCAGCCACGCCTCGCCGATCGCCCGGCCGCGCGCAGTTGCCCGGCTGATCAAGCGCGCCGCGCGCGCGAGTTGAGCCGCGCCATCGGCTATGGTATTGTACACGGGCTGCATGCTGACCTGGCATGCGGCCCGTTTTGATCGCCAAAGGAGCAAGCCGTGACCAGGCCCGCCGGCCCCGAGGCAGCTAACCTCGCGCGCGTGCACCCCGACTGCCGCGAGTTTGTCGCTGCGGTCGAAGAGCTGCTCGAGCGGCGGCGCGCCGAGCAGCAGGCCGCGCCAGGCAGCCCGCGCTGGCGCGACGACGCCTGGGGGCCGCGCAGCTGGCACCGCACCGAGCTGGAAGACATGGTCTACAGCAGCTACAAGCAGATGCGCCAGGGTCGGATCACCCGGCCGCCGCGCCGCGAGATCGTGATGGAGATCGCCGGCTACCTCAACTGCACCCTGCACGAGCGCAACCACCTGCTGCTGGCGGCGCAGCTGGCGCCGGTGCCGCCGTACCTCACCGGCGGGCGGCTCGGCGAGCTGCTGCCGGTGGCGATCGGCGTCGCCCGGCAGCTGAACATCCCGGCGATGGTGATCAACCGCGACTGGAGCATCCACTACCAGAACGATCACATGCTCGACTCGTTCGCGATCAGCCCGGCGCAGCTCGCGGCGATCGCGCCCGAGCAGCGCAATGTGCTGCACCTGCTGTTCGACCCGGCGCTGCCGCTGTGGCCGAACCTGATCGGCAACCGCGCGTCGTGGACGCGCATGGCCCGGCAGACGATCTACGCCTTTAAGATGGCGAACATGCTCTGCCAGTTCGAGCCATGGTACCAGGCCCTGGTGGAGCGCCTGATGGCGCTGCCCGAGTTCGAGCAGCACTGGCGCGGCGTGCGCGCCGACACCGCCTTCGACGCCGACCCGAGCGCGCGGCGGCTGCACCCAGCGGTGACGATCGAGGTGGCGCTGGCCGCCGAGCGGGTGTGGCTGCGCCCGCTGGTGATCTCGGCCGGCTACTTTCAATTTGATTTTCCGCTGGTGCTGGCGTTTTTGCCGGCCAGCCAGGATGCGCCGGTGGAGGCCGGCCCAAGTGCATAGCCATGTCACATTCGTGGCGCTTCGCTCGTCCTGATTGCGTTGGCGCGCCCGCTGCTGGCTCTGCCCGGTACGGAGGCAGGGGCAGCGGGGTCGCCCACAGTATCAGAAAGGAGCGACGTTATGCGTACGCGAACAATGGCGCGGGTGCTGGTGCTTGGTGGTGGGTACGCCGGCATGCTGGCGGCGGCGCGGGTGGCGCGCCACGGCAACGCGCAGATCACGCTGGTCGATCAGCGCCCGGGGTTTGTGCAGCGTATCAGGCTGCACGAGGCCTTGGCGGGCGCGACGCCGCCCGGCCTGGCCTACGGCCCGGCCCTCGCGCGGCGGGGTGGCCGCTTTGTGCAGGCGCGGGTGCTGGGCATCGACCCGGCGCGGCAGGAGGTGTCTATCGCGGCGGATGGGGCCGAGCGCCGGCTCGGCTACGACGCGCTGATTGTCGCGCTGGGCAGCGCCAGCGTGCCGGCTGCGCCGGGCGTGGCCGAATATGCGCTGCGCCTGAACGACCCCGCCGCAGTGGCGCCCTTTGGCGCCGAGCTGCGGTCGCTGGCGGCGCGCGGCGGCCAGGCGCTGATCGTTGGCGGCGGGCTGACTGCGATCGAGACGGCGGCCGAGCTGGCCGAGCAGCTGCCGGGGCTGCGCGTCACCCTGGCGATGAGCGGAACCCTGGGCGCCGACTTCAGCGCTGTGGGGAGGCAGTATCTGCGCGACAGCCTCACGCGCCTGGGGGTACAGATCCGCGAGGGCAGCCCGGTGGTCGCGCTGGAGCCGGGGCGGGCCTGGCTTGCGAGCGGCGAGGCGCTGGCGTACGATCGGTGCGTGTGGGCCAGCGGCTTCGCGGCGCCCGCGCTGCTGGCCGAGTCGGGCTTGCCCGTCGACGCGCAGGGCCGCGCCGTAGTTTCCGCCACGCTGCAGGTGCGCGGCAACCCGACGCTGATTGTGGCGGGCGACAGCGCGGCGGCCGGCGACGCAGGGCGGGCCATCCGCATGGGCTGTGTCTCGGCGATGCCGCTCGGCGCCCATGCCGGCGAGAATGCCGCCGCGCTGCTGTCCGGCGAGGCGCTCCGGCCGTTTCAGTTCGGCTTCCCTGGCCGCTGCGTCAGCCTGGGCCGCCACAGCGGCATATTTCAGTTCACCGACCGGCTCGACCGCCCGGTCGAGCGGATCATCAGCGGCCGGGCCGGGGCTACTGTGAAAGAGCTGATCTGCCAGATGACGCTGGCGACGGTGCGTGGCGAGCTGCGCACCGCCCTGCCGCTCTACCAATGGCGCGGCGGGGGCGGCTGGTGGGCGGCGGCGCCGGCGGCAGCCTGACACTCAGCACGGAGGAGCGAGATGGCTCTCGATGTTCAGCAATTTGAAGCGCAACGCCCGCTGCTCTTCGGGATCGCCTACCGCATGCTCGGCAGCGCCAGCGAGGCCGAGGATGCCGTGCAGGATGCGTATCTGCGCGCGATGGCGGCGCCGGGCGACGAGATCCGCGTGCCGCGAGCATTTCTCTCGACGGTGGTCACGCGGCTGTGCCTCGACCGGCTGAAGGCCGCCCGCGTGAGCCGCGAGCAGTACATCGGGCCGTGGCTGCCCGAGCCGCTGGTGCAGCCGCCGTCGGGCGGCGCCGGCGAGGCGCAGGTCGAGCGCGACGAGGCTGTGTCGGTGGCGATGCTGCTGCTGCTCGAGCAGCTCAGCCCGATCGAGCGGGCGGTCTTTCTGCTTCACGCGGCGTTCGAGTTCCCCTTTGACGAGATCGGCGCGATGATCGGCCGCAGCGCGGCGGCTTGCCGGCAGGCCTACCACCGCGCGCGCGGCCACCTCGACGCCCAGCGGCCGCGCTTCCGCGCGCCGCCGGAGCAGCAGCGCCGGCTCGTCGAGGGCTTTCTGCTGGCGGCGCGCGAGGGCGATCTGCCGCAGCTCACCGCGCTGCTCGCCGAGCAGGTGGTGTGCGTGAGCGACGGCGGCGGGGTGGCGCAAGCGGCCATGCGGCCCATCCACGGGGCCGCCAATGTCGCCCGGCTGGTGACCCACCTGATGCAGCGGGTCGCGGCACTGGAGGGGCCGGCGGTGCGCTTCGCTGCAGAGTGGCTCAATGGCGAGCCGGGGCTGCTGATGTGGGAGGGCGAGCTGCTGTCGACGGTGGTGATCTTCAGCTGTGGCGCCGAGGGCATTACCGCGATCAATATCCTGCGCAATCCCGCCAAGCTGGCCCACCTGGCGGCGCGCGTCGGGCCGCCGGCCGCGGCGCCGCACCTGCCGGAGCTGGGCTAGGGCCAATCCCTTTCAAATACGGTGAGCATCGACGTTGCACTGTTCGGCTTCCTGAAGCCGTGCATGGCACCTGCGGCAGCACGGTATTTTTGATCATCGTGTGACCATTTTCCGCGCGGAGCGCGGAAAATGGTCACGTCCAAAAGGAAAGAACCGCCCTGCCGAAGGCTGAGCACGCCAACTGCGAAAATCCTAGCTATTTGAAACCTACCGGGCCTAGCCCTCGAACGGCTGGCCGAAGCGCTCGCGCGAGGCCACCTGGCCCAGCGGCTTGCGCTCCTTCTTGCCCTGGCCGACCGCGTCAGCCGGGTAGCCGAACGGCAGGATCGCCAGCACGTCGAGCGTGTCGGGCAGGCCGAGCAGCGGCCGCACCGCGCCCAGGCTGCTGAAGCCAACCCAGTTCGAGCCCACGCCGGCGGCCCAGGCCGTCAGCAGCATCGACTGGATGGCGCGGCTAGCGTCGGACACCGCCAGCGGCGTCGATTCGATCGCCACGACGATCGCCAGCGGCGCCTGGGCCACGTACGGCCCGGTGCGCGCCAGCGCGCCGAGCTGCCCGAGCGTCGCGCGGTCTTCGACCACGATGAAGTGCCAGGGCTGCGCGTTCATGCCGCTGGCCGTCAGCCTGCCGGCCTCGACAATCTGCGCGACCACGTCGGCGGGCACCGGGCGATCCTGATAGCGCCGCACCGCCAGCACCGTACGCACTGCCTCAAACACGTCCATATGCGTTGCTCCTCCCTGCTCTTGCGGTTAAACACCGCTCTGCCGAACGCTACCCGTTCGGCGGGGTTTGGGGGCGAGATCCAGCGTCGCTGTATCAGCCCTGCTCGGGGATTGGGCCAGGTTGGTATAATAGCACAGGAACCCCAGACTGAGGAGGCAGCATGGCAACGACACAGGCTTGCGCGGGCTATGTGCCGGCGGCGGCTCGGCCGCGCGAGGCCGCCGTGTGCGGCCGGCACTGCGCACGGCGCCGCGCATGAAACTGTACGCGATCAGCGACCTGCACCTGAGCTACCGCGCCAACCGCGCGGCGCTTGAGGCGCTGCCGCCGCATCCCGACGACTGGCTGATCCTGGCCGGCGACATCGGCGAGCGCGAGGTGCACCTTGAGTACGCGCTGGCAATCCTTACGCGCCGCTTCGCCCGGCTGATCTGGACGCCCGGTAACCACGATCTGTGGACGCCGCCAACCGACGCGGGCGGCCTGCGCGGCGAGGCCAAGTACCGCCGCCTGGTGGCGATCTGCCGCGCGCATGGCGTGCTGACGCCCGAAGACCCATACGTGCGCTGGCCTGGCGCCGGGCCTGCATGCTTGCTCGCGCCAATCTTCACGCTGTACGACTACACCTTTCGCCCCGCCGACGTGCCCGCCGGCGCCGCGCTCGGCTGGGCCGGCGCCAGCGGCGTGGCCTGCAACGACGAAGAATACTTGCACCCCGACCCATACCCCTCCAGGGCCGACTGGTGCGCGGCGCGCTCTGCCGCCACCGCGCAGCGCCTGGCCGAGGCCGCGCGCCAGGCGCCGCTGGTGCTGATTGGCCACTTCCCGCTGCGCCACGACCTGGTGTGGCTGCCGCTGACGCCGCGCTTCTCGATCTGGTGCGGCACCTGCCGCACCGAGCGCTGGCATACCCGCTTTCGGGCGCTGGCCGTGGTGTATGGCCACCTGCACATCCCCAAGACGCACTGGCGCGATGGCGTGCGCTTCGAAGAGGTGTCGTTCGGCTACCCGCGTCAGCGCCGCGACAGCCACGGCCTCGAGCACTACCTGCGCGAGATCCTGCCTGGCCCGAATTGACAAGCCTCGCCTTTGGCCATACTATAGAAGTTGTCTGACCACTTTACCACTTGTGGAGACAACGTATGGACACAGGTGCGACCTACCTTGTCACTGGCGCGATGGGCTGCATCGGCGCCTGGGCGCTCTACCACCTCACGCGCCAGGGCCAGCGGGCGGTTGGCTTCGACCTGAGCGCGAACCGTGCGCGGCTCGACCTGCTGCTGTCGCGCGCCGAGCAGAGCGAGATTGTATTTGTGCAGGGCGACCTGACCGACCCGCGGCAGGTAGCCGAGGCGGTGCGCGCGCACGGAGTGACGCATATCGTGCACCTGGCGGCGCTGCAGGTGCCGTTCTGCCGCGCCAACCCGGTGGCCGGCGCGCAAGTGAATGTCGTTGGTACGGTGAATGTGTTCGAAGCGGCGCGCCATGCCGGCGTCAAGCACCTGGCGCACGCCTCGTCGATCGCGGTGTATGGCGCGCCCAGCGAGTACGCGCCAGGGCTGATGCCCCACGACGCGCCGCCAAACCCGCACACGCTCTACGGCGTCTATAAAGTCGCGTGCGAGGGCATTGCGCACGTCTACTGGCAGGATCACGGCATCGCCAGCGTCGGGCTGCGGCCGTATGTGGTGTACGGCGCCGGGCGCGACCAGGGGCTCACCAGCGATCCGACCAAAGCCGTGCTGGCGGCGGCGGCCGGCGTGCCGTTCCACATCGGCTTCGGCGGCGTGATGCAGTTCCAGTACGCCTCGGATGTCGCGCGGCAGTTTATCGACGCCGCGCGCGCGGATTTGCCGGGCGCCAACACCTTCAACCTTGGCACGCGCCCCGCCAGCGTCGCCGAGTTCGTGGCGAGCGTGCAGCGGCTGCGCCCCGGCGCGCAGATCAGCGCCGCCGACGCGCCGCTAGCCTTCCCCGAGGGCTTCGACGACACGCGGCTGCGCGCCAGCATGCCGCAGGTCTACGACACGCCGCTGGAGCAGGGCATCGCCGAGACGCTCGAGATCTTCGAGCGCGCGCTGGCCGACGGCCGGCTGGCAAGGCCGGAGTAGCCATGGCGCTCGATATCGAAGACCCGGCCGCGCTGACCGACTACCTGCGGCGCGCGGGCCACATCCCCGCCGGCGCCAGCCCGCGTATCAGCGTGCTGGCCGGCGGCGTCTCGAACCGCACCGTGCTGGTCGAGCACCCGCCGGCGGTTAGCTGGGTGTTGAAGCAGGCGCTCGCCAAGCTGCGCGTGCAAGTCGATTGGTTCAGCGACCCGGCGCGCGTGCACCGCGAGGCGCTTGGGCTGCGCGCGCTGCCCGAGCTAGCGCCGCCCGGCAGCATCCCGGCGCTGATCTTCGAAGACGACGCCGAGCACCTGCTGGCGATGGCGGCGGTGCCGCAGCCACACGCGAACTGGAAGCAGCTGCTGCTGGCCGAAGGCCCGCAGCCGGCCCACGTCGCGCAGTTTGCCGCGATCCTCGGCCAGATCCACGCGCGCTCGCACGACCAGGCCGGGCGCTTCGCCGCGCTGTTCGGCGAGCGCGGCTTTTTCGAGTCGCTGCGGATCGAGCCGTACTACCTCTACGCCGCGCAGCAGGCGCCGGCCGCCGCCGATTTCGTGGCCGCGCTGGTGGCCGACACGCGCGCCAGCCGGCTGGCGATCGTCCACGGCGACTACAGCCCGAAGAACATTCTGGTGCACGGCGGCCGGCTGATCCTGCTCGACCACGAAGTGATCCACTGGGGCGACCCGGCGTTTGATGTTGGGTTTGCGCTGACGCACCTGCTGAGCAAGGCGCACCACCTTCCGGCGCGGCGCGGCGCGTTCGTGCAGGCGGCGCACGCCTTCTGGAGCGAGTACAGCGGCGTGGTGGCCCAGCGCTTTGGCGCGAACTACGGCCAGCGCGCCGCGCGCCACCTGGCGGCCTGCCTGCTAGCGCGGGTAGCCGGCCGCTCGCCGCTGGAGTACCTGTCTGCCGACGAGCGCGAGCGCCAGCTACGGGCCGCGCTGGGCCTGATCGCGCGGCCGCCCGCGAGCGTGCCGGCCTGCATCAGCCAGTTTATCGAAAGCATTGCACCATGAGCTACTCAATCGCCAACCTGCGTGGCCTCGAGATCCTCGATAGCCGCGGCCGCCCGACGGTTCTGGCGTTCTGCGAGCTGGCGTCTGGCGCGCGCGGGCGCGCCTCGGTGCCCTCGGGCGCGTCGCGCGGCGCCGCCGAGGCGCTCGAGCTGCGCGACGGCGACATGGCGCGCTTTCGCGGGCTGGGCTGCCTGCAGGCGGCGGGCAACATCAGCGGCGAGATCCAAGCCGCGGCGCGCGGGCGCACCTTCGCGGGGCAGGCCGAGCTGGACGCATGGCTGGCCGCGCTCGACGGCACGCCAAACAAGGCGCGGCTAGGCGCCAATGCCACGCTGGCGGTATCGCTGGCGTTCGCGCGCGCCTGCGCCGCCGAGCGCGGCCAGCCGCTGTTTGCCTACGCCGCCGGGCTGGACGGCGGCGCCGCGCCCAGGCTGCCGCGCCCGATGATCAACCTGTTCAGCGGCGGCAAGCACGCCGGCGGGCAGGTGCCCATCCAGGATCTGCTGATCATGCCGATGGCCGGCAGCATGGCCGAGATCATGCGCGCGGCGGCCGAGGTGTTCCAGTGTGCCGCCGAGATCGCGCGCGAGCGCTACGCCATGCGCCTGCTCACCGCCGACGAGGGCGGCTTGGCGCCGCCATTTCCGGCGATCGAGGCGATGTTCGAAGACGCGCTGGCGGCGATTGCGCGTGCCGGGCTGCGGCCAGGGCGCGACATAGCGCTGGCGATCGACGTGGCCGCCAGCCACTTCTACGAGGGCGGGCGCTACATGCTGGGCGGGTGCGCGCTTGACGCAGCGGCGATGATCGCTCAGATCGCGCGCTGGGCTGCCGACTACGGCCTCGCCAGCGTGGAAGACGGCTTGGCCGAGGACGACTGGGCCAGCTGGCCCACGCTGCTTGGCCAGCTCGGCGCGAGCGCGCAGATCGTCGGCGACGACCTGCTGTGCACCAACCCGGCGCGGATCGAGCGCGCGGTCCAGGCGGGCGCGGCCAACACGCTGCTGCTGAAGGTGAACCAGATCGGCACGCTGAGCGAGGCGCGCGAGGCCAAGCGGCTGGCGCGCGCCGCCGGCTGGCGCGTGATCGTCAGCGCGCGCAGCGGCGAGACCGAGGACGACTGGCTGGCCGACCTGGCGGCCGGCTGGCGCGGCGACCAGATCAAAGTCGGCTCGGTGACGCAGTCGGAGCGGCTGGCCAAGTACAACCGCCTGCTTGAGCTCGAGGCGGAATATGGCCTGCGCCTGAGCTAGCGCCCTGGCATCCCGCCTGCGGTAGAGCGGTTCTTGATTATTCCTCGGTGTGCGATTTGCCGCGCGGAGCAAGGCGAATCGCACACCGAGATGGCTGAGCACATCATGCCCACTGGAATCAGGAGCACCATGACGAATGATACTGCATTGCCAACCGACCCGTTCGCGCCCGGGCGCCCGCTGCCGCAGGCCTACGCCTGGCTGCCGCTGGGCCAGGTGCGCCCGCGCGGCTGGATCGAGCGCCAGATGCGCCGCGACCTGGAAGACGGCTTTGTCGGCCGCCTGGACGCGCTGGTGCCCGAGCTGATCCGCGACGACGATATCTACGGCGCCAACCGGCTGAGCGCGGCGGTGACGCGCAAGGATCTGGGCGTGGCCGCGCAGGAGGCCGCCTGGCACGTGCAGTACCTGTGGTGGAACAGCGAAACGCAGTCGAACTGGCGCGATGGCATGGTGCGCACGGCGCTGCTGCTCGGGAGCCCGGCGTTTCTGGCCGCGGCGCGCGCGTATGTCGAGCGCGTGCTCGCGACGCAGGACGCCGACGGCTACCTGGGGATCTACGCGCCCGATCTGCGCTTCAGGCTGAGCGGTGAGAATGGCGAGCTGTGGGCGCAGGCTTCGCTGTTTCGCGTGCTGCTGGGCTACTACGAGGCCACCGGCGAGCCCCGCGTGCTCGCGGCGGTCGAGCGGGCGGCCCAGCGCACCATGCAGGCCTACCCGATCGGCCGGTCGCACCCGTTCGCGCTCGAGCGGCCCTACGCCGGAGTCGGCCACGGGCTGGCCTTCACCGACGCGCTCGACCGGCTGGCCCAGCTGACCGGCGACGCCCGCTACCTCGCGTACGCCGGCTGGCTCTACGCCGAGTACAGCCAGAGCGAGCTACCCGAGGACGACGCGAGCTACGCCAACCTGCTCGACCCGGCGCGCCCGTTCAAGGGCCACGGCGTGCACACCTACGAGCACCTGCGCGCGCTGCTGGCCGCGCTGTACGCCTCGGGCAGCCCGCAGCTCGAGCGCGCGCTCGACGCGTTTCTGGCCAAGCTTGGCCGCTGCCTGGCGCCCAGCGGCGGCCCAATCGGCGACGAGTGGATCGGCGGGCGTGTGGCCGACGCCACCAGCACCGGCTACGAGTACTGCTCGATCCACGAGCTGCTTGACTCGTACACGCACCTGCTGCAGAAGCGCGGCGCCATGGCCTGGGCCGACCGCGCCGAGTGGCTGCTGTTCAACGCCGGCCAGGGCGCGCGCCACCCCGAGGCCAGCGCGATCGCCTACCTCAAGACCGACAGCTCGTTCTCGATGACTGGCAGGCTGCACGCCGACGACCCGGTCGACCCCGATCACCCGCAGACGCGCTACAAGTACTCGCCCGCCCACCAGGATGTGGCAGTATGCTGCGTGCCGAACGCCGGCCGGATCTACCCGTATTATGTGAAAGCGATGTGGCTGCGCAGCCCCGGCGGCCTGGTGGCCGCGCTGTATGGCCCGTGCGAGCTGAACGCCGAGGTGGGCGGCGTGGCGGTGCGTATTCTGGAAACGACCAGCTACCCCTTCGAGCTGGCGATCAGCTTCAGCGTCGAGGTTGCGCGGCCGGTCGAGTTTGAGCTGGCGTTCCGGCGGCCGGGCTGGGCCACCGGCTACAGCTGCTCGCTCGATGGCGCGGCGGCCGGCGCCGAGGCGGGCGAGCTGATCGGCATCCGGCGGGTGTGGCGCGGCGGCGAGGAAGTGCGGCTGGGCTTCGCCGCCGCGCCCGCGCTGCACGCGCTGCCGTCGGGCGAGCGCGTGGTGAGCTACGGGCCGCTGCTGTATGTGCGCCCGATCGCCGCCCTCGAGCAGCCGGGGCGCGCCTACCCGGTCGCGGGCTTCACCGACATCTACTACGAGCCGGCGGCTGGCGAGCCGGCCGAGTACGCGCTCGCGCCCGATGCTGGTTTCGAAATCGAGCCTGGCGCGCACGACCCCGAGCGGCCGTGGGCCGGCGCCCCGGCGCTGCGCACCACGCTGCTGCGCCCAGCCGATCGCCAGCCGGTCGCCGCGCGGCTCGTGCCGATCGGCGCCAGCATTCTGCGCCAGGCAACGTTTCGCTAGCGCCTGGTTCAACTCCCGGGGGTTCGCACGGGCGCGGTATAGCAATCCTAAATGAGTCATAAAAAGCAGGGGCCAGCGGGGCGCAGTCCCCAAAGAAAAATCTTCTCCCCTTTATGAATCCGATAGGATTGCTATATTGGCGCTCGCACAGAGAGCACAAGATGGCACCAGACTACCCGGCCCTCAAGCGCGACGCGATTGCCGACCAGGTGGTGCGCAGCATTGTCGAGCTGATCCGCAGCAAGCAGCTGCGCCCGGGCGACAAGCTACCCGCCGAGCGCGAGCTGGCCGAGGCGCTGGGGGTGAGCCGGCCGTCGCTGCGCGAGGGCATCCGCACGCTGGCCTACATGAACATCCTCAGCACGCGCCACGGCGGCGGCAGCTATGTGGCCTCGCTCGCGCCCGAGTCGCTGGTCGAGCACCTCGACATGCTGCTGTCGCTCGACGACGCGACGATCTTCGAGCTGCTCGAGGCGCGCCTGCTGGTGGAGCCCGAGCTGGCGGCAGTGGCGGCCGAGCGCATCAGCCCGGCGCAGCTCGAGCAGGTGAATAGCTGCCTGCGCGCCATGCAGGCAAGCCCCGACCAGCCGGATCTGCTGGTCGCGCTGGATGTCGAGCTGCACCAGCTGATCGCCGAGGCGGCCGGCAACGCGTTCATGAACCGCTTCATGGCCAGCATTCGCCACCTGAGCCAGCGCAGCCGCGCGCGCACCATCCAGATCGACGCGATCCGCCTGCAGGCGCAGCGCGATCACAGCCTGATTGTGGCGGCGATCAACGCCCACGACGCCGGGGCGGCGCGCGCCGCGATGCGCCAGCACCTGACGCAGATCGAGCAGGGGCTGCGCGCCGCCGCTGCCGCCGAGCCATAGCCGTGCCTGCCTGCGGCAGCGGTGGGGGTTCGGGGCGGCATTGCCGCTTCGAACTTTGCCCTGGCCTGCCCGGCAAAGCCGGGCAGGCCAGGGCAAAAAGAAACTGGTCAAACGGAGCTGCTGCTACTCGCTCTGCGCTCGGCTGTAGGCTGGGCCGGCCGGCGGCGCGGGGATGGCGTCGGGCTCGCCAAGCGCGGCCATGCCCGCGCGCAGCACTTCGATGATCCGGTCGACATCGTAGATGCAGCCGCGCCATGTGCCGCCGCTGGCCGCGCTGAGCGCGGCCCACAGCCGCGTATCGTCGGGCAGCCGCGGGTCGGGCGCGAGGCCGGGGTGCGGCGCGCGCGCGTCGAGCAGCGCCTGGGCCTCGGCCGGCGGCAGCTCGCGGCCGTCGGGGCCGAGGAAGTTTACCGCGCCGGAGAGGTTCAGCCGGTCGATGCTGATCTCGATCAGGTCGCCGTCGCGCAGCCGGCCGATCGGCCCGCCGGCCAGCGCCTCGGGGCCGATATGCCCGATGCACGCGCCGGTCGAGACGCCCGAGAAACGCGCGTCGGTGAGCAGCGGGCAGTGCTTGCCCCACGGCAGCATCTTGAGCGCGATCGTCACCTGCGCGGTTTCTTCCATGCCGGTGCCCGATGGCCCGATCCCGGCCAGCACGATCACGTCGCCGGGCCGCACCGGCGGCTCGCTCTGGCCCTTGATCGCGCGCATCGCGTCCTTCTCGCTGGTGAACACGCGCGCCGGGCCACGGTGCTGGTACACCTGGCCGGGGCCGACGATCGACGGGTCGATCGCGGTGGCCTTGATCACCGAGCCGTGCGGGGCGATATTGCCCACCGGGAACACGGTGGTGGGCGTGAGCCCGGCCGCACGCGCGCGGTCGGCGTCCATGATCACATTCGCCGGGTCGATCTGCCCTGCGGCGGCCAGGCGCGCGCGCGCCACCTGGCGGCGCTCGCTCTGCTCCCACCACTCCAGGTTCTCGCCCAGCGTCTGCCCGCTGGCGGTGAGCGCATTGAGATGCAGCAGCCCCATGTCGCGCAGGTGCAGCATAACCTCGGGCACGCCGCCGGCCATGAACACCTGCACCGTCGGGTGGTTGCGCGGGCCGTTTGGCAGTGCGTCGACGAGGCGCGGCGTCGCGCGGTTGACGCGGTTCCAGTCTTCGACGGTGGGCAGCGGCAGGCCGGCGGCGTAGGCGATCGCCGGGATGTGCAGCAGCAGGTTCATCGAGCCGCCGAACGCCGCGTGCACCACCATAGCGTTCTCGATCGCCTGGGCAGTGAGGATGCGGCCAAGCGGGATGCCCAGCGCCTCCAGCCGCAGCAGCGCCAGCGCCGAGCGCCGGGCCATGTCGAGCCACACCGGCTCGCCCGAGGGCGCCAGCGCGGCGTGCGGCAGCGTGAGCCCAAGCGCCTCGGCGACAACTTGCGCGGTAGCGGCGGTGCCCAGGAACTGGCAGCCGCCGCCCGACGACCCGCAGGCGCGGCAGCCCATGGTCGCGGCGTAGTCGAGGCTGATCAGGTCGTTGGCGAAGCGCACGCCGATCGTCTGGATCGTACCGGCATCCTCGGCGCCGTGGGCGGGCAGCGTTACCCCGCCGGGAACGGCGATACCCGGCAGCGTGCCCGAGCCGGCCAGCGCCACCATCACCGCCGGCAGGCCCTTGTCGCAGGTGCCGACGCCCATGACGCCGCTGCGGGTTGGCAGCGAGCGAATGAGCCGGCGCATCACCTGGGCCGCGTCGTTGCGAAACGGCAGGCTGTCGAACATGCCGGTGGTTCCCTGGCTGCGGCCATCGCAGGGATCCGAGCAGGCCACCGCGAACGGGATGGCCCCCTCGGCGCGCAGGGTTTCGGCGGCTTCGCGCACCAGAAGGTTGATCTCCCAGTGGCCGGTGTGAAAGCCCAGCGCAATCGCCGAGCCATCTTCGCCGCGCAGGCCGCCGTGGGTGCTGACAATCAGGAACTGCTTGCGGTTCACCTCGTCGGGGTCCCAGCCCATCGCGACATTCTGGGTAAGCCCGAACAGGTTGCCGCTTGGCTCGTTGCGCAGCATATCCGGCGTCAGCGGCAGGCGCCCCTCGCGCGCCGGCCCGAACAGGCGCGTCTGCGCAGCCTGGCTGGCCGCGCCCAGGATGGCGTCGAGGTTGGGGGTGCTCATAGCGTATGCTCCTCCTGTGAGTTTCCAAGGCCGCACCGAACGACAAGGCGTGCTTCAGCTATGCCGAAGGCTGCGCGCGCCAGCGTGTAGCTGGTATGAATGAAACTATGCCCAAGGTAACGTATCATGTTCACATTGTTTCTTCATCTTTTCCTAACAATTTCTGAACAAGTTCTGAGTACACTCGAGCTGATCTGCCTATCCTATCACAAAGATCTTCGCGCTGGCCCATGTCGGCTGAACGCTGCCTGTGGCGGATGCCGCTTGGTGTGCCGCTGTTGCGCCAGCCGCGCAAACGGTGTTGATCGGACATCGCTGGTTGTGCATGAAAAGGAATGTCATGAACGCTCGATTTCGCCTGCCCCTGATCCTGACGATGGTGTTCGCGGTGTTGTGCCTGCTGGCGTTCGCCGGCGGCATGGTGGCGAGTTTTCCGCTGTGGTTTCGCTATCGCTCGGCCGGCCTGACGGCGGCGCGCAACGGCGCTGTGGTCGCTGCCGGCCTGGCCGCGCTGGGTATCTTTGCCGCCGCCGCGCTGATCGCGGTAGCCGCCGCGCTACGCCCGGCCGCCAGCCGCTGGCGCAAGCTGCTGCTGGTGCTGCCGGCCTACCTGCTGGGCTTCACGCTTGTGGGCGTGCTGCTGCTGATCGCGCAGATCGGCACGATCGGCGGGTTTACCGTGATCTGGCTTGGTGCTGGCGGCATGCTCAGTATTCTCGCGATGTTTGTAGCCATCTTTCGGCTGCCGCTGAGCGCGCGGGCCGCGCGCAGGGTGCTTGCGGCGCTGGGCGCCACCGCCGTGCTCAGCGCGATCGCCTGGCTGGCGCTGGCCGCCGCGCTGGTGCTTGTGCTCACCGGCCAGCCTAGCGCGGCCGGCGGCCAGGGTGGCGGGCAGAACACGCAAAACCAGCAGGCCCAGGGCGGCCCTCCCGAGTTCGAAGGCGGGCCTGGCGCTCGCAACGCCTCGCCGCTGCCGCTGGTGGCCGGCGTAGTGCTGATGGGCATCTTCGGCGTGGCCGAGTGGGCCACGCTGCGGCGCGCCCGCGCCGCCGCCGCAGCCACACCCGACACAGCCGCGCCCGCCCCGGCCGATACCCGGCGCGAGGCCGGGCAGGCGATCTTCAGCTCGGTGGCGATCACCATCGTCGGCCTGGCGCTGGCCCAGTTTGTGCCGGTCAACCGCAGCAACCCGCCGGCGCAGGCCGCGATCCGGTGGGATTCGCAGGGCACGCAGCAGCTGGCGCGGCGCGCGTGTATGGACTGCCATAGCAACGAGAGCGTCTGGCCGTGGTATGGCTACATCGCGCCGGGCTCGTGGCTGCTGAGCAACCACATCAGCGAGGGCCGCTCGCACCTGAATCTTTCCGAGCTGAACCGGCTGCAAGGGTTTCGCGCCACGCGCATGGCCGAGGAGATCGGACAGCAGATCCGCAACGGCGCGATGCCGCCCAGCGACTACCTGATCATGCATCCCGATGCGCGGCTGTCTGATCAGGAGAAGGCCCAGCTGACCCAGGGCTTGCAGCAGAGCCTGGCAAATAGCCTGCCTTAATAGATTTTGTTTCGGCCAGGCACGCCTTTTCGCGGCGCTTTGTGCTTTATAGCGCCCCGATTGTGGCGCCCTACGCCACAATCGGGGCAGGGAAGCTCGTGCGTACCGTGTATGCCCTGCCATTCGGAGGCGCCGCCCACCCGTTAGAGCGCTAGCCGGTGCCGGCCCAGCCGATGCTCGCCAGCGCCTGGTCTGCTACGCGCTCGGCCCAGTCGTCGGCGAACGGCTCGCCGGCAAGGTACTGAGCGTAGTAGGCGCCGATCAGCATGTTGATCGCCAGCGTCAGGTCGGCGCCGGCCGGCAGCTCGCCGTGGGCGCGCGCGCGCTCGAGAATGGCGCGCACTGCTGTGCGGCGCGGGTGTACCAGGTACTCGCGAAAGCTCGCGAGCAGCTCGGGCGTCTCGTGCTCTTCGGCCAGCACCGTGCCGAGCAGCGCCATGCCATACGGCCGGCCGAGCGCGCGCCGCAGGTGCCGCAGTTGGGCCACCAGGTCGGCGCGCGTGGCGCCGCTGGAGCGCGGCGGATCCTGATCGCAGAATGCCACGATCGCCGCCAACGCCAGCTGGATCTTGCTGGTGTAGCGCCGGTAGATCGTCGGCTTGGTCACGCCCGCCTCGGCAGCCACTGCCTCCATCGACATGCGCACATAGCCACCCTGCGCCATCAGGCGTAGGGCAGCCGCGAGGATACGCGCGTCGGTAGCAGGCTCGCGCGGCCGGCCTGGCCCGCGCGTAGCGCCCGCGTCGATCTCAGCAGTCATCGGGTTCACCGGCGTGTAACAGAACGAAGGTGCATTGGAGCTACGGCTATTGTAACGCCGCGACTTGCCGGCCGCAAGCTGGTTGACAGGTTACTATACCGAGCTGTATTATAATTGCGTGTCTTCTAGAGCGTTTATCCCATTTTTTTGGCTGGTCGCGGCCACGGCCACGGCCGCGACCAGCCACAAAGAGTGATTTTGGAGGGCTTGCGCCCGCCAAGCCTCCGACGTGGAAGAACACCGCGTACCTCGTGTCTATAAGGAGCAAAGAGTATGCAGATCGGCATTCTAGGCGCCGGCAATATTGGCGGGACGCTGGCGCGGCGCCTGGCTGAGCACGGCCATTCGATCTTCGTCGGCGTGCGCGACCCGGCCAGCCCGAAGGCGCAGGCCGTAGCCGGCGCGGGCGTGCGGCTGGGCAGCCTCGCCGAGGCCGCGGCGTTCGGCGAGGTGGTGATTGTGGCGCTGCCGCTCGACGCTGCGCTCGCGGCATTGCCCGCGCTCGATCTCGCCGGCAAAATCCTCATCGATACGACGAACGCGTTTGGTGGGGCGCCCGCAGGCTTTGGCTCGGCGGCAGCGGCTGTGGCGCACGCGGCTGGGGGCGCGCGTATTGCCAAGGCGTTCAACGCGACGCCCTGGGAAGTGCTGGCCGACCCGATCTATGGCGGTGTGGCGGTCGAGACGTTTATCTGCGGCGACGACCCGCCGGCCAAGCAGGCGGCCATCCAGCTCGCGCACGACCTGGGCGTCGTGCCAGTCGACGTCGGCGGCATCGCCAGCGCGCCGCTCACCGAGAACTTCGCCAGATTCTGGGGGCTGCTGGCCTACCAGGCCGGCTATGGCCGCGGCTTCGCCTTCAAAATGCTCACGCGCTAAGGCAGGCTTCGATCCACAGGCACGGTACGGGCGCGATACGTCGCGCCCGTGCGGCTAGCTCGCCAGCAGCGCCAGCAGGGCCAGCAGCGCCGGGCCGCCCTGAACCCACAGGATCGAGCGCTTGGCCGTGAGCCCGCCAAACAGCGCGGCCAGCAGCACGCATCCCAGGAAGAACAGCGCCAGCTGCCGGCCGGTTCCGGCGTCGGGGTGCAGCAGGCTCCACAGCAACCCGGCCGCCAGAAAGCCATTGTACAGCCCCTGGTTGGCCGCCAGAGCCCTGCTGGCCTGCGCGAACTCGGGCGTCGTCCCGAAGATCCGCCGGACGCGCGGCGATGTCCAGCCGAACATCTCGAGGTACAGAATATACACGTGTTCGAGCGCGACCAGGCCAACCAGGGCTTTGCTGATGCCGGCGAGCATACGGTTCCTTTCTTTGTGTGTGTGCGGCGCAATTATAGCCGAAGTGCTGCGATACGCGGGGGCCTGCAACCTCGCTTGGGAGAGCGGCAGACGCCGTATCGGCTCAGGGGCGCCGGCAGGTGGATCTCTCGATTCTCGCTTGGTATAATAGGCGCATCTTTTCGCCAGCCACGCCGCCTGCTGGCTAGCGGCGCGCTATACGCAGAGGATGCTATGACCCACCCGCCCACCGGCGATGTCGCGCTGCGCGACGTGATCGACGACGACCTGCCGATCCTGTTCGAGCACCAGCTCGACCCTGAGGCCACGCGCATGGCCGCATTCCCAGCGCGGCCGCGCGACGCATTTATGGCGCACTGGGCCAAGATCCGCGCCGACCCCACGGTGGTCAACAGAACGATCCTGCTCGATGGCCAGGTGGCCGGCAGCATTGCCTGCTTCGTGCAGGACGAAAAGCCGATGATTGGCTACTGGATCGACCGCAAGCTGTGGGGACGCGGCGTGGCCAGCCGCGCGCTGGCGCTATTGCTAGCGCAGCTGCCGGCCCGCCCGCTGTATGCCTATGTCGCCAAGCACAATGCCGGGTCGCTGCGCGTGCTGCAAAAGTGCGGGTTTGTGATCCGCGGCGAAGACTCGTGGGCCGCCGTCGAGGGCGGCCCCACCACCGAGGAGTGGTTTCTGCGGCTCGATTAGGCGGCGATGCTTGCTCGCTACCGCCGCACATCGCGCTGAAACCTGTCTGAAAAGGAAAGTGCGAGGGGTTATGCCCTTCGCACTTCCCTTTCTGGCGATCAGGGCCAGTTCGCGCGCGCCCAGTTGATGATCGCCGGCAGCCCAGGCCCGCCGGCGGCGGCCGAAAGCGTTTCGCTGCTGAACGGAAAGATGTAATCGGTTTCTGTGCCGTGGTGTACGCCGATTGCGTACAGCTGCCCATTGTCGAACCACGAGTATAGCGGCGAGCCGCTCGCGCCGCTGGCCTCGTCGGCCTCGTTCTCGATCTGCGCGGTGTCCCACTCGCCGCCGTCGGGCAGCCGAATATCGTCGCCGTCGTCGTCGTCGCGCACGGGGATGCCGCCCTGGTAGGTCGGCCGGCTTTCGCCACGGTCGTAGGGGTAGCCACACATCGACCAAACATTCCAATCTTCCCAGCGGCTTTGGTAGGTTATGGCGCCGAAGTAGCCCGTGGTGGCGCCGATCGGATCGTACAGCCGGCATACCATCATATCGTT